>NZ_VOZB01000011.1:0-126685 GCF_013420005.1 Acinetobacter sp. YH12040
GCCTATTTAAGTGATGTGCTGAAAAGGTTGCCGACACATAAAGTGACTCAGATTGAAGAATTACTGCCACATCGCTGGAAATCCAACTCAAATTAAAAAATAGGCATGGGGTTCAGCGGACGCTTACATTGGTATATATTTTTATATAATATGAACTGCATTTAATATTAGAAAGTTTCTGTGATTTATGTCAGATTAATTTTGTTAGCATTTTGCGTAGCTTTACCCTGAAAAAAGTAGCGAAACCATGCTTAAAAAAGACTTAATAAAATCGGATCTACCTACTGAACAATTGGCTGTATTAGAAGCGTTGCCAATGCCTGCTGCGTTATTTTCTGCGACAGCTGAACTGATATGCGCCAATCAAATATTTAAACATCGATTTCAGTCAGACTTACAAGAGATTGTATTGAATCATGTGTCCGTGATGCAGCAAAAAACCAAAGCCACAAGTTCTGAGTTTGATTTACGCTGTTTTGAGAACGATAGCATTGAACCCTTTATGTATAGTGAAAACGAACGGCATTATTGGTTCACGCTCAAACCAAAGTTTCAACAAAGTGGCGATTTGGAACATGTGCTGTTGTGCTGTGCGGACATAACGAATTTAAAGCAATTCGAATTATCGCTGTTGAAACATAACCAACAACTCGAACAACAAGTTTATTTTGATTATCTGACAGGGATAAAAAATCGACGAGGTTTTGATTTAGACCTTTCTCAGTGGCAAAAAAGCTTCGCGGTTGAACAAGCCGATGAAATTTGTTTGATGATGCTCGACTTAGACAATTTTAAGCAAATCAATGATATCTACGGTCATGCGTTTGGCGATGAAGTTTTAAGAAAAAGTGCGCAGCTTTTAAGGGTGCAAATTAGTCAACACGCAGATGCACAAATATATCGCATGGGTGGGGAAGAGTTCGCAATAATTTTGCCACGCACAGCAATATCGACCGCATGTTCGATTGCACAACAATGTTGTGAGCAAATCTATGCTTCTTCGATGAGTTATGCGGATAAAGCTCTACAACTGAGTATCTCATGCGGAGTGGCCCTGTGGGATGGTACGGAGTCATTTTTTGAAACATTGGCACGTGCCGATCAGGCTTTGTATCAAGCCAAGAAAGGTTCGAAAAATTGTACCTGTTTTAATGATGGACAAAATGTGGCGCTATTTGAGGAAACGACATTTAAAAAACCATCAGACTGTGGGAAAAACACATAGATTTAGGCCGTAACATAGAGAAAGATCTGAGAAAGCAGTATGATGCAACAGGTCAAAATTGACAGAAAACATTGGCAGTCGATTTGCTAATGAACGAAGCAGTTAAATATTTAAAGTATTTGAGGTGAATGTGTCTTCTTTAACAGACGTTTCCACACATGCCCTGACAGAAGCGCAGCAGCGTATTCAGCAGGATTTACTGACAGCGCTTGATGCATTTTCAATTCCAGAACCCTTAAAAGGGGCGGTGTATCATGCTGTGATGTTGGGTGGAAAACGCGTTCGACCGGCACTTTGTTATGCAACAGCAGCGTTAAAACCCAATACCAATTTTGCAGCCGTACGCCGTGCTGCTGTGGCGATTGAATTTATTCATTGCTATTCATTGGCACACGATGATTTGCCGTGTATGGACAATGATTTACTTCGTCGTGGTCAACCAACTTGTCATGTGGCTTTTGGTGAAGATACGGCCTTACTTGCTGGCGATATTTTACAATCGATGGCTTTTGAAGTTTTGGGCAGTCGTCTCTTTGATCAAGGCCCAGCCGTTGAAGCGCCGATCATCTTGAAGCAAATGCAAATTTTAGCGACAGCAACTTCAAAAATGGTCAATGGACAAGTCCTAGACTTACAAGCGGAAGGCAAGCATGTCAGTCAGGATGAACTGGAAAATATTCATCGAAATAAAACCGGCGCTTTAATTTCTGCTGCAATCATGATGGCTGCAGTGACGATATTTAATGGCACAGATCAAGCCATTCCTAAACTCCGCGAATTTGGTCTCGCGATTGGTTTAGCCTTTCAGGTGCAAGATGATATTTTAGATATTATTGCTGATACTGAGGCATTGGGTAAAACTGCAGGTAAAGATCAACAAGTGGATAAATCGACATATCCTGCGTTAATGGGTCTCGAGCAAGCCCAAGCTTATGCAGAAGAATTACATGCACAAGCGCTTCAAGCTTTGGATTATTTTGCAGAAGATGCGGCAGAATTACACAAGATCACACAGTTTTTATTAAAACGTCAAAGTTAATATGACGCAGTAAAAGACCTCAGCCCACACATGTAATCTGTTGTGGGCTTTTTTATATCAAGAACATTTGGAACAGAAGTCAATAAACCATATACGGAATAGCTAAATGGATGACATGATAAAAAAGAAAAAAGGACGCCTAGCGTCCTTTTTTGCAGATATTAAAACTTAGAAATTAAATTTAAGTGCTATTGGTCTTAAATACTTTCTTTATAGATACGATCTGCTTCTTCAAATTTTTCAGTGACTTCAGCAGATGGCGCTTTGCCCATTAAGCTCACAATGATGATTGCAATGAGTGAGCAGATGAAGCCCGGTATAATTTCATAAACCCCTGTATCGCCCCAGAGGTTTTTCCATAGAATAACCATAACCGCACCGACCACCATACCTGCTAAAGCACCATTGAGTGTCATGCGTTTCCAGAACAATGACATGATAATCAGTGGGCCAAATGCAGCACCAAAGCCTGCCCATGCATATGCGACGAGACCAAGGACTTTAGAGTCAGGATTAGCCGCCATATAGATCGCTAGCAACGCAATCATTAACACCATAATACGGCCGACCCAAACCAATTCTTTTTGTGAAGCATTTTTGCGTAAGAATGATTTATAAAAGTCTTCAGTTAATGTACTTGAGCAGACTAAAAGCTGACAGCTTAAGGTACTCATGATGGCAGCTAAAATCGCAGCCAATACGATACCTGCCACCCATGGGTTAAATAGAATTTTAGTCAATTCCATAAAGACCGTTTCAGGGTTTGCTGTAACGACACTTGACAGTTCTGGATGCTGTTGGAAATAAGCAATACCGAAGAAGCCTGCTGCAACTGCGCCACCGAGGCAGAGCGTCATCCATGTCATACCAATACGGCGTGCATTAGGAATCGATTTAACTGAATCTGCTGCCATGAAACGCACTAAGATATGCGGTTGACCAAAATAGCCTAAGCCCCATGCCAATAATGACATGATTGCGACAAAACTTAAGTCAGCAAATACATTCATCGCTTGAGGGCGTGCTGCTTCTAGTGCCAGAGTGAACTGGCTTAAATCAGAGAATGACAACATGACCACGATAGGGGTAAGTAGCAAGGCAAAAATCATAAAGCCCGCTTGAATGGTATCGGTCCAACTCACAGCAAGGAAGCCACCAATAAACACATAGCTCACTGTTGCGATGGCACTGATCCAAAGCGCAGTGCTATACGACATACCAAACATACTTTCAAATAATCGAGCGCCTGCAACCATGCCTGAAGCACAGTAAATTGCGAAGAAAATCAAAATAATCACAGCAGACACGATACGTAAGATTTTCTTTTGATCGTTAAAACGATTTGAGAAATAGTCAGGTAGGGTCAAAGCATTATTTTGAACTTCGGTATGTACACGGAGACGACCTGCTACAAGTAACCAGTTGAGCCAAGCACCGATGATCAGACCAATTGCAATCCACATTTCAGATAAACCTGAAAGGTAAATCGCCCCCGGAAGACCCATGAGCAACCAACCACTCATATCCGATGCACCTGCAGAAAGGGCAGTGACAAAGCTCCCTAATCGGCGGCCACCTAAAATGTAGTCAGAAAAGTTACTGGTCGCACGGTATGCAAGTAAACCGATCACGACCATGGCGACAATATAAAAGAGAAAGGTAATTAGGGTGGGATTCAGGGAGCTCATACGGTATCCGCTTTGGCGTTGGACAATTGCGTTTAATTAGGGGACTCAATGGGATTTGCCTAAGCCAAGTAGGTGAAATCGAACGATAAGTCCTAAAACGTCAAAAAAATAACGTGAAATTTAAACATAAATTCACAAACTTTGCCTTCTTTTTTGTTTTGGGCATAAAAATGGGCCGTATGTCACGCCCCATTTTTATTAATGTGAAGATTTAGTTATTACGTCCCATCACACCACGAATCGTATTCAGTACATCCGCAGGTAAAACCACAGTTTTGGCATTATTAGATTTAGCCATATCTTGCATGGCTTTAACGTATTGTTCACCCAGTAAGTAAGCAACTGGAATTTCTTTATCGCCGACGGCTGAACTCACCATTTCAATTGCACGCTGTGACGATTCTGCCAATACCACTTGAGCTTCTGCATCACGACGAGAGGCTTCTAAACGACCATCTGCTTCTAAAATAGCCGCTTGTTTTTCCCCGTCTGCCTTGGTCACTGTCGCACGACGTTGACGTTCAGCGGCCGCTTGCTCTTCCATCGCAGCTTGCATGGTATGAGAAGGTTTAATATCTTGAATTTCTACAGTTTTAAGCGTAATACCCCAGTCAGAAATATCGTCAGAAATTGCGGCTTTAAGTTTAGCCTTAATATGATCACGCGATGACAGTGCATCATCGAGGTCCATTTCACCGACAATTGAACGTAAAGAGGTTTGAACTAAGTTTTGAATCGCCCATGTGTAGTTTTCAATACCGTAAACTGCTTTTTCAGGCGTGGTTAAATTGATATAAGCCACAGCATTCATCAGCAGTACCGCGTTGTCACGAGTGATCACTTCCTGAGAGGGAATATCTAACACGATATCTTTGGTTGTCACTTTATAAGCCACTTCATCGACATACGGAATCACAAAGTTCAGCCCCGGATTGAGCGTGGTATGGTATTTACCTAAACGCTGAACAATCCATTTATAACCTTGGGGAACAATACGGACACCTTTAAAAATGGTGACGGCTACAAAAACTAAGAGCGCTAAAAAAACAATAGAAACACCAGACATGTCATTTCTCACTTATTTATGGATTGTCAGTGGGGTGGTTGCTGCTGTGCAGTTGGACGACTAAATCATTGCCTAAAATATCGGTCACGCGAACACGGTCGCCGACTTGAAGTGCATCTTGGGTACGGCAATGCCATTCGTCTGAACCTAAAACAGGCATCGGGAAGCGAACTTTAACGCTGCCATGATTGAGCTGGGTTTGAATCACCATACCCACTTGGCCAATCGTCGCTTCACGGGACAGACCTGCTTTGGTTTTATCGATGGATAAAGGTTTAATAAATTTGAACCACAAAAATGTGCAGAGCACGGCAAAAATAATCCAAACCACAATTTGGACATTAAAGTCCATGGATGGAAAGATCCAATATAAGATCCCAACCAAAATTGCGGAAACGCCAAACCATAGCGCAGCAAAAGACGGCAAAATTAGTTCAAAAAGCATCAAAGCGACGCCCAATACAAACCAGTGCCAAGGTTCTAAAATAAATTCCATACATCTACTCTTATATAAGGGTGAATTGATATAGATGAACCAGTATCTATATCAATGTAGCAGATGTATAACTCAATGAATATAAAAAAAATCGTTGAATTATATTTTCGCTTTTGGTGCTGGTTTAAAGGCCGCAGGGGACTGTTTAAAGTTATCGATCGCCTTAATAATGCTATTCACTTTGAGCTGTGCGGCTTTTTCACCTTCTAAAATCGTCGCATTGCTCGACTTCAAATCGAGTGTGCCGATATGTCCCACTTTAGGTTGAATCACGAAATTAGCATTTTTCAGTTCTTCATTAATACTTTGTTGTCCCATGATGTTAATGGTTTGATCGAGTAAACCAAACATGCTTACGGCTTTGCTACCGTCAGGACGCGCAGAAATATCAACAGCAATCACGATATCTGCACCCATATCACGTGCCGTTTTCACTGGAATCGGGCTGACTAAACCCCCATCGACATATTTAACCCCTGCAATAGTCGCAGGTACAAATACATTCGGAATGCTGCACGATGCACGCACTGCTTGGCCAGCATTGCCGCGGTTAAATTCAGTTTTGCTGCCATTATCTAAACGGGTGGCTACAGCAGCAAAGCGTTTTGGAAACTGTTCAATTGGTTTATTGCCGACGTTTTTATTGACAAAGTCTTGCAGTTTTTGCCCTTGAATAATGCCTTGGCTATTTAAGGTTAAGTCACGAATATCGGACTCTTTAAAGTTTAAGGCCAATTGCTGCATTTGATAAGGCGTTTTACCGCTGGCGTACAAGCTACCGACAAAACTACCCGCACTGGTCCCAGTCACAATTTTAGGTTTAATACCGTGCGATTCAAGCACTTTAAGCACGCCAATATGAGCAAAACCTTTGGCACCGCCACCACCGAGCGCAATCGCGATCACCGGTTCACGTGCTTTGGCTGGTGTAGGTGTCGTGGTTGCAGGCGTTTTGGTTGCAGAATCACAGCCAGTGAGTGCTAATACGAAGAGGCTAGGAATCAGGTAATGCAAAAGTTTCATGGGTGAAATCTGATGGTTAAATATACAAAGTGCACATCACATCAAAAAAATAGCCATTTGACTAGGGCTTTTTCCAGTGCTTTTGTAACGGCAAGGCCAACCATTCGGGATTTTTCGGGGAAAACTTCCCGTCATATATCTTCAAAATTTTTTCGAGATCAGTTTCAAAATCTCCACTCGGTTCAAAAACACCCAAGCAATGAATGGTTTTCTTTGCATAATCAAAGCTAAACATCACAATAGGTATCTGTGCTTCATAGGCAATATAGTAAAAACCACTACGGATTTTATCGGCTTTTTTTCGTGTTCCCTCAGGTGCCATTCCAATCCAAATTTGATCTGTCGCTTGGACAATCTCAGCAATTTCACGCGTCAGTCCATGTGGATTTTCACGCTGCACAGGGATCACGCCGATCCAATCCAAAAGTGGTTTTAAGGGAGTATCGAAAAGGGTGTTTTTGCCAAAAATGGTTATTTTTATCCCGATCCCAAGCAAGGCGAGAAAGCCGTGCCATGCATCTATATTAGAAGTATGCGGAGAAATGATCGCTACAGCTTTGGCAAGGTTGGGAAATTCGCCGTCAAATTTCCATCCTTGTGCCAAAAAAAGTTTTTTAAATATTGCGCGGCTCAGAGTGGAACCACGTGATGGGACTTGATCGGGCAAAACCGGAAATAATAGAGTCTTTTGATTCATTGCATATTCTTATATAGGTGAAATCCATTTTTGATGTGATGCACATTTAAAAGTACGGCATCAGCATTGACCTTTATCTTAGGTTGATGATTTTTTTAGATCATTGGCAAAATAGCCGTATTTTGACTACTCTAAATGTAACTTCAGCGCACTCAACATTTAGGAACTTATGATCCAGCTTCGTCAGCTCAATCTTTTACTGTTTTCTTTATATTGGGCGCAAGGGTTACCTGTCGGTTTTATGACGCATGCTTTACCAGTGATTTTAAGAGCGCAAGGTGTTTCTTTGGCACATATAGGTGGCTTTGGATTACTCATGCTGCCATGGTCGATCAAAGTTTTTTGGGCACCGTGGATTGATCGACATGGTTCAAGGTCCAAAGGGCACTATCGGAGTTGGATTATTCCAATGCAGTTGTTGTCCGTGTTGGTCTTGGTCTTCCTGTCTTTTTTGCCGATCCAAAGCTTGAATGAACCAATGTATTTGCTGCTGTTTTTTGTGGCTTTACTCAGTATGAATTTGGTCGGTGCAACTCAAGATGTTGCAACGGATGGCTTGGCTGTCAATATTTTAAAAACTGACCAACAGCACTGGGGCAATACCTTTCAGGTGATTGGTTCAAGACTTGGCTTTATCGTGGGTGGTGGCGCTGTGCTTTGGGCCTTGGATTGGTTGAATTGGCAAGCCACCTTTCTGTTTTTAGCGGCATTGGTGTTCATCAATACGATTCCTATTTTTCTGTATCGAGAACCTTCAAAGCCACCAATCAACATAATTTCCTCTCAAGAGAATGATAACAACCATAAACATACTTCAGGCTTGTTCTACGCCATTCGCCAGTATCTGACTTATTTTACTCAAACTAAAACTCTCTCACTGTGGCTGATGATCTTGTTGAGTTTTAAGCTTGCAGATGGTCTGGCAGGTCCTTTACTTAAGCCACTGATGGTCGATTTAGGATTGAGCTTTAGTCAAATTGGTCTGTATATCACCATGTTAGGTGCGGTGGCTGCTTTAATTGGGGCAGGGCTTGCTAGTCTTAGCTTGAAGTATATTTCTCGGGCGCAAGCCTTGGTTTTCTATTCGGTATTGAAAATATTCAGTTTATTGGCCTATGCATGGCTGGCTTTGCAGTTCGAGGCAAAACGGCCCGTCCATGAATGGCTGATCTATGGGATCAATGCTGCCGAAGACATGATTTCAGCCATGCTGCTCGTGATCATGCTGACTTTGGTGATGCAATATAGTCGTAAAGCATTTGCAGCAACGGACTTTACATTTCAGGTTGCCATTATGGCGACGGTGAGTGGGGGGCTGTATAGCATCAGTGGCATAGTGGCCGATCAGTTGGGTTATAGCACTTATTTATTTTGGATCACAGGTTTGGCTGCATTGAGCTTAGGCCCGATTCTATTTTGGGGAAAAGCATCAAAAAATGACCAAAATCACTTCTAAATCATGATTTTGGTTGTTTTTTATCAGCTAAAGCACTAAAAGAGCAATGCAAATATTATTTTAATAATTTTGTAATATGTTTCCCGTGTGTAATATCTGTTACAAAATAATTTAAGGAAAATTTTTGATGAAAACTAAGTTAGCAGCGGCTATCGCATTGAGCCTTTTGGCTGGTTCAACCTTTGCAGCACCAACCTTCTACGGTGAAATTGATGCGTCTGTTGATTATTTACCTGAAGATAATAAAACGGGTGTTTCAGACAAAGATGTCGTTGAAATCAGTTCAAACAGTTCTTTCTTGGGTTTAAAGGGCGATGAAAAACTGACAGACCGTTTAAGCGCAGTTTATGCAATTGAATGGGCATTTAACTCAGACGGCGAAGGCGATGACTGGTCTAAGCGTAACCGCTTCGTTGGTTTGAAAGATGCGAAACTTGGTACATTGAAAGTTGGTGCACACGATACACCATTAAAACAATTGTCTAGTCCGGTTGATACATTCAACAACTACGTGGGTAACCGTGCTGATGTTACAGGCATCATGACCGGTGAAAACCGTGTCGATAACGTTGTTGTCTATGAATCACCAGCATTTAAAATTGCGGAAGGTGCAATTAAAGTTAATGCATTGCTTGCAACTGGTGAATCTTCAGGAATCAAGAGCGACAAAGGTGTAGTAAAAACCGCAGGTCGTGGTCTTGGCGATGCTTGGTCGGCGTCTGTTGTCTATGACAGCCCCGTTGTTGTCGCAGGTTTGGCGTATGACAAAGCCATTCCATCGAACTTTGGTGGTGTAGGGATCTTAAATGCTCAAACTCCTGAAGTTACAGGTACCAAAGTATTTGCTGCTGCAAATACCGTTCGTGCGATTGGTCGCGTAAATCTTGAGGGCGGTTTGGCACTCAAAGCACTGTATCAAACATCAGAGGTTGAGGCTGCTAAAGGTAATGATGTTGCAGCAGCAAATATTGATGATGCTCAAGGTTGGTTAGTCGGTGCAGAATACAATCTACCATCTGCAAAAGCGTGGACAGTCAAAGCACAATATAGTCAAAATACCACGACCTATAAAGTGGGTGAGGATTATGAAGCTCAGCAATTCATTGCAGGTGCAGATTATGCATTTAGCAAACAAGTGAAAGCTTATGGTTATGCAGGTTACTTAGCACTTGAACAAGGTTCTAATGAAAGTGAACAACCTGTTCTAGGTACAGGTCTAGAATTTAAATTCTAAAACTTTGATTTAAGTTGTTCAAAAGGCGATGTTTTACATCGCCTTTTTTGATTTTTCTTGTTTGGTTTTGATCAGTTTTAAGTGATTTTTAAGTTTGAATTTTTAGATTAGGGCATCAAAGATCAATAATTGATGCCAATATGCTTCAGGTCATAGCTAAAATACAGCAAAAAATTCCAAGACTTAGTTTAAGTCAATTTAACCTCGTGCTTGCCTTATGGCTTGGGGTGGTTTTGAACCTCGCGTTTTATCAGCAAATCCAGCAGCTCACACCTTATACGGGGCTGAAGGCCGGACTATTTTTAGCGGCAACCGTACTGGTGGTAGTGGCACTTTATAATGTGCTGATGCAACTACTGCAATGGCGATGGAATTCAAAACTTTTGGCGAGTGTTTTGCTGATCATTGGTGGCTTGAGCGCTTATTTCGTCAATAGTTTAGGCGTGACCATTACATCTGACCAAGTGCAGAACATGATGCAAACAGATGTAAAGGAAGTGCAGGATTTAATCTCGCCACAATTTTTTATCTGGGTCTTTGGACTGGTTATTTTGCCAGTGCTATTGATCTGGCTTTTGCCACTGCATAAAGAAGCCCTAAGCACTGTCGTAGCCAAAAAGGGTCTACATATAGTGCTATCGCTCATCCTTTTGGGTGCTTTGCTGTTTGTTTATTTTGTTGATTATGCAGCGATCTTTCGTGAGCATCGTGACTTAAAAGGCATGCTCTCACCACAAAACAGTATCGCTTCGACATTTTCCTATTATCACAAAAAAGCACCGAAACAGAATTTGCCATTGCTGAGCTATGGTGAAGATGCACATATGGTTGAAAACGTAAGCGCCAAAAGCTTACCAAAATTGATGGTCTTGGTGGTTGGTGAAACTGCGCGCGCGGAAAGTTTTTCACTCAATGGCTATGCTAAAAATACCAATCCTGAACTCAGTCAGCAAAATATTATCAATTTTAGCCAAGTCAGTTCATGTGGCACCGCAACCGCTGTGTCTGTTCCTTGTATGTTCTCGGGTATGTCGAGAACCGAATATGACGAACAGCTTGCAAGTCATCGCGAAGGTTTACTCGATATTGCACAGCGTGCAGGCTATAAGGTGACGTGGCTAGATAATAATTCAGGCTGTAAGGGCACATGTACACGTGTTGAAAAATATGAATTTCCTGAAGCACTGAAGAAAAAGTGGTGTGATGCCGATGGCGAATGTCATGATGAAATCTTAGTGGATGGTTTGAAGGCATATTTGGCTTCGATTCCCAAAGCAGATCAAACTCCCCGTTTAATTGTGTTACACCAAATGGGCAGTCATGGCCCTGCCTATTTCAAACGAAGTACCGCAGCGTTTCAAAAATTTAAGCCAACCTGTAATAGCAATGCCATACAGGGATGTAGCTCGACAGAATTAATAAATAGTTATGACAACAGTATTATCTATACCGACCATGTGCTGAGTGAATTGATTAACACCTTAAAAGTGACTGACCACTATCAAACAGGACTGTGGTATTTGTCCGATCATGGCGAGTCGACAGGTGAACATGGCTTATATTTACACGGTTCTCCATACGCAATTGCACCGTCACAGCAAACCCATGTACCGATGTTGATGTGGTTTTCACCGGCGTGGCAAAAAAATAATTCAGCGCAATATACTTGTTTAATGGCACAAAAAAGCCAAAAATTAAGTCAGGATAATCTATTTCCATCGCTATTGAGTTTGCTCGATGTGCAGACTCAAGTGATTGATGAAAAAAACAATATGTTGCAACAATGTACTTCAGTACAGCGCAGGACTTAAGCCATGCACAAAATACTTATTATTGAAGATGATTTCATGATTGCCGAATCGACTAAAACCTTGTTGAACTATCAACAGTTTGAAGTCGAGTGGGTGAATAATGGTATCGATGGCTTAAAGCTCATAATGCAAGGGGGGATTGATATCGTCTTGCTGGATCTAGGTTTGCCGATGATGGATGGTATGCAAGTCCTGAAACAAATTCGTCAAATCCAGCCTAAATTTCCGGTATTAATCATCTCGGCACGTGATCAATTACAAAATCGTGTAGATGGATTAAACCATGGGGCAGATGACTATCTGATTAAGCCTTATGAGTTTGATGAATTACTTGCACGGATTCATGCACTCCTTCGACGCACAGGGCTGAGTTCAGTCGAAGCACCACAGAAAATTTTAAAACATGGTGAATTGATTTTAGATATCGAACAGCATCTTGCACGCTATAAGGGTCAATATGTCGATTTATCTAACCGTGAATGGGCCATATTGATTCCACTGGTAACGCATCCGAATAAGATTTTTTCGAAAGCCAATTTAGAAGATAAGCTTTACGATTTTGATAGTGATATCAGCAGTAATACTATTGAAGTGTATGTGCATCATCTTAGAACAAAATTAGACAAAGATTTTATTCGCACCATTCGTGGTTTAGGTTATCGACTCGGTTAAGGCAAAGGAATTATCAACCATGCAGCAGCCTTATTCTCTGAAAAAGAGACTAATTATTTATGTTTCTGTTTTCAGTATGCTTTTGGGCTGTCTTTTGGTGTTTTCAGCTTATCGAATTGCACTTGAAGAAATTAATGAAATTTTAGATGCGCAAATGCAAAATTTGGCGGAACGTGTTGCAGAGCATGATCCGCAGCCCATTCGCAGCGAATTTGATCAACATAAGCGTTATCACGAAGAAGATTTATTTGTCGATGTGTGGACCTATCAATCCAATGCGCATCAAACCCATCAATTAAAATTATTGGTCGCGCCTCAGCCCAAAGCCGGTTTTTATACTCACAGTACCCAACAAGATGAGTGGCATACCTATATTTTGCCACTTGCAGATCGGCAAATTCAGGTCAGTCAGCAAGAATCGGTTCGACAACATCTTGCTGCTGAATTGGCTAGTAGTATGTTTATTCCCTATTTGGTTTTCATACCTTTTGCATTAATCGCTTTGGGATGGTTGATTCAACGCAGTTTAAATCCACTGGAAAAATTTAAAAAAGAACTGGTAAAACGGGATGCCTTTGAACTTTCTCCAATCTCTCAAATGCCTTATCCAGAGGAAATTGCACCGACTATTATCGAAATGAACCAGTTGTTTGAACGAATTTCGTTGTCGCAGCAGGAACAGCGCCAGTTTATTGCTGATGCAGCGCATGAGTTACGGACCCCGATTACTGCACTGAATTTGCAAATGCAGATTTTGCTACAAAAATTCCCACAAGATGACGCCCTACAAAATTTGAGTAAAGGTTTAATTCGTATTCAGCATTTGGTCAGTCAATTATTGAGTTTGGCAAAACAAGACGCCTCGGTCTTTGAGCTTGAGCGCAAACAACATTTTGATCTCAAGCAAGTCGCAACCAATTGTGTCGAGCAACTGGTACATTTGGCGATGCAAAAAGATATTGACCTTGGCATGGAGCAACAACAGAGCATTGCCTTATATAGTCTTGAGCCAACCGTACATTCAATCATTTTTAATTTGATTGATAATGCCATTAAATATACCCCTGCACAGGGCATGATTAATGTCTCCGTCTTTGAACATGCGGGGCAGGCGGTTGTACAGGTTGAAGATAGTGGGCCTGGCATCGACCCTGCTTTATATGAGCAAATTCGAAAACGCTTTTATCGAATTTATAATCATGAAGAAATTGGAAGTGGTTTAGGGCTGGCAATCGTGGATAAAGCCGCAAAACATATCGGTGCGGAATTGGAGTTTTCTCAAAGTGAAACATTGGGTGGTCTGAAAGTGAGTTTACAGATCCCATTTAGTGAATCATGAGTGACTCAATCATTTTCAGATCAAGCTCAATTCAGGGACTTAATTAGATCCATGTAAAAGGTTTGCTGTTTTGCTGCGTAGTTGATGTAGTGAAATGGCGAGAAAATAACAGATACATGGCACAATTAAATGCCCAAATGATCCATACGGTCCAAAGGTTATGACTCAGAAAATGCGCACCCCGCATCATTTGCGCCCAGCCAAAAGCAAAGCCTAAAATCAGCCCAGCACATAAAAAGAAGTAAGCACGGGCAGGTCGATGTATTCGATAAACAAAATATCCCGTAATTAAGGCAAAACCAGTCGCAGCATGGCCACCGGGGAAGCAGTGTCCTTGGCGTGCTGAAAAATCCCAAGAAAAGCCTTGGGCTGTGGCGACGGTCATATTCCAAGGGCAGGCATGTGCAGATTGTGATTTGAGTAAACCAATCATTGCCGTGCTGAGTAGAGCCACCACGATAAAATAGCCAAATTCAAACTTACGTGCTTTCAGATGCGGATATTTAAAACTGCATATCCACGCTGCGATATAGAGAACATAAACGCCTATAACGATATTCTTGATATAGCGATGGTTCAGCACCGCAAGTGCCCAATCATTACGATGAGGAAAACCACCATGTAGGTCGACCCAAGGCTGAATAAAAGCTTGGTCGAGCGAACCACCGACGGGGAAAACATAAAGGAGGCCAACCAAACTGAGTGTGAGCAGCAGGGCTTGCCGTAATAAAAAGAAACGGTTCGAGAGCATAAGTCGTGTGATGTGCTGAAATTATTTTGTTTGAATGCTGCTATTTGAAAACATGAAACTTAAATCAGACTTAATCGGCTATGTGAACTGTATCGATATCGATAGCGAAGAAGGTGCATAAAGCAGAACGGGCATTGTGTTAAAGTTTTTGAAAACTCAGTAATAAAGATTTATGAGCATACGTGCAGTCCTTTTTGATTTAGATAATACCTTGACTCATCGAGATCACAGCGTTCAGGCTTATACGCAGTATTTAGCCGAGTCTTATCAGTCGACGCTGGCGGAGGTAGACCTTGTACAGATTAAACGTATTATTAACCGTATAGATAATGGGGGGTATCCGAAAAAAGAACTCCTTACTCATCCCAGTATTGGGGCATCTGTCGCTTATGCCCTACAAACAGAGCTAAGTTGGATACATCAACCCGATTTTGATGAGCTGACACAATTTTGGTTTCAGCACTTTGGTCAGTTTGCCGTGGCGATGCCAGGAGCATTGAGCTTGCTGCAGCAACTAAAACAACAGCAGTATAAATTGGCTGTGGTGTCGAATGGTGGACATGCCACACGCCTGAATATTCTGAATGGACTAGGTTTTGCATCGTATTTTGATCAGATCATCAGCTCGGAAAGTGCAGGCATCAGTAAGCCCAAAGTTGAAATATTTCAGCACAGTTGTCGTGAGTTGGGCGTGATGGAAACCGAGTGTTTATTTATTGGTGATCATCCTGTCAATGATATTTATGGTGCGAGCCAAGCAGGGATGTCTGCTGTATTGCTTGAAGGCTTTCATACTTTAAGTGCTGAACAACAGCACAGCATTCCGAATAAAATTCAGCATTTGGATCAGGTCTTAGATTTTCTAAAATAAGGTGATTTAAACTCAAGCTTTAAGCGAAGTTCTGGGTAAAAAAAGCGGCATAAATGCCGCTTTAGATTGTGTTATTTAGAACATGTTTTCTTCAGAGTTTGCCGAAATACGGTGAATACTTAAGTCTGCACCACGGAATTCTTCTTCTTGATCTAGGCGAATACCCATCGTTACTTTGAGTAGACCATAAACGATGAAACCACCTGCTAATGCAATCACGATCGCGAGCAGCGTACCGATACATTGAGAGATCATTGAAATACCGCCTAAACCGCCCAACCATTTTTGTCCAAATACACCCACTGCAATACCACCGAAAGCACCACATACACCATGTAGTGGCCATACGCCAAGTACATCATCGACTTTGAGTTTGTTTTGAGTGTAAGTAAATAGTTTGACAAAGATCAGACCTGCGATAGCGCCGATAATCAACGCACCGACAGGATGAACTACATCTGAGCCTGCACAGATTGCAACCAAACCTGCTAAGGGACCATTATGTAAGAAACCGGGGTCATTTTTACCCATAAAGTTTGCTGCAAGCGTACCGCCCACCATTGCCATGAGAGAGTTAATCGCAACCAGTCCTGAAATGGCATCCAAACGTTGCGCACTCATCACGTTAAAGCCAAACCAACCGACGATTAAAATCCAAGAACCTAAGGCAAGAAATGGAATACTTGAAGGCGGGTGCGCGCTGATACGACCGTCTTTTTTATAGCGTCCATGACGTGCGCCAAGTAAAAGCACCGCAGCCAAAGCGATCCAACCGCCCATGGCATGTACCACGACCGAACCAGCAAAGTCATGAAAGGCTGCGCCAAATGTACGTTCTAACCAACCTTGTAATCCAAAATTACCATTCCATGCCATGCCTTCAAAGAATGGATAGACCAAAGCGACCAATAATAATGTGGCAATCGCTTGAGTCCGCATTTTTGCACGTTCAGCAATACCACCTGAAATAATCGCTGGAATGGCTGCGGCAAAAGTCAGCAGGAAGAAACAACGCATTAAGTTGTAGCCATGATCGGCTGCTAAAGTGTCCCCAATATGAAAAAAGTGCTGACCATAAGAGATGTAATAACCCACAAAAAAGTATGCAATTGCGGAAATAGAAAAGTCAGTCAAAATTTTACTCAGCGCATTGACCTGATTTTTATGTCGTACTGTACCTAATTCTAAAAATGCAAAGCCTGCATGCATGGCAAGAACCAAGACTGCACCAAGAAGGAGAAAGAGGAGATCTATATTTTGCATAAGGTGTTCCAGTTTAGTGCGCTAGTTCACGAAAAGAACTTCAGTATATCGAGCGGAATAATTTCGAAAAGAGGAGTGAGAGAGGGAAATTTTGATTAAAAAAACTAAAAAATGTAGAAGACTCGATATAAAGCAAAGACTTGCTTGAGTATGACAGTAGTGCACTAAAATAGTGCAATGATGATTTGCAATGACAAAATTAAATGAATGATTATTAAGTGAAAAACTATGTTTTTAGAATCTGTTTAAAAAATGAAAAACAAATAGCGCCATTTCTGAGTTAATTCAGGGCAATTCATTATTTTATATTTTTATCTGATTGATAGATGTTAGCGCGATAATGGAACTGAAAATTGACAAATGATACATTTTAGGGAGTCTGTCTGAGCATCTTGTGGTCTTCAAAAGATGAAAGCTAGATGTCTCACCTGAACTGAAATAATGCACAGATATTAACCAATGAAATCTCTGCTGTTGCACTTTTAGATGGCGAAATAAACCTCCAAGAGGTGGTTTTGTGGTGATGGTCGTTGGATCTGACTGTATTTTGATGACGTGTTTAATTGAAGCGGCACAGAATTTTAAAGTTTTAGCCTTGAATGCTTAAGCTAAACGCTGTGTATTAATCGCTTCAGCCCAGTCACAACATCCGCAGCGCGGGCAGGTATCCTGAGCACCGTAAATGTACATGGTTTTGCCACAGTGCGTACAGGCATACAGCTGATGCATTTTGATATCTCGAACCGCTTTATAGGGTTTCGGAAATAGTGGCAGTCCATAACGTACTTGTTCAGGTGGATAAAACAAAATACTAAATTTTCCATCACTTTCTAATAAACCAACTCGAACTTGTCCAAGATGCTCCACATTTTGCTGACGCATTTCAGAGAAGAATTCATCATGTGACATTTTACCTTGCTTAATCTTTTCTAAGACCAATTCACCATCTTCCACAATGTAGAGGGCTTTGCCTTCAATTAAATCTTCAAAAGGTTGGTATTTCATCATGAGCCAAGTGATAACTCGGTATAAACCAATCACCACCGTCATTACAATGAGCGCTTGTAAGAGGGGGAGTTCCTCTTCAAACATCGGGTCGCCTGCAATAGAACCCAAAGCAAGGAGGATGGCAACTTCAAAGATGGATAACTGACGCACGCCGCGTTTGCCTGTTAGGCGTAAGAATACGATGATTAAAACGAACATAATGACGCTACGCAAAATCACTTCGGCAGCAAAAGTCCATGTAGTGTCATGGATGAATATTTGATTTAAATCCATGTCTCATCCTTTTTTATCGTTATATGTTTTAACTTAGCAAAGCGCTAGGCGATAAAGCAGCTCAATTGTGTTAATTTTTAAGCATTATTTGAAAATGGATTTCATGCTAACGGTATTGTATGCATGAGATATTTGATGAAAAAAAAGTGCTTTAAAATAGCCATAAAAAAAGCACCGACGAATCGATGCTTTTGATGTGGTCTGGCAATTTTTAAAGATGCTCAGTTATTTAATATGTTCTGCAATATCCGTAAAGATTACACCTAAACCATGTGCGCCAGCATCTGGATAGCCAAGACTACGGTCGCCTACAGTTCCCGCACGTCCCATACGCGCTACGATCTCTTTGGTATTTTCAGCGCCTTGAACCGCCGCTTTTGCACCAAGTACAAAGTTTTCTTTAAAGGATTTATCGGTATGGGCAGACCAAGAATCTGCGCATGGTACAAGTGCATCAATCAGGGTTTTATCACCCACCACTGCGCCGCGTCCAAATGAACGCTCACCTGTAGTTTGAATGCCTTTGACCGCTGCTTGCAGCATCTCTGCAAAATCAGCGACAGTTAAAACTGATTTGCCTTGAATTGATTTCGCTGCTGCACGGAATGCTGAACCCCAGATTGGGCCAGATGCACCGCCACAGTGTTCCATAATGATCATTGAGCAGTTCAGCATGAATTCATCCATCTGCTGCGCTTGAATCAGACTTTGCCATTCACGTTTTAATTGCTTAAAGCCTTTCGCCACGCTCATACCGAAGTCGCCGTCACCTGCATGCGCGTCTAGTTCACAGAATGGCACTTCATTTTTAATGATGCAGGCAGACATGACATCGACCACATAGCGCATGTTTTCGATGGTGAATTGTTCATTGCTAATCACCGCATGTTCAGGCTGTGTTTCAACTTGGGTATTTACTACAGCTTCGGTGGCAGAATCTTTGGTCGTGAAAGTTAAAGGCTGTGCTGCTGAACCATCCATTTTAAATGCAGGGGTGTTGGCTGCTGCATCGAGGTAAGTTTTCAATTCATCATCGACAGCAAGCAAGGACACAGATGCACCATTCATGTCGATACTGGTCATATAGTTGCCGACAAATGTGCGGTAAATTTTGATGCCTTTACGTGCAAGGTGTTCGCATACATCATGGTTAAAGACATACAACTCTTGCAGCGGTGTGCTACCAAAGCCATTGACCAAGATTGCAACTTCTTTCATGTCTGGGCGGTCAAGGAACAGGTCATCCACGATGCGCTGTGCCATTTTTTTAGATGGCAAGATTTTTTCACGACGGATGCCGGGTTCACCGTGAATGCCGACGCCATATTCCATTTCGTCATCAGCCAATGTGAAGGTTGGCGTACCTTTAGCAGGAACGGTACATGAGCTATAAGCAAAACCAAGGCTAATGACGTTGTCTGCAGCTTTTTGAGCAATCGCTTTTACTTCGGCAAGTTCTAAACCTTTTGATGCCGCTGCGCCTGCAATCTTATGTACAAATACTGTGCCTGCAACACCACGACGACCGACTGTATAGAGGCTGTCGTTGACCGCAATGTCATCTGCCACTTTCACGTAGTCAACTTTGATACCATCTTCAGTTGCTAAGGCTGCACCGTTCTGGAAATTCATCATATCGCCAGAATAGTTTTTGATAATCATCAGGACGCCTTTGTCAGTCGCGACTTGCTGCAAGGCTTTATAGACCTGAATTTGTGAAGGTGAGGCGAATACGTCACCACATACGGCAGCGTCTAACATACCTGTGCCAACAAAGCCTGCATGTGCAGGTTCATGACCGCTACCGCCGCCACTGATCAATGCCACGTTTTGGTGTTTTTCTTTACGTGAAATGATTTTATAGGCTTCATTAAATTGAAGCTCTGGATGAGCCAGTACAAGTCCTTTGCACATTTGGACAACGAGGTGTTCTGCGTTGTTCATGAGTTTTTTCATGGAGGAGAGCCTTCAAGTATTCTAGGAGAGGTCTGAAGTCTTATTATTATAGAAATTATTAAATAAATAAAAATTAAATTATTGAAACTTGATTTCGAAGGTGAAATTATAGTTGGATAGATTTTTCTATTTTTTTTATGAATATTTGATTTTTTAGTATCTTATTTTTGCTATGAAATTCTTAAAAATATAATAAAATTATTACATTGAAGGGGCTTTGTTGCATAAATATGTAAGCATCTGATTTAAATAAATTTAATTTTGGATCAAAAAATAATCAAAACTTTTAAAATCATATAGTTATGAAATCTTTGTGCAACAAAGCCCATTGAAGGTGTTAACTTAGTTGTAATTTTTAACTTTATTCTTTAACTTAATAACAGTAGGGCATTATGGAAAGCATAAGAATATGTAGTTTATTTGAAATGGAGAACATTCCTCAGGGTTCTGATAAGCTAAAAATTGATGAGAAGGATATTTTATTTTTTAGAAATGAATTAAAGTGTTTTGATTTTTATCAGAATATAGACAAAGGCAGAGTAAGTTGGAGTTTGATTTTTTTTAAAGGTGAAGAATATGAGACTAAATATAATATTTCTTTTTTCGAAACTCAATTTAGTAAATTAATTACTAAAGAACAGTATGAAGATAAAAAAAAATCGTTAGGTCAAAAGTTACCTTTTGCTACGTTGGTTTATTGTGATATTGATGGTTTAAAAGAAGAAAATTTGATCAAAAATTCAATAAGATTAAAGGGAGGTAAATCTTCAATTAGGAGAGAAGATTTCTTGGATTTTAGAAATGCAAAAATATTTATTGAGCCTAAAAATATTATGTATGTGAATGAGGTAGGATATAATGCTGATCAAAATTTTCAAAGGTTTATTTTATTGTATGCTCTGAGTCAAGCTTATATAAAAGTGATAAATGATCTTTCTGAAAATCTTAGAGGTATTAGTTTAACTACTAGTCAAGATAGAATGAGAGCTCTTGTAAAGAATGTAGCATTATTTAACGCAAAATATTTTTTTATAAAACCTATATCTGATGGTAGTGTTGAGTTAAATGCCTATTGGTCTAAAATTATTGAAAAATATGATTTATTAAATAGAAATAATGAGTTGATTAATCAGATTAAATTTCTTCATGAAATAATTGAAATTGAAAATATTAGTGAGCAAGAAAAAATAAGGGATTTAAATAGGAAAACAGATGAATTTAGAGTTTATTTATTAGCACTATTAGGGGTCGCAGCAACACTTGCCAGTATGCCAGGATTAGTGGAAATATTTATATTAAAATTGAATTCTATGTTTACATACGTTCTTATTTCTTATGCTATATTAATTTTCGGAATAACTATTATTTCATATGCTTTATCGAAGTTAATTTTTAAAAAGTAGACTTCTTGCGTTAGTCAAATTTTAAGCAGTGAAAAGCTATATTTTATAAGGTTTTAGCCAATTCAAAAATTAGATGAAACTATACTTTCGCAAGAGGTCTAGTATATATAAGAAAAATCCCCTCAAATGAGGGGATTTTTTTTGTATTCGATACGAATGGATTCTTCATCCTGAGCAAGATTTAAAGCACTGCTTTAAATCTTGTGTAAGAAAGGGGGATTAAACAATCGAATCATCCAAATTTGGCGCTAACCAACGTTTCGCTTCATCCAGTGTCCAACCTTTACGCTGCGCATAATCTTCAAGCTGGTCGCCTGCGATTTTACCCACGTTAAAGTACTGGCTTTCAGGGTTTGCATAGTAGAAACCGCTGACAGATGAAGGCGGCCACATTGCAAAACTAGAAGTCAATTGCGTACCAATCTTGTCGGTAGAACCTAACCAGTCAAACAATGGCGCTTTTTCAGAATGCTCAGGACAAGCAGGGTAGCCCGGTGCAGGACGGATGCCCACATACTTCTCTTTAATCAATTCTTCATTGCTTAACGTTTCAGACGCTTGGTTACCCCAGAACTCTTTACGGATGCGCTCATGCAAATGCTCCGCAAACGCTTCCGCAAAACGGTCACCTAAAGATTGCGCAAGAATTGCAGAGTAGTCATCGCCTTTAGCTTTGTACTCATTTGCCATTTCTTCCGCACCAAAGATGGATACCGTGAAACCGCCCAAGTAGTCTTCTGCGACACCTTTAGGCGCAACAAAGTCTGCTAGAGACAAGTTTGGTTTACCTGTCACTTTGTCAGACTGTTGACGAATGTGATGGAAAGTATGCGTAACCGATTGACCATCTTCGCTATACACTTCAACCGAATCCGCTGCAGAACGGTTAGCAGGGTAAATACCAAACACAGCACGAGCATCAAAACGTTTGTTGTCGATGATGTCTTTTAGCATGGTCTGTGCTTGTTCATACAAGTCAGTGGCTGCTTCACCTACAACTTCATCAGTTAAGATAGCAGGGAATTTACCTGCCAAACTCCAAGAAATGAAGAACGGTGTCCAGTCAAAGTACTCAACTAATGTTTCCAATGGATAATTGGTCAGCGTTTGCGTACCAATAAAGTTTGGCTTCACAGGCGCATTGGCAGCAAAGTCAATTTTTAAGCCATTTTCTACAGATTCAGCATATGTCAGCTTGGCAGCTTTTGGCTGTTTATTGGCAATACGCTCACGGACTTTTTCATATTCAGCACGTGTGTCTTCAACAAATTTAGGCTTCATTTCTTTAGAAAGTAAAGTTGTTGCTACACCCACCGCACGAGATGCATCGGCAACATAAATGACTGCATCATTTGAATATTGCGGATCAATTTTCACTGCCGTATGCGCTTTAGAAGTGGTTGCACCGCCAATCATCAATGGAACATTAAAGCCTTTGCGCTGCATTTCTTTCGCAACAAAAACCATTTCATCCAGTGACGGCGTAATCAGGCCAGATAGACCAATAATGTCGACTTTCTCATCAATGGCAGTTTGCAGAATCTTCTCGCAAGGTACCATCACGCCAAGGTCGATGATGTCATAGCCGTTACAGCCCAACACCACGCCCACGATATTTTTACCGATGTCGTGCACGTCGCCCTTCACCGTTGCCATTAGGACTTTACCCTTAGATTGGCCAGCTGTTTTTTCCGCTTCAATGAACGGATTCAGCCAAGCTACAGCCTGTTTCATGACACGTGCAGATTTCACGACTTGCGGCAGGAACATTTTGCCTGAACCGAACAAATCACCTACCACATTCATGCCGTCCATCAGCGGACCTTCAATCACATCGAGTGGACGTTTAGCTTTCAGGCGTGCTTCTTCAGTATCTTCATCAATAAAGGTGGTGATACCTTTCACTAAAGCATGCTCAAGGCGCTTTTCTACGGGAAGCTCACGCCATTCCAAGTTTTCCACTTGTTTTTGCGCAGCACCTTGACCACGGTATTTTTCAGCAACTTCAAGCAGCTTTTCTGTAGCTTCTTGATGGCTTTCACCTTGGTTTTGGTTCAAGATCACATCTTCAACCGCAGCTTTCAGTTCAGCATCAATATCATCATAAATCGCCATTTGACCTGCGTTGACGATACCCATAGTCATGCCTTGCTGAATGGCATGGTATAAGAACACTGAGTGAATCGCTTCACGTACAGGCTCGTTACCGCGGAAAGAGAACGATACGTTAGACACACCGCCAGAAATCATCGCATGCGGCAAGTTTTGCTTAATCCAGCCAGTCGCTTCAATGAAGTCCACAGCATAGTTATTGTGTTCTTCAATACCAGTTGCCACGGCAAACACGTTAGGGTCAAAAATGATGTCTTCAGCAGGGAAGCCCACTTCATTGACCAATACATCATAAGAACGTTTACAGATTTCTTTTTTACGTGCAGCAGTGTCGGCCTGACCATTTTCATCAAATGCCATCACAATCACCGCAGCGCCATACTGACGGCACAAACGCGCTTTTGCAACGAACTCGTCATAGCCTTCTTTTAAGGAAATCGAGTTAACAACTGCTTTACCTTGTACACATTTTAAGCCCGCTTCAATGATTTCCCATTTAGATGAGTCAATCATGATCGGCACACGTGAAATTTCAGGTTCAGAGGCTACAAGATTCAGGAAGTGCACCATTGCGCCTTCTGAATCCAGCATGCCTTCATCCATGTTGATATCGATAATCTGAGCACCGGCTTCAACTTGCTGCTGTGCAACTTCTAAAGCTTCGGCAAAGTTTTCTTCACGGATTAAACGTAGGAATTTTTTAGAACCTGTCACGTTGGTACGTTCACCGACGTTTACAAACAGCGAATCTTCTGTAATGTTGAACGGCTCTAAACCGCTGAGACGGCAAGCGGGTTTGGTTTCTGGCACTTGGCGCGGCGCAATGTCTTTTACGGCATTGGCAATAGCGCGGATATGATCCGGCGTTGTACCGCAGCAACCGCCCGTGATGTTAATCAGGCCGCTTTCTGCAAATTCTTTAATAAAGGCAGCGGTTTGTTCAGGGGTTTCATCATAACCGCCGAAGGCATTTGGTAAGCCAGCGTTCGGATGCGCCGAAACAAAAGTATCGGCAACGTCAGCAATGGTTTTTACATGCGGACGCATGGCATCTGCACCTAGGGCACAGTTAAAGCCAATCGACAATAAGTCACCATGACGCACAGAGTTCCAGAACGCTTCAGCAGTTTGGCCAGTTAAAGTTCGGCCAGAGGCATCGGTAATGGTGCCTGAAATCATCAATGGCAATTCGTAGCCAATTTGGTTGAACACTTCTTTCACTGCAAAAATGGCAGCTTTACAGTTTAAAGTATCGAATACAGTTTCGATGAGCAGAATGTCGGCACCGCCTTCAATCAGAGCATGCGCAGCTTGAATATAGTTTTCTTTAAGCTCATCAAAAGTAATATTACGAAATGCTGGGTCATTTACATTTGGCGAGATCGAGCAAGTACGTGAAGTCGGGCCAAGCACACCTGCTACAAAACGCGGTTTTTCAGGCGTTGAGTATTTTTCACAAGCTGCTTTGGCAATACGCGCTGCTTCACGGTTGATCTCTGATACCAAATCTTCCATGTGGTAGTCAGACATTGAAACTTTTGTGCCGTTAAAGCTGTTGGTTTCAATGATGTCTGCGCCAGCATCGAGGTAGGCTTCATGAATGCCTTGAATGATTTGCGGCTGAGTCAACACCAATAGGTCATTATTGCCTTTGAGGTCAGATGCCCAATCTGCAAAACGCTCACCACGGTAGTCAGCTTCTTCGAGTTTATGACGCTGAATCATGGTGCCCATTGCACCGTCGATAATCAGAATCCGTTGAGCGAGCAGCTCTTTTAGGGTGGCAAGCGTGGACATAAATAACCCCAATCCGATGGAATATAAAATCGGCAAATATATTAACAGAATTCATTGCAGTTTTATTGATATTCAATGATCTTCACAGCGCGCAATTATTAGCTTGTTGAATTAATGAGCAATATTGCAACTTGATAATTTCATATTCCAATTTCATATAAATGTATGGAAAGCTTCATGAATTTGTCATATTGCTCAGGCAAGATTAAAAAACATCCATTAGGGCTATGCAAAATGACAAAAAAACATGACAGATGAAATATAAGTTGAAATATTGGGTTTCAAAGAAAATAAAGTTTAAATACGCAGATTAAATAACTGATTTACTTTATGAAAGTAGAGTAGGGAAGTCGGTTTTTAACACTTAAAAAAAACAAATAAAGCATGAAAAATTGCTTTATATGACACCGCTTTGTCATATAATTGTCATAATTAAATTGAACAATATGGGGATTTTAAAATCCTCTATTCCTGCCTGCATGAATTCTAAACAAACTCCCGTAGATTCAGCGCACACGTCGACTCCTCAAAAGTCCACGAATGTTCATGTGCCTACACCGAAATTCTTTATGCCGGTATTTTTGACGGTGATTATTTCAACGTTGATTTATATTGGTTTTCAGGTGACTGCCGATTTAGCGCATGTTCCGCCTTTAAGTCTTTATTCAATGATTTTATTGGGCACAGCCTTATTCATCGCACTTGGCTTTGAATTTGTAAATGGTTTCCATGACACTGCAAATGCAGTAGCAACAGTGATTTATACCAACGCCTTGTCAGCACCGGTTGCAGTAATGTGGGCGGGTTTCTGTAATTTTCTGGGTGTAATGGTTGCCAGTGGTGCAGTTGCTTACGGCATTATTGCTTTATTACCTGTTGAATTGATTATGAACGTTGGTTCAGGTGCAGGTTTTGCCATGGTTTTCGCAATGCTGATCGCAGCGATTTTGTGGAATTTAGGGACTTGGTTCTTAGGCATCCCAGCGTCTAGTTCGCATACTTTGATTGGTTCTATTCTTGGCGTTGGCATCATGAACTACCTGTTAAATGCAGGCGGTGGTGCGAGCGGTGTAGATATGGAGCAGGTGCTTAAAGTCGGTAAGGCGTTATTGTTCTCTCCACTGATTGGTTTTGCATTTGCAGCCCTAGTTTTCTTGTTGGTGAAGCGTATTTTCCGCAAACAGCTAGAATTGTTTCAGCCACCAGAAGGCAATAAGCCGCCACCACCACTGATTCGTGCAATTTTGATCTTTACCTGTACAGGTGTAAGTTTTGCGCATGGTTCAAATGATGGTCAAAAAGGTATGGGTCTGATCATGCTGATTTTGATCGGATGTGTGCCATTGGCTTATTCATTGAATAAGAACTTAGATAATCAACATATTCAATCTTTCCATCAGTTATCTGCTCAAACTGCGACTGCGATCTACGCAGAGCATAAGGATATTCCTGATGCACAAGCGCGTGATGTACTCACCAAATACATTCAAACCAAAGAAGTCAGCCCAGAAGTTGTGCCAGCTTTGGCAAGTTTGACCGATCATTTAGGTGAGCGTGTTGCACAGTATGGCGACTTAAAAGATATTCCTGAACAAGAAGTATCTTCGATTCGTAATGACATGTACTTAAGTACTACTGCTTTTAAACGTCTAGATAAAGCTGAGCAACTACCAGCAATGGCAGAAGCTGAACAAAAGACTGTGAAGGAATATCGTAGTCACTTAGACTCGTTCTTACAGTACATTCCAACATGGGTGAAAGTCGCTGTTGCATTGGCACTGGGTCTTGGAACCATGGTGGGTTGGAAACGTATTGTCGTGACTGTAGGTGAACGTATTGGTAAAAACCACATGACCTATGGTCAGGGTATGTCTGCCGAGCTTGTTGCTATGTCAACGATTGCTGCTGCGGATGGTTTTGGTATGCCAGTATCGACTACACACGTACTTAACTCTGCGGTTGCAGGTACTATGGTCGCGAATAAATCGGGTCTGAACTTTGCAACAGTGAAAACCATTCTATCGGCTTGGGTCTTTACTTTACCTGCAACGATCTGTCTATCAGGCTGCTTGTACTGGTTATTCTTGAAAGTGTTCTAAGCAACTCAAATTCCAGATATAAAAAAACGCTGCTTCGGCAGCGTTTTTTTATGGCTGTATCTCAGACATCACCGATTTTAATGGGATGACTGAGAGCTGAATTAGAACAATCAAACTAGCGAGTTGAAACTTTGCAAAGTTCAACACTTATTTGAACCAATGCAATTACGCTTTTTTAAACAGCCCCAATACTTTTTTCACGGGCAGTTTTTCTTCTGCAAAACCATACAGCGCTGCAAAAGGTAAGGCGGTACGCGCCAAATAAGCCACACGCCATAAGCCACCATGGTTGGCACCATGCATCATGAGTTCTAATGGATGGTCTAGCGCTGTTTCAGGGTTAGCAACTGAGTGAGGATTTCTCAAGTCATGAATCCATAAAGCCGCCATGAGTGCATTGGTGGTTTCAGGTTGAAAGGATTCCACATCAAATAAACTCGCACCATTAAATGCGGCTTTTAATAATGGATTCTTCGTCACTGAGCGAGTCGTGGTGGATGGCGCAATATTGATACTAACCCGCTGACCATTTTGACGTGCGACAGTTGCGCGCCATTGTTGGATACGTTTTGCGAGTGCGTAGTTTGGACCTTGTTCTACCACCAGACAGTCAGCAATACCATAGGATTTTCCATTGTCTGCTGTGATGGTTTGCTCATTATTTTGCTTAAAGAAATGCTGACCTGTGACTTTGGCAATACTTTGTGTCAATAGTTTTTGTGCAGAAGCACGGTTTTGGAATTTGGCTTGTGCTGCCGTAACAATCTCTTCTGGAACCGCATAGACATCGGTTGGAGTACACATAAACATCAAGCTGGTGTCGGCTTTTTGTTGGCTGACATAGGCCATGATGCTGTCCATCGCCATTGCAACACGAACATGCTTTTCACCATCTAAATAGGCAATTGCAGCCAGATCTAGTTGATGTTCACTTTGTGCAAGCCATTGTGCAATTTCAGGAATGTGTGTCAGTAAATTGGCGCCCAATTTGTGTTTTAGTTCTTGAATGGATGTGTCTTCATGCACAGCGTCGAGACTTGGTGCATATAAAGTGGCATTACCGGCCTGAACCGTGCTTAAGATTCGATCCCAAACACGTTCATTATTGAGGTCGATTGCCACAATATTGGCTTTCCATTTTGCTAACCACGTCAGAGGGCCAGCTTCGGAGGCAGCACCAAAAAGCACCATAGTCCGATCTGACAAATCGAACCATTCTGGGTGTGCAATGGCTTCACGTAATGCGTCGGCATGACTGGCTTCAATGATGCCAGCATCTTGCCATTTTTGAATCTGAGCCAGTAAAGCCTCACCTTGAAGTTTTTGACCATGATAGGGCACATACCACTCAGGCGCTGCGTCACTTTCACCTTTTAATTTCACGGTATGCAGCGGATGTGCAGTCAAAGCTACTGCATCTTTGAGCGTATACTTTTCTTGATTACGATAAAACTCAAAGACGTGATGCGCTTTATTTAAACCTTGCTCTGCAATGTTGATCGCGGCTTCAGATGATTGAATCCCTTGTTCAACCAAGGCTTTAAAATATTCAGGATATTTTTTACGCCAGTTTTTTTCTTGTTTTGCACGTACAGAAGAGTGATGGTCAACTGCAGCTAAGGCTTCAGCGATAATTTCACGACCAGTTTTAGATGTACTCGGCTTTTGGTTTGAAGCCGAAATGGGAAATTGAAGACCTTCAGTTGAACTCGACATGCAAAATATCTCAGCTAATTTTGTCATTAATATACAGATGTATACATTATCTATGCCAAATTAAAAAATAGGGTGGCATAAAGTGCCAGATTTATATGATTTGTCATGTGCTTTTGTGAACTTTCGTAGAATATACAGCGTCAATTTTTATTGTCGCAATTGAAAAAGCCTTCGGTTTGAAGGCTTAAAAGAAGAGGGCATGAAATCAGCAACGGCAAATCAACAACGGCCTTTTTTAGCCTGTCCGGGCGGGCAAAAGTCGCCATGGCGATCTGGGTAATTATAAGGATAGTGATTACGATCTGGGTCGACCACGATACTGCCTTCACGGGTGTGAACGGCACAAGCACTCAACACGCAGGTCAACAACAAACTTGAGAACATCAGGACTATTTTCATTGGAATTTTCCCTTTTTTATTCTGTGTCATTTCAGTTTAAATCAGGGCAAGGGAAGATAGCGTTTCAATCTGCTGTGAAATTGTATAGCTCGATATTCAAAGTGCAGTGTTGTAGATGTGGGAAATTGGCTAAAGAAAAGATCAAAGGGCATGCGGCTTAACGCAGCACAATAAAAAAGCCTAAACTGAAACGGTTTAGGCTGTCATTTTTAGGTTAAATCCAGCTGATTTTTTAGACTTAACGTTTAGAAAGGAACGTTTAATAACTGACTTAAGAAATGTGGAATGAGTTTTGGTTCAAGAATAATCGTCATGATTACACCATACGCTGCGCCCCAAAGGTGTGCGCTGTGGTTAATGTTGCTGTTGCCACGTTTACCTGACCAGATACTATAAGCCACATATAGCACGGCAAAAATAATCGCAGGAACAGGAATAAAGAATACAAAAATCAGTTTCCACGGTTCAAACAAGATATACGCAAAGAGTACCGCGGACACCGCCCCAGAAGCGCCTAAACTTGCCCAATGGGTATCATGCTTATGTTTTAAATAACTCGGAATAATCGCAGCAATCAAACCGCCTAAATAAAACAGCACAAAGCCCATGTCGAAGAAATATTGGCGATAAAAACTTTCAATCACGCTACCAAAGAAAAATAAGGTAATCATGTTGAACAATAGGTGCGCGCCATCTGCATGAATAAAACCATGGCTAATAAATCGGTCATATTCGCCACGACTGAGGGCTGGCGGCCAAAATAACAAACGATTCATCACTTTCTGATTTGAAAATGCAATTAGTGAAATCACCACCGTAATCAGGATAATGGTCACGGTGTGGTTAAAGGGTAGGCCCAACATATATGACTATTCTACTTGTTAAAATTTATGCTCAATAATGCCATTAAATCTGCCTAAAGCGTGAACTTTCAGAATAATTCCGACAATTTTAGTTGATTTTTTTCTAATGCCCCGCATCTTAAGTTAAAATAGCGACTTCAGCTTGAGGAAATATTGTAATGTCGACTGAGAACAACAGCACAGCAGTTGCTGAAGAAATTCCAAACCTATTGATCACTCCAAATGCCCAAGAGTATTTGAAAGATCTTTTGGATAAACAAAATACACCGGGCATTGGTGTACGTGTTTTTGTGGAAAATCCGGGTACGCCACGTGCTGAATGTTGTATGGCTTACAGTGCACCAGAAGAAGTTGTGCCTACAGACTATAAACAAGACTATCCAGATTTCCCTGCATTTATTGACACACCGTCTATTCCATATCTTTTGGATGCGGTGATTGACTATAACAAAGACCGTTTTGGTGGTCAGTTAACATTCCGTGCGCCAAACTCTAAAGTGCCACGTGTGGGTCCAGATGCCTCTGTAGAAGAGCGAATCACTTATGTTCTACAGTCAGAAATTAACCCAGGCCTTGCAGGTCATGGTGGTAACTGTGCATTGGTAGAGGTGGTTGAAGATGCAGAACATGGTTTAACTGCAGTGCTTAAATTCGGTGGTGGTTGCCAAGGTTGTTCTTCAATCGATTTAACCTTGAAACAAGGTGTTGAAACAACATTGAAGCAGCATGTACCTGAATTAATGCGCGTTGTTGACCAAACGGATCACAGTAATACTGAAGGTGCTTATTTCAAATAAGTTCAGTATTTTTATAAAAAAGCCGCAACGTTGCGGCTTTTTTATTGTCTAAATCAAAAAAATGAAGATTTTCAGATATTTCTAGGGTTTTTACATCAAAATGATAAGCGATATCACAAATATAAATGAGAATGATTATTAAAATTAATTGCAATATTGTTTGTGTTGGTTACAATGTGCAACACCTTATTCTAGATTTCTCCATAACTTAGCCACTTTGGGAACAACCAAATGACCAAGCATCTCCTCCGTTCAACACTTACACTTTCAGTACTAAGCGCAATGGTAAGCCTCAGCCATGCGAATGAAGCAGCAGAAGCAGTCGATGAATCTGTAGTTAAAATGGAAACTATTGTTGTTACCGCAGCAGAACAGGTTAAACAATCATTAGGTGCTTCAAAAATTACGGCAGAAGATTTAGAAAAAATGCCGGTTGTGAATGATATTTCAGAGTATGTGCGCCGTATGCCGGGTGTGAATTTGACTGGTAACAGTGCCACAGGCCAACGTGGTAATAACCGTCAGATTGATATCCGTGGTATGGGGCCTGAAAACACGTTGATCTTAATTGATGGCAAGCCAGTAAATTCGAGAAACTCAGTACGTTATGGCTGGCGCGGTGAGCGTGATACACGTGGTGATTCGAACTGGGTACCTGCAGATGCTATTGAATCAATTGAAGTGCTGCGTGGTCCAGCTGCAGCGCGTTATGGTTCAGGTGCGATGGGTGGTGTGGTCAATATTAAAACCAAGAAAGTGACCAACGACGTGCATGGCTCGGTGGAGGTTTTTACCAATCAGCCCGAAGATGCTAAAGAGGGCGCAAGTCACCGTGAGAGCTTTAACTTAAGCGGGCCAATTCTTAAAGATGTTCTTTCATATCGTTTATACGGTAGTTATAACAAAACCGATTCAGATGCTGCGGATATTAATGCATTAATGGACAATGGCGCGCGTATGGCGGGTCGAGAAGGCGTTGAAAATAAAGATATCGCAGGGCGCTTGGCTTGGCAGTTGAATGATCAACAAGTCTTGATGTTTGACGCAAGTGTTGGCCGCCAAGGCAACCGTTTTGCAGGCGACAGTCAAAACAGTGTATTTGATCCAGCCGATCCAAACAAAGCACCAATTTTATCCGCTTTAATCGGTGAAGAAACCAATACCATTTATCGTGATAGTTTTGCATTAACCCATGAAGGTACGTGGGGTTGGGGCGATAATAAACTCATTGTGCAATATGACAAAACCAAAAATAAACGCCTACCTGAAGGAACAGGCGGTAGTACTGAGGGACAGATTAATAATCTCGAGAATAAACAAACGTCACATCTAGAAACCATTCGCTTTAATGCAGAAGCCAATCTGCCGTTCCAATGGTATGTCCCACAAGTATTAACTTTAGGTGCTGAATGGATTGAAGATGACTTTACCGATACGGTTAATACACAAGCTGGCGCAGGCGGTTTTGGTGATGTGCTGACTTCAGGTGACCGTTCACACATGGATTCACGGATTGCGTCGGCCTATATTGAAAACAATATGAACTTGGGCGAAAGCACCGATGTTGTTTTGGCACTACGCTATGATAATCATAGTAAATCGGGTGATAGCTGGAGTCCAAGTCTCAATATTACGCAAAAGCTTGGAGACTATTGGACATTAAAAGGTGGTGTGGCTAAGGCGTATAAAGCACCTAATATGTACCAAAATGCAGAAGGTTATCTGTTAAGCACTCGCGGTAATGGCTGTCCGATTGGGCTGAGCCAATGTCTATTACAAGGTAATGGCGATCTCAAACCTGAAACTTCAGTGAATAAAGAATTAGGTGTACAGTTTGAAAAAGACATCGTAAATGCAAGCTTTGCATGGTTCCGTAATGATTATAAAAATAAGATCGTTGCAGGGGATACACGTCTAGAAGAACTGGAAGTAAATGGAACAACATATAATGTACTGCGTTGGATGAATACGCCAGAAGCCTTGGTGGAAGGTGTTGAAGGAAGTATTTCTTTGGACTGGGGTGATATCACGTGGACCAATAACGTCACCTATATGATCAACTCTGAAGATAAACGTACTGGCAATCCACTTTCAGTGATTCCAAATTACACCATAAACTCTATTTTGAACTACAACATCACGGATCGATTAGACAGTAACTTTGTCTATACCCAATATGGTCGTCAAAAACCACGTCAATATGCAGAAACCAGTCTTGAAAGCAAAAATGGCTTGGCGATGGATAGCGTGAAAAGTTATGGCATTGCAGGCATTAACTTTGGTTATAAATTTAATGCGGCTTTAAGTGCTCGTATCGGTGTGAATAACCTATTTGATGAGCAAAAACTGCGTGATAAAACGGTCAACCAAACATATAACGAGCCGGGTCGAGCTTATTATGCAAGTTTGAAATACCAGTTCTAAATATGTCCAAAAGAAAAGCCGCTTAACGCGGCTTTTTTTATGTTGGGATATTTAAAATTTTCAGTGCTTCACTTGAGTAGTAGAATTGTTCTAAATAGAGACGTGAACGCTCACGCAAATAACCCGACTCAATCATTTGTTGAACGATAGGATTGAGTAAGTTTTGAAGTTCATGCTGAATCAGTGCTTCATCAATATTTAAATCACGTAGCAATAAATCAAAAGGGCGTTCTGCATTGCGCACGTACCAAGCGTATACGCCATCATGCACTTGCTGTTTCATATACTCAGACTGTCGCATAAAGTCCCAAATTTCATGACCCATGGCAACTGTTTGCGGCAAGTCCTGAACTTCAACATAGTTCTTTAATACCGAAACTGGCAGCGCTTTAATTTTATGCCATAAATTGGCTTGAAAGTGGTACAGCTTATGATCATCAAAGTGCTGATTTAACACGGTTTCACTCATTTGACTGAGCTTTAAAATATTCTTTTGCAAGTATTTGCTGACAGCATTATCTAAATTGGTATCTGTGACATTTTCCAGTACCGATTTCCCCATTTTCATAAATCGTGAAACACCGGGTACCGATTTTGCAATCACTGAGTTGTCTAAATAATCTTGTATCGCATGTTGAATCAACTGACTGATCATGGCTGAAAATGCAGGATTATTGACCATGGTATGAATTAAACGCTGACGATGTCCTTGTTTACTTGCCACATACTGCGCAATTTTATCGATGGTCAACACAGGAATGATTTCGGCAATCGTGGTGCTGTCATTTGCAGGATGAATCAGTGCAAATTTGATATGTTCAGCAATTTGCTCAATCAGAAATTGACTTGCAGGGGTATTTAAAATTTGTTTCTGCAACAAAGCATTGATTTGATCAAAACTCCAAATCTGCTGCAAAGATTGTTTACGAAACCATTGATAAAAATGGGTGAATTCAGTGGCTACGGTATCATTGTGTGAAAAGCTCTGATCTAAAAAGTTCAGTTGAGCGTCAATCAACTGCTCAATCATCGGGTTTTTCTGCATACTTTCCCTGAAGTCCCAGTCATGGGTATCTAAAAATGGCGAATGCTCAGTTTAACTGAATCAGTTTATCTACCAAAGGGTTTTTAAACTTTTGACTTTTCGCAAGGAAAGGTAAGTAATGGTCTGCAACTTGTTGTTCGGCTTCTAAGATTGGCATATGACCGACGTTATTTAAAATCACAGGGGTTTCTGCACGTTTCAGTAAAGACTTGAGTTCGCCAGCCACTTCCACATTAAAGATTTTATCTTGTTTGCCCCAAAGGATCAGGGTTGGTGCTTCCACCGTTCGTGTTAATCGGGCAAAAGTTTCAGGGGTGTAGATTCGATTGAGCGTGACGACTTGATCGATCATTTTACTGGTGAAGGGCGCACGCGCAATTAAGATATTCTCCTGCGCTTCTTTAAGCTGTGTCGGAACATTGGGCGGATTTTGCATGAGTTTATGCATGACATCATCTAAATCACCCGGTTTTGAAACGATTAAATTTTTAAGTTTATACGGGTCGCGGGTGTAACTGGTATTGGCCTGTTTATAAATGCCCGCGCTGTTGAGTAAAAATAAACTTTGGGTATCAAAAGGATATTGAGAGGCATATACCGTGGCAATGGAACCACCCAATGAGTGACCTGCAACATTCAGTTTATCTTCAATATCTATTTTAAGGACAAACTGGCGTAGTTGTTCCGTGACATTCGGCACTGAGACATCAAAATCGACCGGCACATGTGTATCGCCATTGGCCGGAAGGTCGGGGATGATCACGTGATAGTTCGGTGTTAAATAATGCGCAACACGATTCCAATTATCACGTGTGCCGCCTAAACCATGAATCAGCAAGATGGTCGGTTTAGAGCGTTGACCGCCTTCGCTATAACTCCAATTCACATTGCCGACTTGAACACTATGTGTGACTAAACCTGCCGCTTTACGCTCTTGGCTCAAATAATTTTGCACGATAGAGGGTACGGCAAAGTTTTTGCTGATGGGAGACGGATTTGCAGCCAAAGTGTTGTTGGCAGTAAACGTCATACAGCAAATTGTTGCTAGCTTGAAAAAGCCAAAAACGCGTGAATGATGTCCTTTCATTGACGTTTACCCCAGTTAAATCGAATCGATATATTTTTTAGATCATTTATATGACTATTATCAGAATGGGCTGAAATAGTAAAAGCGTATATTTATGAAATATATTGTAAATTAAAAATGACCTTTGTCATCCATTGCTTTTTTGACGTGGTTAAACTTGCGTTTTAATAATGTGAACCATTACAGAAAAAACAATTTTTTTTGATGAATGTGGAGTAGCATTTTCTATCAAGTTACATCGTCGTAGAAAAAATTCACAGCAATTGTTTTTGCAAGTGACAATCGATTCGACTGGGATTAAAATATTGCAACTTCGGATAAGGGTAATTAGAACATGCTAACAGCAGCAGAAGCTTTAGATCGTTTAAAAAAAGGGAATCAACGTTTTGTAGACGGTGAAACGAATCACCCAAAGCTTTTGACGCATCAACAACGTGCTGAAATGGCCGAAAGCCAAGAACCTTTTGCGATTATTTTAGGGTGTTCAGACTCACGTGTTCCTGCTGAAATGGTATTTGACCAAGGCTTAGGCGATTTATTCGTGATTCGTGTTGCAGGTAATATTGTGGCACCGTCTCAAGTCGGTAGCGTGGAATTTGCAGCAGAAAGCTTCGGTTGTCCTGTGGTCATTGTATTGGGCCATACACACTGTGGCGCGATTCATTCTACGATTGAAGCTTTAACTAACCCTGCGACACCACCATCAGCTAACTTGATGTCGATTGTGAATCGCGTTCGTCCATCTGTAGAAATACTTATGCAAACTGAATTGAAAGATGACCTTGAAAAACTTTCAATGCATGCAGTACGTTCAAACGTTTTTGCATCAGTAAATCAACTGCGTCATGGTTCAGCAGTCCTCGAAAACTTAATTGCGCAAGGCAAATTAAAAGTTGTGGGCGCTGAGTATTCACTCGAAACGGGTGAAGTAAGCTTCTACGATTTCTAAGCAAACTACAGTAAATACAAGATTTAAAAAAAGGCGCTCAAATGAAGCGCCTTTTTTTAACGAATCCATTTTCACCCACTAAATTTATAAGCTGGCTTTAATCAATGGATAAGCATTATTCAGCAAAATTGGTTGCGCTTTGGCATTTGGGTGAATTTGATCTTGTTGCATCAAATTTTTATGCCCCGCCACGCCTTGCATAAAGAAAGGTAATAATTTGACTTTGTACTGTTGGCTCAACACTTGATAGTTATTTTCAAAAGCTTGGCTATATGCCTTGCCATAATTCGGTGGAATTTTCATTCCAAATAAAATCACTTTCGATTTGGCCTGTTGGCTTTTTTGAATCAGCTGCGCTAAGTTTTTTTGAATTTGTGCAGGGGGCTGTCCGCGTAAACCATCATTACCACCTAATTCAATCACCACAAGGTTTGGACGATGAGTTTGCAACAGTTTGGGGAGTCGCGCTAAAGCACCACTGGTGGTTTCACCGCTGACACTTGCATTGACCACTTTATGTTGTTTCGGATACTGTTGGTCTAGACGTTTTTGTAATAAGTGGACCCAACCTTGCTGCACTGAAACACCGTAACCTGCACTTAAGCTATCGCCCAAAATCATAATGGTTTTGGCAGAGAGCAGCATCGGGCAGAACATCAGTGCAATAGCCAGCAAGTAACTCAATAGACGATTATTTTGAATGCGATTTTGCATATAGGGAAGATATGACCCAACTCACGACAGATGTTGACATCATGCCACAGGCGATTATTTCTGCACAGCAATTGACACAAAAGATACAACTTCCACAAAAACAGTTATCGATCTTTGAACAACTCGATCTTGAAATATTTGCAGGGGAACAAGTTGCGATCACTGGTCGTTCGGGTTCAGGTAAATCCACCTTGTTGGGGATTTTGGCGACCTTAGATCAGGCCAGTTCGGGACAATTACGGGTCTGTGGTCAGGACATTCATCTATTAAATGAAGAACAGCGTGCTCAAGTCCGTTTGGCCCATATTGGTTTTGTCTTTCAGTCTTTCCAGTTGTTGCCACATTTAACGGCACTGGAAAATGTCATGCTACCGCTACGGTTACAAGCAAATTTTCAGGTCAAAGCTGCCGAAGAAAAAGCATTAAAACTGTTAGCAAAGGTCGGACTAGAACGCCAAGCGCATCAAGCCCCTAAAGTTTTATCGGGTGGTGAGCAGCAACGGGTTGCGATTGCCCGTGCTTTGGTGAGTGAACCCGATCTGATCTTTGCAGATGAACCGACAGGTAATTTAGACAGTGCAACGGCACAGGAAATTGAACAACTGTTATTTCAGTTAAATCGTGAAATGGGAACCACTTTGGTATTGGTGACGCATGATGCCGATTTGGCCCGTCAATGTCAGCGCCACTTTGAATTGGTCAATGGTCAATTGATTGAGCATCGAACAGGAGATGCTGCATGAATCTTTTGGCATTGTTTCGACCACTCTTACAGCTGAGTTTTAAAACTACGGGTGTGTATTTATTATTGATCGCACTGACCTTGGCGATCAGTGCCACCACTGCTTTAAAGTTTAGCAATGTACAAATTCAAAATGCTGTAGCGCTACAAGCTGCTGAAATGTTGGCAGCAGACTTGGTGCTGATAGCCAATGAACCAATTCTACAAGAGTGGAAACAACAAGCCAAAGCACAGCAATTAAAACAATCGAATGTCACGCTATTTAGCAGCATGGCGCACACTGATCAGCAATTTGTCATGGTCAATGTCAAGGCCGTTGATGCCGCATTTCCATTACGAGGTGAACTCGAAACAGAACCGAAACTAAACCGTTCTATACAAGCAGGTGAGGTCTGGTTAAGTCCTCGTGCCATGGATTTATTGGGTGTAAAGGTTGGAGATCAGATCAATATTGCTGATGCTGCTTTTCAAGTCAGTGCCAAAATCATTCATGATACCAATCAAGAGCTTGGCTTCAGTGGTTTTTCACCGACAGTTATGATTGCGCAGTCTGAGGTGGCGAGAACCAATGCCATTCAAGTCGGGAGTCGGATTGAATATCGCCTGTTAATGGCAGGAGATGCACAAAATACCCAGCGCTTTGAAAAACTGTATAAGCAAAAATTTGGTGATCAAAGCGAAGACCGTTCCGCTAACTCAGATCATACGCAGGTTCAGGATGCAGCTCAAAGCAGTTTAAAAATGAGAAATGCCAGTGAAGGCAATACTCGCTTAATGAAGCCGATTGCAAACCTAGAAACGTTTTTACAACTGGCGAATATTTTAACCATTCTACTTTGTGGTATCGCCATCGCATTAACCAGTCAGCGCTATGTCCAACAAAATCAGGATGCCATTGCACTGATGCGCTGTATTGGGTCGACCAAACAGCAAATATTAAGTGCTTATTTGGCTTTACTGTTGGTTGTACTCGGGCTTTCAATCCTGTTTGGAAGTTTGATTGGTCTGGGATTGGGTTATGGCTTATTGCAACTGATGCTACAGCTGATTCCAAATTTACAATTAGAGTTTTCAGCCCTGTCTATGCTGCTTGGCCCACTTCCAATTGCAATATTCACCAGTGCGATTGTGCTATTAGGATTTGTTCTTCCGAGTCTTTGGCAATTATTAGGGACGCCGCCAGCACGGGTGATACGACAACAAGAGCGTTCTGTACGTTCCATGCTTTGGATGCTCAGTTTCGGAACACTCAGTTTGGTGGTGTTTTGTGTGGTTTTAACTGAAAATTTACAACTCACGCTGTGGCTGATTTGCGCCATCATCTTCCTGTGTATCGGCCTATATATGATGGTCTGGCTGAGTTTGAAAGCCTTAAAAAGTTGGGGGAGGAAAATCTCAGCATATATACGTACACCGTATCAAACGGCATTTCAAATTACTGCATTGGCATTAGGGCTAAGTCTGATCACGGTTTTAGCGGTATTACGTACAGATTTGCTGGAACGTTGGCAACAACAATTACCACAAGGGACACCTAACCAATTTGTCTATGGATTACCGCCATTTGAGTTGCAGGATTTTAATCAACAACTCAAGCAGCATGGTTGGCAAGGGACGCCGATGTACCCGAATATTCGTGGACGATTAGTTGCCAAAAATGATCTCCCTTTTTCGGATGCCTTAATTAAAAGCAATAATTCATTACGCCGTGAATTAAATCTTACGCAGGCTGCAACTTTTCCAAAAGATAATCAAATCATCGCGGGCAGTCAGCACTTTCAACAGGTTAACGAAGTATCGGTAGAAGTGAAAACCGCACAAGAACTGGGTATTCAAATTGGAGATCGACTGAGTTTTAGCCTTCCTGAAGGGATTTTACAAGCCAAGGTGATCAACCTTCGCAGTGTGGAGTGGGAAAGCTTTAGTCCAAATTTCTTCTTTATTTTCTCTCCCCAAACCATGGATGAAAATGCCGGCAGCTATTTGGGGAGTTTCTATGTTCCACCGCAAGATAAAAATCAGTTAATTGATCTGATTCAGCAGTTTTCGAATACCGTGTTTATTGATGTTAGTCTAATTTTGGATGAGATCAAACGCATCGTCAGCGTATTGGTTCAGATTATTACTATCTTGGCGCTATTGGTCAGTATTTCAGGCATTTTGGTCTTGATCGCATGTTTGAACTTATTTATGGATGAACGCAAAAAAGAAGTGGCATTACTGCGTTCCTTTGGCAGTTCCAAGCAAAAATTAAAGTCGATGCTCAGTTTGGAAGTCGGTTTGATGGGGCTAATTTCGGGTGTTGTGGCATGTATTTTTGCTGAAGTGATCAGCGCGATTGTCAGTTATAAAATGGAATTGGTCATCCAGCTACATGCCGAGATTTGGTTGATCCTCCCACTGGTAATGACCTTAGTCTGTACATTGATCGGACGTTATCGCTTAAGTTATCTTTGCGATATTCCACCCTTAGAAAGTTTGCGTGAACTGAATAGTTAAGGGTGGAGATGGTTAACAGCCGAGCAAGTTAAGAGTGGAGCAAGAACCTAGTGCGTAGTTTGGATTTAGACAAGATTTGATGTGTTTTCAACATGTGTGTGTATAGCCACAGGGTTCATTCCACAGTTTAACGTGCTGTGAGCGATTGCTTCATCAGCAGGATAAAGTGTTCCCAAAGCGGTAAAATCGGTTGGATTAATTGTTGGCAATGCAGATAAAACAGGTAGCATCCGACAGCTGCGGCTATAAGACCGATCATTTGAATGAGCAGGGATTGATGTAATTTTTGTCCTATATACCAAATGAAAGCCAAGGCAGCGCCCATCAACATGCCGCCAATATGCGCGGCATTATTAATTCCACTAATCATAAAGCCCATCGCGAGGTTAATGCCCATCACCATCAATAAGGTTTTTTTATCCAGATAAAATTGTTGTTTAGGTAACATCGGAAGCAGCGAAATAATCGTCAACGCTGCACCCAGTCCCATCACTGCACCCGATGCACCTGCACCAATACTTGGGAAAAGCTGCTGATTGGCTGCACCTTCGGCCAATAATGTATAACTGTTTTGAATGGTTAAATACCCACTCAATAAACTTCCCATCAGTCCTGCTAAAACATACAGGCCGAGGAAATAGAAACGACCTAACATTTGCTCGGCAACACTGCCAAAAATATACAAAGCCCACATATTCAACATCAGGTGAATCAGGCCAAAATGAAAAAACATACTGCTGAATAAGCGGATGGGTTCCTCTAAAAAGGTTAAAGGTGCATAATCAGCACCCCAACGCAAAGCATCCAGTGTGTCGGGTTGGCTAACGTTCATTCCATGCAGCACTTGCCAGCCAAAGAGTCCAACATTGATGGTAATTAAGAGTGCCGTGATCCACCACAGTTGGATTTGCAGCTTACGGGTTGATACAGCAGGAGGGCTGAGTTCAGACATGCTATTCTTGTACTGTGTCAAAATATTTAAAAATAAGCTTAACATGAAAAAACAGAATTTCTGGAGTAACACACTGACATGAAAGCCTTTATTGTTCGTACATTGTTAATTCTTGTCAGTCTTGTGCTTTTGGTGCAGCTTTGGATCTTTGGTAGTTTGGTGTGGTGGCGTACACATCCTGTGGAATCGACAATGATGATGCGTTTAGATTATTGGTCTGAGCCATCAAAACCGATTAAACACGAATGGCGTGATTACGACCAAATCAGTGATTATGTCAAACATGCTGTTGTTGCCGCAGAAGATGGTAAATTTTTACAACACAAAGGTTTTGATTGGGAAGGCATGCAAAATGCCTTGGAGCGCAATAAAGATAAAGGCAAAGTGGTTGCAGGTGGGTCTACCATTTCTCAGCAATTGGCAAAAAACTTATTTTTATATAATAAGCGGTCATTTATCCGCAAAGGACAGGAAGCCGTTGCAACATGGATGATGGAACGCATGTGGACGAAGCAACGTATTTTAGAGGTATATCTCAACTCGGTTGAGTTTGGGGACAACATCTATGGCGTAGAAGCTGCAACACAGCACTACTTTGGTAAAAGTTCACGGAGTTTGAGCCGAGAACAAGCAGCGTTTATTGCGGCTATTTTACCCAATCCAAAATATTATGATGAAAATCGACAAGATCGTAAGCTAAATTATCGTAAGCGCATGATCCAAAAATATATGCGTTATAGCCATATCCCGGATTAATAACAATCGACACACCCGTCAAATGGCATGGTAGCGATTTGAATTACAACAAAAAGCTCATCTTTATGGGCTTTTTTTATGAAATTGTCACAAATTTGAAGCATACTAAACTGAGTACAGCACACATTTTTTAATATGGGTTTGAAATGAATACCGCAGCTGAAGTCGCGCAAGTACCTACTGAATATACTTATAATGATCGTTATATTAATCGAGAGTTATCGATTCTCGACTTTCATCTGCGTGTGCTCGAACAAGCGGTTGATCCGATACATCCATTACTTGAACGCATGAATTTCTTGCTAATCTTTTCGCGCAATTTAGACGAATTTTTTGAAATTCGTGTTGCGGGAATGATGGAACAGCTAGACTTAGGCAATGAAAGCCGCAGTCCAGATGGCTTAACACCAAAACAAGTATTAGATGAAATTTCTGCGACAGCGCATGCGGCAATTGAGCGCCAGTATCGTATTTTAAATCAAGAAATTTTACCCAAACTGCGTGAAGAAGACATTTGCTTCTTACGTCGTGGTGAATTAACCCCTGCACAATCGGCTTGGGTAAAAAAGTATTTCCAAGAACAAGTTGCACCAGTTTTAACCCCAATTAGTTTAGATCCTGCACATCCATTCCCTCGCTTGGTGAATAAGTCGCTGAACTTTATTGTGACTTTAGAAGGGAAGGATGCGTTTGGCCGTCAGATTGACTTAGCCGTTGTACCTGCACCACGTTCGCTGCCACGCGTCGTTCGGCTTCCTGATGAATTAACCGGTGGCAAAGAGCATCATGTGATGCTATCGGCAATTATTCATGAACATGTCTCTGATTTGTTCCCAGGCATGACGGCGACGGGTTGCTACCAATTCCGCGTGACGCGTAATGCCGATTTGGCTTTGAATGAAGATGTTGAAGATTTGGCTAAAGCCCTCAAAGGTGAGTTGAATTCACGTCGATTTGGTCGCGCCGTTCGCTTGGAAGTGACAGAAAATTGTCCGCAGCATATTTATGAATATTTGCTTGATGAGTTCGATTTAGAAGAAGAGCAACTCTATAAAGTAGATGGACCAGTTAACCTTGCACGTTTACTGTCAAACTTTAAACGTCCACATCTACGTTATGACGCGCATATTCCTGTTATACCGAAAGTACTCAAAAAATCTGAAAACATTTTTAGTGCGATGCAAAAGCAAGATATTTTGCTGCATCATCCCTTTGAATCATTCGCACCGGTAATTAATTTACTGCGTGAAGCTGCACGTGATCCACAAGTTTTGGCCATTAAACAAACGCTTTATCGAAGTGGCGCAGATTCGGAGATTGTGCAAGTTTTAGCGGAAGCAGCACGTAATGGCAAAGAAGTCACCGCTGTAATTGAGCTTCGAGCACGATTTGATGAAGAATCAAACATTGCTGTGGCTAATGTATTACAAGAAGCAGGCGCAGTTGTCGTGTATGGCATCGTGGGCTATAAAACTCATGCCAAAATGATTTTGGTGGTACGCCGCGAAAACAATAAATTGGTGCGATATGTGCATTTAGGTACGGGCAACTATCATGCGGGAAATGCGCGTATCTACACGGATTACGGTCTATTAACCACAGATAAAGAACTCTGTGAAGATGTACATCGTATTTTCCAAGAATTGACTGGTATGGGTAAAATGGCGAAGCTAAAAAAACTGCTGCATGCGCCATTTACCTTACATACTCAACTCATCAATTATATTGATAATGAAATTACTAATGCTAAAGCGGGTAAGTCTGCGCAAATTATAGTCAAGGTTAATGCATTAACAGAAGTTCAGTTGATCAATAAACTGTACGAAGCGTCACAAGCAGGTGTACAGATTGATTTAATTATTCGTTCTATTTGTTGTTTGCGTCCAGGTTTACCGGGGCTGTCTGAAAATATTCGCGTGCGCTCTATTGTTGGGCGTTTTTTAGAGCATACTCGAGTGTATTATTTCAGTAATAATGGTGATTCACGTATTTTCTGTTCAAGTGCAGACTGGATGGATCGTAATTTATTTAATCGCGTGGAAGCCTGTTTTCCAATTGAAGATCCAGCGTTGAAAAAGCGTATTTATCAATTAGGTTTAGTGAATTACTTAAAAGATAATCAGCAAGCTTGGTTGCTCCAAAGTGATGGGCGTTGGATTCGTACGCATGTTCAAGAGGGTGAGGAAGCACACAATTCACAGCATGTGCTTATAGAAGCATTTAAATAAATGCGTTAGAAAAGTAAAAGGGAGCAATGCTCCCTTTATTTTTTTAATTTATAAGTTTTTTTGAATCATTTATCTGAACTAAATTTAGCTGTAGCTACTAATTTTTCGGTAGATATTTTTAACAAAACCATCAATTTGATACGTTGAAAGTTTTAACTCACGGACCATCTGATCTTGAGTCGCGCTATGGCTGACCATATCTAAAATTTGGTATTCAGCTGGATTCAGACTGAGCTGTTTAGGTGCTGCATTTTGCGGACTAAAAGTTTCACTCAATAAAAATTTAGCAAAACTTGGATGCAATGCAGCGCCACCTCTTAAAATAGTTTTCAGTTGGTTGTAGGTGTCTTCCAACGGTTGTTGAATCAACATATAGGCGGTTGCACCTAACTGAATGGCATGTAAGGTTAAATCTGTAGATTGTTCATTGACTAAAATGATGAGATTACTCGAAGGATAAATCTTTTTGATTTTATGGATGAAAGAGATATCAGACTGCTGAGTGATCACTAAAAAAATTAAATTGGGTAATTGATTGAAAATTTGTTGTTCTGCATCTGCTAAGTTTTCTGAAAATGTAATGAGCTCTTCAGGATAACCGAGGTTTCCTAAGATGTTAAACAGCACTGTTTTTGAAGTCATTGCTTGATGATCAATGATCAAAACGGGTACTGGTAATAAAAATTCACTCATCATACATTTCGCTCATTTATTATTTTTAATCAAATTGCATTTCCATAATGTGCATGAAAGTGAATTAGAAAAATATACCTAGAAGTAGTGATTTATATATCAAAGTATAATTAAGTTATTGTGATATAATAGAATTTAATTAATGTATGGTTTTTTGTGTTTTTCATTATGTTGAATGCAAAGATTTATAGTTTTTTCGTTTTTATTTTTAGAATATTGATTAAATAATCATCAGATTTAGATTCGAATTGAAAATAATAATTGAAATGTGAAAGCAGTATTTTGACAACCGATAAATTGAACTGTTTCTGAGATGAGTTAATATTGACTAATTGATTAGTTATTTTAAACATAAATATTAGTAATTATTTAAAATAATGTGATTTATTTCTCATCTATGTTTATTTTATAGCACAAAACACAACTATAAAAAAAGCCCTTTATAAAATGAATCAGAAATACTTTATCTAAAATACCTGAAACTAGTGATTTTAACGAAAGTTATATTTTACTAAGATGTATTTATCTTCTTACTTATCTGGCTAGTGTGAAGATATTGTTGAGGCGATGAATTGAGATATACATCAAGTCATATATTACCTTATCAGGCTACCTATTTGGGTTAGCCTTTTCTTTTTTCTAGAGAATGTATTTTTCATTTTCAATTTTAAACTCATCTCAATGTTATTACTTCTGCATTATTCATTTCTGCCAAATAAAAAAGAGAGCACAGGGCTCTCTTTAATTTTCAAACTGATTAATTAGTGCAGATTGTTAGTGATTTTCTGCAAGATTTGAAGCAATACATCAAATTCACTTTGAAGCGGTGTACTCTTACGTGTTACCAATGCCAATGTGCGTGTAGGACTTGCTTCAATTTCTTTCACAGCCAAATCTTCATTGGCTTTGATCATATTGGTATGAACTGCAATTTCAGGCAATAAGGTAAAGCCTAAATCTGCGGAAACCATTTCAACCAAAGTTGGCAATGAGCTTGCTTTTAATCGATGGTCATTTTTACGTTCACCAATCGGACAAGCACTCAAAGTATGATCACGTAAGCAATGGCCTTCTTCAAGCAACATTAAACGAGATAAATCTAAGTCGTCTAACGATTTTGCTTGAGCTGCATTTTGGTCAGCTTTGTTGTACACCAAGAACAATTTTTCTTTGTTTACTTCTGCAACTTTCAAGCTACGTGTATCAAAAGGAAGAGCAAGTAATACGACATCTAGATTACCGTGCTCAAGTTTCTCAACAATTTTTTCACTTTGTGCTTCATGTAAGTGCAATTGAATTTTTGGTAATTGCTTATGCACTTCTTCTAATAATGGCGCAAGTAAGAACGGCGCAATAGTAGGAATGACCCCTAGATGTAAATCACCCGTTAGAGGTTCGCTCATTTCACGACTTAAACGCATTAGGTCTTGCGCATCTGCCAATAGAACTCGGGCTCGTCCGACAACTTGTTCGCCAAGAGGAGTTAAACGCACGTTTTGACGGTCGCGTTCTACCAATACGCCACCTAGTAAACGCTCAAGTTCCATGATCCCGCCAGACAAAGTAGACTGGGTGACAAAAGAACGACGCGCAGCTTCAGTAAAGTGTAGCGTTTCTGACAGTGTTACTAGATATGACAGCTGTCTTAAGGATGGTAATGCAGCCATAGTGTCCTAATTTATGATTTAAAGTGATCAGCAAACAAACCGCTAAGATATGGAATAAAATGCGGTGGGATATCATGCCCCATTCCATCAATTAATTCAAATTTAGCACCTGAAATAGCCTTTGCAACGGCCTTACCATGGCTTGGCGGCAGCAAACGGTCACGAGCTCCATGAACCACAATGGTTTTATGCTGAATTTGTTTATCCAACTGCAGCAGGGAACCTGTACATAATATTGCTAAAAACTGTTGAAGTACACCCGCTGGGTAATAACTCCGCTTATAGAGTTTACGTGCAGTTTGTATCGCTTCAAGCTGATTAATATAGCCTGGAGAGCCTATAATATTAAAAACTTTCAGGCTATGGTTAATAATGCCATCTTCATCGTTAGATTCAGGTTTTTCAATTAGACTAAATAATTGCTTTGGAAATGGCGGTGGAAGTAAGGGTTGGATGTTACTGGTAAAAAGTAAGCTTAAGTTGTGCACTTTATCAGGATAACGTGCCGCCACGATTTGAGCAATCATGCCGCCCATCGAAGCGCCTAAAATATGGACTTTATCAAGTCCCATACGATCAATTAACAGTGCAACATCGTCTGCCATATCATATAGATCATAAGGCGCACCTTGATTCTCTAGACCTAAGGCAAAACGTCCCATCAGTTTAAAGGTGTTAAGACGTGGGCCTGGGTTACGAATTTTACTCGACAGACCAATATCGCGATTATCAAAGCGAATAACTCGGTAACCTTGGTCTATTAGGGACTTACAAAAGAAATCAGGCCAATACAACATTTGTGCGCCGAGTCCCATAATCAATAAGACTGTAGGATCTCCAGGATGACCACCCACCTCGACATGAAGTTCAATGCCATTGCCTAACTCTACGCGAGTTTCATGCATAAAAGAGGCATAAGGTGAAATATTAAACTGAAGGGCACTATTCATTTTTATTTTCCTTTAAAAAGGACGTCTATTATTATTAGGACGTCCTTGTATTTAAACCCTAAACTGAAGCAGGAATCAAGTCCGGAACCTGCTTAGTCAAAGTTAAGCGTTGCTTCCCAGCAGTTGCACCGAGCAGTACAAATCCACGTAATACGCCATCTTGATCGATCGCACGGGCAATCATGCCATCTTCAAGCTCTTCTGTTTCCCATTGGGTTTCTACATCAATAGGCGCAGGAAGGACAGTTAAAGGTGCAGCAGGTGTTTTAACAGCTACAGGCATGGCAGGATAATGCACTGCGGTATGTTCACCATTGAGGGTTTTTGCCAAAGCACGCGCTTGTTGCATGATTGGCATCACGTATGGCAGAAGGGTACCATTGACTTCAGCACAGTCACCGACAGCATAGATATCTGCCAAGTTGGTTTCTAAGCTTTTATTGGTTAATACGCCACGACTGGTGTGAATGCCGGCTTGTTTTGCCAAGTTAATTTCAGGCTGTAGACCAATCGCAGACAACACAACATCTGCCACTAAGCTTTGACCATTGGCAAGGCTCACTTGATAGTCACCATTTTCAATACGTGACACTTTGTCGACTGTCGTACCTAAAACGAATTGAATACCCGTTTCTTCTAAATTGCTTTGGAATTTAGCTGCAACATGAGACGGCAGTAGGCGACCCAAAGGTTGCGGAGCTAAATCGACCACCGATACTTTCGCCCCAGTATTTTGGAGGTCGTTGGCAAATTCACAGCCAATCAAGCCTGCCCCTAAAATCACCACACGTTTATCTTCACGTGCTGCAAGCTGTTTACGGAAAGCTTTGTAGTGATCTAAATTGTTGACGACGTGAATGTCTTCACTGCCATCACCCGAAATAGCTAAGCGAATTGGATTTGCGCCGACTGCTAAAACGAGTTTTGAATATAGTTGTGTTTGAGTTTCGTTTTGACTTTCAATAGTGAGCTCATGTTTTGCTGCGTCAATGGATTTAACCCAACTCTTATTGATGATTTGCATATTGAGTTGAGCCGACATTTTTTCGGCATCCCCTAGAGGGATTTGCTCAGGAGCTTTATTACCAACGAGCGCATTGGATAATGTCGGTTTAGCGTAGTTAATGGCATCATCCGCACAGATCATAATAAGTTCTAGTTCAGTATTTAACTTTCGAAATTCACGTGCAACGGCATATCCCGCCATACCAGAACCAATAATGACAATAGGGTGCATACTCAACTCCAAACACATTTCATATTTTTTTAAAGACAAAAAAAAGACCATAACGATGATGGCCTTAGATTCTATTTATTAGATTTCAACCATTTCAAAATCTACTTTTGAGACGCCACAGTCTGGGCAAGTCCAATCATCCGGGATATCTTCCCATTTTGTTCCTGCCACGATACCGTCTTGTGGCCAGCCTTCTGCTTCGTCATAAATCCATCCACAAACGATGCACTGATACTTTTTCATTCCATTCTCCAAAAACTGACACAAAATTAAGTCAGTAAATACTTCATAACTGTATAAGTTTATACCTTAAGGTTAATTAGCCTTATACAGTAGACTCTTATGTTAAATTTTTACGCAGTTCTAACGATAAAGTAAAGTGGCTAAGAGTTTAATGAGTGAAATTAAAAGCAGAATGGCAGTGAGGGACAATAAATATCATCAAAACCCCAGATCTGGGAAAAATTGTCTGACAATATTTATGCCTATTGAAAGCTATATTTGAATTCATTTCCGTGAATTGGGTTCTAAATACCGCTTTTTCTATATTCATAGACTAAAGTCTTGCAGAAAAAAACTCTAAAATCTTTTATTTTATGATTAGGAAAATATATATTTGATATTTTTTAAATAAATACAATATTAATAATCAATAACTTATGTAAATTTGCTGTATCTTAAATATGCATTTTAGTCGGGGGTTAGCTGTTCTTTTCTCTCAAATCGCGTTAAAATTCACACATTCCTTCCTTAATTTATTTTCTCCTATTATGAGTAATTCTACTGCTGCGGCATTGTGGTCTAACATTCGTACTGTCCAAGATTTCCCAAAACCAGGAATTTGCTTCTTTGACCTTACGCCGTTATTTATGAATAACATCGAATCGTTAACTGATGCCCTAATTGCAAGTATTCCAGCTGAGCAATTGGCAGAAGTAGATAGCTTTATTGCAGTTGAAGCGCGTGGTTTTGTTTTGGCAAGCTTACTTGCTCAGCGTACAGGCAAAGGTTTGGTGTTGGTACGTAAAGCCGGAAAATTACCACCACCTGTTGTCGGTGTTGGTTATAGCCTTGAATACGGTTTAGATCGTCTTGAAATGTCAGCTGAAATCGAATCACAAAAAGTAATTATTGTGGATGACGTATTGGCGACGGGCGGTACGCTTCGTGCAGTGAAACAATTGGCTGAAAAATGTAAACACCAAGTTTTAGGTGCAAGCATTTTCTTAGATTTGCCTGACTTGCATAAAGATTTAGGACTAAATATTTGGTCAGTTTTAGATGATAAAACACGTCCTGAAGCAGATGCAGCTTAAGCGTCAGTTTAAAATGTAAAAAGCCTTGTCTATGACAGGGCTTTTTTATGTCTGATAAAACGACGTTGCTGCATATGATTTATTTTTTTAAGTAGTTTAATTCGAGATGCTGGATTAAATCATTAATATTTTCAGGGCATTGTAGACGATGGTGTCCGCCATCCATGACTTGAACTTGCATATAGTCTTCGAGTTGTTGTTCTGCTTCATACATATCTAAGATTTCATCGCCACGTTCGATATATGCAATTTGTGGAATATCGTGATCCAAATCCATTTCATTAATTGCAGGGTAGTCGTCGCGAAAGTCTGGATGCAGACTCGGGTTGGCAATTACACACGGAATACGATGAAACAGCGACATTTTTAATGCCCAATATGCCCCGAGACTATGCCCGACGATGATATCGGGCTTAATGGTTTCAATACTCTCGTGGTAAAAATCCGCAACAGTTTGAAAATTTAAGTTGCGATAGTCCACTTCAATGCAGAATTTTTGTTTTGCATTGATGGCATGGAACTTCGTAGATTCACGGGAAGAATCCAATCCATGTAAAAACAGAATTTTCGATAAGCAGGAAGTCATTGTTTTTCTACACACTGTTTTCAAACATTTTTGGATGTGTTGAATATTTTATTTTTCAACAATTTTATGACTTCATTGTAGAGAGAATTGTCAAAAAGAGAATTTAGCTTTTGGTCTAATTTATAGGCATTTAAAAGACTTTAGTCTTAAAGAAAATAGATTAAAAGGTTGAACTAAGTTATTGATATATATTTTAATGTATTGATAATTATAAGTATTTTTAAAGCTTTTAGTTATCATCTGATATCATTAAAATGTAGGTTTTCGAGCTTGAGTATTTAATTTTTATCTACTGCACATCTGTAAGGTAGGTTCTATGTCTACCTGAAGGTATAACGATTAAAACATCTTACTTCGATAAATTTCTACTTATTAAAAAAATGCGCGCATTGCTTACTGCTCAATTCAAAGGAAATCTGCTATGCTATGCAACTTCCGTTTTTTAACTATTTGAGACAGAGATGACGCAACATAACGCTCAATCGACTTCTGAACAAGCCATTTCCGAAAACGATTTAATTGCACAGCGTCATGCCAAGTTAGAGCACATCAAAGAGCACGCCAAGGAAACAGGTGTTAGCCCGTGGCCTAACACATTTAAGCGTGAACACTATGCACAAGACCTACAAGATCAATTCGCTGAAAAATCAAAAGAAGAAATTGAAGCAGGCGAAAAGGTTTATGTAAAAGTTGCTGGTCGTGTGATGTTGAACCGCGGTTCATTCATCGTAATCCAAGATATGACTGGTCGTATCCAACTTTATGTACCACGTAAAGAGTTGGATGCTGATGTTCTTGCAACTATTAAAGCACTCGATTTGGGCGATATTATTGCCATTGAAGGTTATATTGGTCGTTCTGGTAAAGGTGACCTTTATGTTCATATTGAACATTTTGAGCTTTTAACCAAATCACTCCGTCCACTTCCAGACAAATTCCATGGTTTGACTGATACTGAAGTTAAATACCGTAAGCGTTATTTAGACCTCATCATGAACGAAGAAACACGTAAAACTTTTGAAATTCGTGCAAAAGTGGTGTCAGGTATTCGTTCATATTTGAGCAATGAGCGTTTCATGGAAGTTGAAACACCAATGATGCATGTGATTCCGGGTGGTGCATCTGCGCGTCCATTCGAAACTCACCACAACGCATTAGATATGCCTTTATTCTTGCGTATTGCGCCTGAGCTTTACTTAAAACGTTTGGTCGTTGGTGGTTTTGAGCGCGTGTTCGAAATTAACCGTAACTTCCGTAACGAGGGTGTATCAACACGTCATAATCCAGAATTCACCATGATTGAATTCTACCAAGCATATGCAGACTACAAAGACCTGATGGCTTTGACAGAAAATATGCTTGAAAAATTGGCCATTGACATATTAGGTTCGACTGATGTGCCTTATGGTGATGAAGTGTATAGCTTCAAAGGTCCATTCAAGAAAATTTCGATGTTTGATGCGATTCTTGAACATAACCCAACGTTCACTGCTGAAAATGTATCTGATCGTGAGTTCCTTGCAAACTTCGTTAAAAATGAACTGAAAGAGCAAGTAAAACCTGGTTTTGGTTTAGGCAAACTTCAAACCATCGTATTTGAAGAAACTGTTGAAACAGAACTTCGTCAACCGACATTCATCACAGAATACCCAGCAGAAACTTCACCATTGGCACGTCGTAATGATGAAAATCCACATATTACGGACCGTTTTGAATTCTTCATCGGTGGTCGTGAGTTGGCAAATGGTTTCTCAGAGTTAAATGATCCGATTGACCAAGCTGAACGTTTCCAAGCCCAAGTTGCTGAAAAAGATGCGGGTGACGATGAAGCAATGCATTACGATGCAGACTTCATTGAAGCATTGGAATATGGCTTACCTCCTACAGCGGGTGAGGGGATTGGTATTGACCGTTTGGTGATGTTATTTGCGAATGCTGCAAGTATTCGTGAAGTGATCTTATTCCCTCATATGCGTCATAAAAACTAATTTAGTTTTTGAAATAAAAAACCCGCTTAATGCGGGTTTTTTATTTTGTATTTTTATTGAACATCTTTACCTAAATGATGAAAAAAATAAAAGGAGATACAGTTTCACCCTTGAATAAATGAGTTGAAAAATCTAAGGTGGGCTGTGAATTAAACTTGAGAAAAAGAGCATGTATTTAAGAAAGTCACTCTATGCTGCTGTACTGTTTGGATTATCAGTTCCTGTTTTTGCTCAGGGGATTGTATTAAATAATGAAGAGTTACGCGCAGATTTGAATTGGTTGAATCAGCAAGGCGTTATTCAAATTAGTACCTCAACATGGCCAATGAGTGGTGATGAAATACAGCGAGCGTTAACTTCTGCAAAAGTGATGACACCTGCACAACAAAAAGTATTACAAAGTATTCAAAATAAATTGACTGCCGAAAATGCATTATTAAAAGCAGAATTGTTTGCAGAGTCAGATAAAAATAATTTACCGCAAAATTTTGGTGATCATCAAAAAGCGCAATATCAAGGTGCACTTGAGCTCAACGTTGGTGGTGAAAATTGGGATGGTCGTTTACGTGTAAATGCTGAAGATAAACAGCAAATTAATAATGATCAAGATGTAAATGTGGAAGGCTCATACATTGCCGGGAAGCTTTGGAACCAATGGTTAATTGCAGGTCAGATTCCGACTTATTGGGGGCCTGGTCATGACGGTAGTTTAATCCGTGGTGATGCGAGTCGTCCTGTGTACGGTGTTACTGCACAGCGTGCACAACAGAATGCTTTTGAAACACCATGGCTATCATGGATCGGCCCTTGGCAGTATCAAGCTTTTGCTGGACAGTTAGATGATTATTCTGCTATCCCAGATGCAAAACTCATTGGACTTCGACTAACTGCACAACCTACTCCATATTTGGAATTGGGAGCATCACGTTCTATACAATGGGGTGGCGAAGGTCGTCCCGAAAGTTTTAGTTCACTTTGGGATGCCTTTATTGGTAATAAAGATAATGGTGGAACAGGTGAGGCTGATCCATCAAATCAAGTCGCGGGTTTTGATGCGCGTTTGAATTTACAACCACTTGTGCAAGTTCCAGTTAGTCTTTACGGCCAATATATTGGTGAAGATGAAGCAGGTGGTTTACCGGCAAAAAGCATGTATCTTGCAGGTGTTGATTATTCTTCAAGTGTAAATAATATGCCTTATCAACTGTATACTGAATGGGTTGATACTCGAACTAATGGTGATGCCAAAGGCATTTCATACAATCACTCTATTTACACAGATGGATACTATCAACATGGCTATCCACTTGGTCATGCATTAGGTGGTGATGCTCAAATGGTTTCAGTAGGTGGGAATATACGTATTGATCCACTAAACCGTCTAAATGGTCGTGTACTTTTTGCAAAAGTTTCTGAAACAGAACGTGCTGCTTTGAACAATGCAGCATTTCCAGAAAAAGATGAATTGAAAGCTCTCGACTTAACTTGGACACATTATTTACGTCCAGATATGCCTTTAAAAATTAATGGTTGGGTGAGTGACTCGGATTTAAATGGTAATGATGGTGGAGCGTCAATTGGAATTGAACTACCATTAGATAAACGTTTATTTCATTACTAATTTATATTCATTTTTAAAATGATGTATTAATTGAAAAGTCCGCTTATAGCGGACTTTTTGATATTGGTTATTGCTAATTTTCAGACAAAAAAATACGCAATGATTGGGGTGTTCATTGCGTATAACAACGAATCTGTTTTCACAGGTTCGGTAAAGGAGAAATGTTATGAATTTAGGTATTCCTAAAACATAAATAGATAATAGAGTGAACGGTCAGTCATTTCATTGGTGTTCACGTTAAGTGATGTTACCTAACGTTAAAACTAAGGAGATTTTGTGAATACCTTCACAAAAAGTGCCTATAAAAAAGCCTTTCACATTGGAAAGGCTTAATTTTATAGAATTTTTTAAATTTAGAAGTGGAATACACCCAGTCCAGATTTAATTTCGTCTAACGTTTGTTGGGTAATATCACGGCATTTATCGGTACCGGTTTTTAAAATATCCATGATGTAATCAGGATCTTTTTGCAATTCTAAACGGCGTTCACGGATCGGGCCGATCAGCTCTTTTAGTACACCTTCAAGACGCTTTTTCACAGTACCATCGCCTAAGCCACCACGACGATAGTGTTCTTTTAATTCTGCAACAGCTTCTTTATCTGGATCGAATGCATCAAGGTAAGTAAATACGACGTTACCTTCCACTTGACCCGGATCTTCAATACGTAAATGATTTGGGTCGGTATACATTGCATTAACAGCTTTCTTGATATCTTTATCAGTCGCGTCAAGCACAATAGTATTGCCCAAAGATTTAGACATTTTTGCTTTGCCATCAAAACCAGGTAGACGGCCTACATTAGAGAGTAAAGCTTTACATTCAGGAAGTACGTCACGACCAATTTGACGGTTTAAACGACGAACAATTTCATTGGTTTGTTCAATCATTGGAATTTGGTCTTCGCCCACCGGAACGACAGATGCTTTAAACGCTGTAATATCGGCAGCTTGAGCCACTGGATAACATAAGAAACCTGCAGGAATGTCACGCTCAAATCCACGCATTTGAATCTCAGATTTGATGGTTGGATTACGCTCTAAGCGAGAAACCGTCACAAAGTTCAAATACAACATGGTCAATTCATTCAATGCAGGTAAGCATGATTGAACGCAAATCGTGGTTTTAGTTGGGTCAATTCCTACAGCAAGATAATCGGTTGCGACTTCAATAATATTGCGACGAACTTTTTCGAAGTTATCGGCATTATCAGTTAAGGCTTGAGCATCAGCTAAAAGAAGATGTTGATGATGCGAATCTTGTAAACCTACACGTGAACGTAAAGAACCTACAAAATGACCTAAATGTAATTGTCCAGTCGGACGGTCGCCAGTCAAAATCACTGGACGATTATCTTGAGTACTCATTATCTGTTCCAAAGTGGTAGTCAAAGCTACGGCTGATTTTCAAAGAATGTCCCCATTGTACGGCATTCTATTTTTGATTGTTACTGACACAGCACAATTGACTGAAAAATGGGTGAATATTTTGTTAATTATTAAAAAACTAAATACAATTTTAGTGTTAAATAGAATTAGAATAATAAAAAATGCCTAAAGGATAAAAATAATGGCGAGTAGCTTATTAATCTTACTTGATGATATTGCAACTGTGCTGGATGACGTTGCTGTGATGAGTAAGATGGCAGCCAAAAAAACAGCGGGTGTCCTTGGTGATGATTTAGCACTGAATGCACAACAAGTCAGTGGTGTCCGCTCGGATCGTGAACTTCCAGTTGTTTGGTCTGTGGCCAAAGGTTCTTTTGTTAATAAATTAATTTTGGTTCCGGCTGCTTTATTGATCAGTGTGGTTGCACCTTGGCTGATTACACCACTATTGATGATTGGTGGTTTGTTCTTATGTTATGAAGGTGTGGAAAAAGTTCTGCATAGTTTGCATCATAAAAAAGCCAAAACAGAAGAAGTTGCTCGTGAAGAGATGACTCATATTGAAACGGATTTGGTGACTTTTGAGAAAGAAAAAGTCAAAGGCGCCATCCGGACCGATTTTATTTTATCTGCTGAAATTGTGGTGATTTCATTGGGTACGGTTGCAACTGCGGCATTTGGGACCAAGGTCATGGTACTTTCGGTGATTGCAATATTAATGACCGTTGGTGTCTATGGTTTTGTCGCGATGATTGTCAAAATTGATGACTTAGGGCTTTATCTCACTCAACAAGCATCACAATTTAAAAAGACCGTTGGACAAGGTTTGTTAGCATTTGCACCTAAGTTGATGAAGACATTGACCATTGTAGGTACGATTGCCATGTTTTTAGTGGGTGGTGGCATCATTACCCATGGTGTGCCTTTACTACACCATTTTATTGAAGGCTCTGTAGATTATGTAGAACATATTCCTACAGTTGGCAGTATTGTGGGTGCATTAACACCGACTTTAATCAATTTAGTGACAGGTTTTATTGCAGGTTTAATCGTGTTGTGCGTCGTATCTTTAATTCAAAAAGTATGGCCAAAGTCGCAAAAGGATTAATCTGTAAACGCACGGATATCAACTATTTTATATAAGGAAGATCACTATGCGCTGGAGAGGTCGAAGAGTTAGTTCAAACGTAGAAGACCGTCGCGGTGGTGGCGGTGCAAAAGCGGGTGGGATCAGTATTCTCGGTTTGGTTGTGGCATTTGTTGCGTGGAAATTTTTTGGTGTAGATCCGCAGCAAGCTTATCAGGCGACCAAACAAGTGACTTCACAGGGTCAAACGGCTGAAGTCAAAGGTTTGGATAATCCAACACCTGAACAACAAGAAGCGATGGATTTTGTTGGCACTGTTTTGGCCGATACGGAAGATACGTGGAATAAAGTCTTTCAAGAACAGTTAAATGCTCAGTATAAAGCGCCTAAATTGGTTATGTTTAATGGTGTGGTCAATTCAGGTTGTGGTACAGCACAAGCGGCAATGGGGCCGTTTTATTGCCCAGCAGATCAGAAGGTCTATATTGATACTGCATTCTTTAAAGATATGCGTACGCAAATGGGCATCACGGGTGAACAAAATCAAACAGAATTGAGTCGCCAAGATCAGGCGGGAGATTTTGCGCAAGCCTATGTGGTTGCCCATGAAGTTGGACATCATATCCAAACGATTTTAGGCATTTCTGAGCAAGTCCAGCAGGCCCGTGCGCAAGCATCTAAAGCTGAGGGTAATCGTTATTCGGTTATGCAAGAACTGCAAGCAGACTGCTTTGCGGGTATTTGGGCGCATCATAATCAACAGCGTACTCAATTTTTAGAGCAGGGCGATGTAGAAGAAGCGATGGACGCTGCACATAAGATTGGTGATGACTATTTACAGAAAAGTGCAACAGGGCAAGTGGTCCCAGATAGCTTCACGCACGGCACTAGTGAACAACGTATGAAATGGTTCCAGACAGGGTTGAAATCAGGCAATATCAATAGCTGTGATACCTTTAATCAAGCCATTTAAAACAAAAAAGAGGATGCAAAACATCCTCTTTTTTTCATTGAAAAATACATTGAAGCTTATTTGTTGAGAAATGATCTAAAGTTTCGAACAATACGATAGCTCACATACAAGGCGGCAAATGCAAATAAAGTCACGCCAAAAACTGTATATTTAAGGCTTGAAATATCGTTTTGATAGAACTGTTTTAATTGGGCATCGCTATAGCGTAATTGTTGTTTTTGTCCAGTGCGGCTATTGGTGAAACTCACATTTTGGATATATTGAAATTGTCCGATTTTTAGCAAATCGAGGTGTTGAATTTGTCGGGTGTGTTGCTGATTAAATTCATCTAGACAAATATCTTGTGCATAGTTTTCACAATTCATTTTGGCAAGATAACCATTATTCGCCAGCATGATAAAAATCGCACGATCGGGTGATTCATTATTGGAGACCAAAACCAATTGTTCTTTGGGTGTTGAATCCAGTGAGATGGTTTTTGCCTGACTAAAATAGTGGTCAGCACGTAAAATTTCCTGTGACTTGCTATAGCAAGTGAGGAGCAGGGCCGCCGTAATGATAAAAATCACAGCAGCAAAAAAGAGTCGAAAAACAGTTTTAATAGTCTGATGCATAGGAGAAATCATGTAGATGATGAAAATGCATAAAATTTATGCAGGCTTGCTATGTTAAATGATCTTGATAAAAGATGTGAAAAAAACTGAATTGATACACGGAATTTAGATAAAATTCGTTAGAATATTTTATTTTTAAATACTAAATAATTTGGTATTTATTTTCAAAATACCTATATCTCACTCTGTAGGCGACACAGCACCAAAATTGGGAACGAAATGGGAAATTATTTTTTTCTACAGGTTTTTACCGTTATTTTTGCACTTTCGATTGCAACCACGATTTTTAATAAACGTATCTTGGGCTTTCCACAAGCCATAGGTGTTCCCATTGTTTCTGCAATTTTTGTCTTTATTTTGCAATGGGGCGCAAGTTTGCTCAATGGCAATCAATTTGTGACGATTAATTTACACAATATTGAAGAGGCAGTTCGTCATATCGACTTTTATGACTTTTTAATTAATGGCGTGATTTGTTTTATTTTGACCTCATCTGCCTTGAAATTTAAAGTTTCCGATTTACGTTTGCATTGGAAGCCGATCAGTATTCTGGCCAGTATTGCCTTGGTGCTTTGTGCGGTGTTTTTTGGTGTTGCTTTATATGGTTATCAGTTCTTAATTGGCCATCATGTTGATTTATTGGTGTTGTTATTATTAGGCGCTGCTTTAGGTGCGACCGACCCGATTGGGGTCAAAGGTGTACTAAGTTCGGTACGTGCGCCACATCATTTGATGGTGAAATTAGAAGGCGAATCTCTCTTTAATGATGCCATGTGTATTGCCGTGTTTATGACTTTACTCAATGTCTTGCAAGGTGAGCATTTTACCGTCCTTGGTACGCTTGAAACACTGTTATATGAAATTGTTGTTGCAATCATTATTGGTTGGGCATTTGGTTTAGGGATTTTACGTTTACTCCGCGGTAAACATGAAATGGAGTCCTTGATTTTAACCACAGCATTATTGGCAAGTGGTTCATATCTAGTCGCTTTATTCGCACATGCATCTGCACCAATTGCATGTGTTATTGGTGGTCTGATCGTTGGGAATAAATGGAAAGAAATCCTCCAAGACCGAGAAATCAGGGAAGTGAACCATTTCTGGCATACCGTGGAAGGAATCATCAATTCCTTCTTATTTACCCTGATCGGTCTCGAGTTATTTATCTTAGATTTAAGTCTTAGCTTGATTTTAGGCGGCATGGTGGCGTTTATTATTTTGCATGCATCGCGCTTTGCAGCAAACTATTTATCTTTCGCATTTTTCCCGAGTTTCCGTAAAAAAAGCTATAACGGTAGTCTTGCGATTTTATCCTGGGGTGGGGTTCGTGGAGGCATTTCATTGGCCCTAATCCTTGCTGTTGCCAATATTCCTGAACTTAGTGAATACAGTAGTATTTTGATTGGATATACATTTATCGCAGTATTAATGTCGGGCCTCGTGTGTGGCTTAGGTTTACCTGCTGTGATGAATGCTTTTTATTACAATCCCAATGAAGAAACCAAAGGCTTCAAAGGTTGGTACCAAAGAATGTGCCATAAAATGAATAAAAAGGGCTTCCAATATATTGTGGGTGAAGATATCCATGGTAATGAAACCATTACGGTTTATAACCCAGAAGCGTTAATAGATACCAAAGCGGATGATGGTGTTGCTGCGGTGCATAACCCAGAAAAAGTGCAAGAAGTTCGTCGTTTAGAGAACCCCGAAAACTTCTAAAACTGATTTGTTTGACTTAAAAAAGGAAATGCTTGGGCATTTCCTTTTTTATTTCTAGTTGTGTTCCATCAAGTAACATCAAAAGTCGGGAAATTATGACTGGTCATTCATTGGTGTTATTGTGACTTACATCACATAAATAAGTGTTTGTTATTACTTGCATAAAGATGGCTCTAAAATCTAAATGTATTGATAAAAATATTAAAATATTAAAATATTAAAATATTAAAATATTAAAATATTAAAATATTAAAATATTAAAATATTAAAATATTAAAATATTAAAATATTAAAATATTAAAATATTAAAATATTCAAACAATTATGCAAAAAAATACACAAAGCATGATATAACGCACACAATTAAAAAATTGTTTTTAATGAGTTGTAATTAAAGAAATTATTAATCACCAACAACTCATTACAAAACCAAAAAAACATAAAAACGGTTCTCATATAAATAAATGAGGTTTTACCTATGTCGTAAATTTCTGTCATTTCTAAAGAAAGTCATAAAGTTTTGGATCAAGTTGAATCCAATCAAGTTGGGCTTATCAAAAATTCTGTCATCGTACTCAAAATCCGGAAAGAGGATGTTACTTCAATTACAAAGAACGGTGCTGACGTAATAATCACCTTAAAAAAATGGGGAAGTGATTACTGTACAAAACTATTTTAGTGAGGCGACACCAGACAATAGTTTGGTATTTGAGGGTGAAGACGGTACATGGTATTGGGCAAAATTTACAACAGCCAATGGTGATATTGAGGATGTTATTCAGTATCAACTTTTAGAAGAAATTAAACTGCTGCTTTATAACGATTCATTGACGGATGTAATTTTACCCTGAATTGCGGGAGCAGATGGTGCTGGTTTATTGGGTGCAGCTATTGTTGGTGAATCTGATTATTCTGGTGGTTCTAAGGATACGACTAAACCTGACGCGTCTAAAGATGTGGTGATCACCGATGATGGTGAGCACGTCACAGGTGAAGGTGAGCCGGGTACAACGGTAGAAGTAAAAGATCAAGATGGCAAAGTCATTGGCGCAGGCACAGTGGATTTATCAGGGAATTTTGATGTTGAATTTAAAAATTAATTAACCAATGGTGAAACCATTGAAGTCACTGTGACAGATAAAGTAGGCAATGATCAATTCAACACCAAAGCGGGCATTGATACGGTTATTTATAAAGTATTGGATCAAGCCGATGCAACGGGCGGTAATGGACATGATACTTGGAATGACTTTAATTCGTCTGTAGGCGATAAAGTGAATATCAAAGCCTTGTTACAAGGTCAAAATGTCAATCAGTCGAATATTGATCAGTTTGTTTCGGTTAAATCTGATGGCAAGGGCAACACTGTGATCAGCATTGATCGTGATGGAACAGGATCTAAATTTGGTGATAAAGTTGAATTACTCACTTTGAAAAATACCGATGTGACTTTACAAGATCTAATCGATCACAACCAATTACTGTACTAATCTGTCAAAATTAAGTATTAATCAAAGAGAACCTTCGGGTTCTCTTTTTTATGCGGCTCAAAGGAGATCAGATGAAGCAGAGTGATGAATTGGCAACGCAAATTTTGTCGGTCATTCAATTGATACCGCAGGCGAAGATTGCCACTTACGGACAAATTGCCAAATTAGCGGGTTTAACGAAGCATGCACGACTGGTTGGCTATGTACTCAAGCATCTAGATGCAACATCAACGATCCCATGGCATCGGGTGGTCAATGCGCAAGGAAAAATCAGCACGCAGCGTTGCAATGAAAAAGGTGAAAATATCCAGCAGTTGAAGCTGGAAGCCGAAAATGTCTTTGTAGTGAATGGACGCATCTCATTGAAACAATATCAATGGATACCTTAAAAAATCCTTGCCTTAAACATAGAATTTTAATTTTATAATTGATGACGCAGTCAATAAAAAAGCCCTCTAGGATCAGAAGGCTTTTTATTTCACGCTATAAATCTAATGGCTTATTTGCGCACAACCAAAACAGGAATGTCTGAAGCACCCAGTACACTTTGAGCTACGCTGCCCAAGAAGAATTTTTTGATCCCTGTACGGCCATGTGAACCAATGATAATCAAGTCCGCATGTGTTTCTTCTGCAGCTTTAACCAGTTCAGTATGCACCACTTGACCTTCAAGTAAGCGAGTTTCAACAGTGACACCTTCAGTTGAAAATTTCGCTTTTGCTTCTTCAAGTGTATTTAAAATCGATGCACGAGCACGTTCAATTAAATCATTGGTTTGTGTTGCTGAAATATACTCTGCAGCAATATATGGATCGAGCGTCAGTACTTGAACCACAGTAATTTTACTGCCAAAAGTTTTTGCAAACTCGACAGCTTTAGCCACCGCAGCATAAGAAGTTTCTGAACCGTCCACTGGAACTAAAATATTATTTAAAGCCATCTTATTTCTCCTTATCTGATCAATTGAATTTGGATGGAAAAACCTGAAAAAAAGTGCTACTTACATTGATCATAGTTTCATCATACGCTTTTTTATTTGGGAATAAAACCAAGTAAATTCATAAGGATATTGCGAAATTTGCAATAAAAATATTGCAAAAATATAGACTTGTTTTCACCTCGCTTAGCGATAGCAAAAATGCTCAATAATGTAAGCAGCTATGTCTAGATTGTAAGACAATTTGGTGCTGAAAAAATTGAGCCTAGATAATTCATCCATCAGTGGACATGGTTTCAATCACACCGTTTCTCTTGCTCTGTCAGTGTAATATGCAACGCTTGTTGCTCAAGCAAGCTTAATTTATGCAACGCATCTTCAGGGAAAATCTGTTTTTGCAGGCGTTGAATTTGTCGCGCTGATAAATGCTGATTGGCACAATACATCGCAGCTTCATTAGCGCGCGCAACACTGACTAATTTCTCCTGATCATTGAAGTCGAGACGAATGATTGATTGCTGTGCTCGGCTAAGTTGAGCCATGCTGCGCTTTTGTTGCATGCTCAATAAAGGCTGTTTATTAATCCAAGTCGCCACATCACGTCGCACACCATTATAGTCAACAAAAATAGGTGAGACGATTTGGCAGCCCGTTAAGGTCATGACGGCAAGGCTGAGGGTCAGACAGGCTTTTTTTATCGAATTGAATTGCATGATAAAACTCTAATTTTTAATCAAAAAATATAGTAAATAGGGCTAAAAATAGCATAATTTGCTTAAATAGTAACATCTTGAACTTTGCTTGTTTAAACTCTGAACAATTGCAAACAAAAATGCTTGACGATAATGTGTGAAATCTAGATAATGCCACCACAGTTTACGGCTATGTAGCTCAGTTGGTTAGAGCACCGCACTCATAATGCGGGGGTCACAAGTTCAAGTCTCGTCATAGCCACCATTTTTATAGACCAAGCTCTCAGCTTGGTCTCTTTTTTTGTGCCTAGAAAAAGTCAAATAGATTGAAATAATTACAGCACTAATAAAATAATCTATTTACGATGTTAATGTAGAAATAAAAGAGAACTCAAATCTTTGATGTTATGAATTGATGTCCTAACTTTTGAAATACACCTCTCAATTATTTTTAATTTTTACTACTACGTATTTTGCACCTATAAAAAAAGCCCAGTGATAGAACTGGGCTTTTTTTAATTTGAATCGAGTAATTAGATACCCGGTTTCCAACCATTCACGATTGGGTAGCGTCGTTCACGGCTAAATGCACGTGAGCTAATACGTGGACCAATCGCGCCTTGGCGACGTTTGTATTCGTTTAGATCAACCAAACGGATGACTTTTTTCACGACTTCAGCATCAAAACCTTTGGCAATGATGTCATCTTGGCTCATGTCTTCTTCGATATACGCATACAAGATGGCATCCAATACTTCATATTCAGGTAATGAGTCTTGGTCTTTCTGATCTGGACGAAGTTCCGCAGAAGGTGGACGAGTAATTACACGTTCAGGGATCACTGGTGTTTCTGAAATGCTGTTACGGTATTTTGCTAGTTCAAATACAATCGTTTTATAAACGTCTTTAAGAACCGCAAAGCCACCGACCATGTCACCGTACAATGTACAGTAGCCAACAGATAATTCAGACTTGTTCCCTGTAGAAAGGACTAAATTGCCGAACTTGTTCGATAAGGCCATTAGCAACGTACCACGAGAACGCGCTTGTAGGTTTTCTTCAGTCGCATCAGTCGGTGCAGCGCCAAAGAAAGGGAATAAGGTTTGCATAAAGCCATTCACAATTGGATTGATTTCGGCAATACCAAAAGTTACGCCCATATTCTTGGCTTGTTCAGCAGCATCTTCAACGCTGATTTGCGCGGTATAGGTATATGGCATCATGACCGCTTGAACTTTATCGGCGCCAATCGCATCGGCAGCAATCGCTAAAGTTAATGCTGAGTCAATACCACCAGATAGACCTAAAATCACGCCAGGGAAGCCTGAACGTTGTACGTAGTCACGTGTTGCGATCACAAGGCTTTGGTAGATTTCAGCCATGGTATTTAATACAGGCGTGATTGCACCTGTTTTAAAGGCTTTTTGTTCAGCATCGTATTCTGCGATATATAGATCTTCAACAAAACTTGGTGCTTGCAACGCAACTTCACCTGAATTGTTCATCACAAAGCTTGTGCCATCAAAGACAAGGTCATCTTGACCGCCCACTTGGTTGCAGTAAACCAGATTGATGTTCAATTGTTTGGTCAATGCAGCCATGGTTTCAATGCGATGCTGTGGTTTACCAACTTCATAAGGTGAAGCATTCAACACCAAAGCGGTTTCAACATTTAACTGAGCAAGCTGTTGAACAGTTGGTAAAGCCCAAACATCTTCGCAAATCAACACACCAAACTTATGACCTAAATATTCAAAGACAAGGTGTTGATGACCCTCACTGAAATAACGTTTTTCATCAAAAACGCTATAGTTTGGAAGATTTTGTTTATTGTAAATCCCGAGAACTTGACCATTTTTCATGACAGCAGCAGAGTTATAGCGCTGACCATCTTCAGTTTGATTCACAAAACCAAAGACTAAAACGATGTCCTTAACGTTCGCCAATTGTTCAAAAGCTTGCTGTGTACGTTTATTTAAACTTGGACGTAATAATAAATCTTCAGCAGGATAACCAACTGTAGAAAGTTCAGGAAAAACAATAATATCTGCGTTCTGTTCTTTTGCAGCATTGGCTTGTTGAAGCATTTTTGCTGCGTTTGATTCTAGATTACCAATATGCGGAGAGAACTGAGCAAGTGCAATTTTAAAACTATTCATTCCAACTAAATCCTATTCCTATAGGTGAATACACTTAACACACTGATTTGTATTATTGTGATTATTCAGCGAGTGTATTTAGATACGAAAAATACTGCCGAAAGGCGAAAACAAAACACCATCATCGTATGATAATTCACTTGTTTTGATGCAAAGCAAAAAAATAAGGTAAACCTATTTTATCTGAATTTAAGCGAGATACTAGAGGTATTCATAGCTTTTAAAAGCCTAGCTGAGCTTATGTGCCATAAAGTAAATATTAATGCTGTTTTTTTGTACTTAAAATAGCGTCAATGGTCGAGCAATAGCGTGAAATAGAATGATCTGGCGATATTCAATTTTATCTATAAATATTCGCTACAGAGCATGGAAGCTTTATAGCTCAATTTGATGAACAAGTTCCGGATATAAAATAATATTTTTAATTCGCTTTAAATAGATGTCACGAGCAATGTCACCTTGTTGCTCAATGTTGTAGTCAAAAAATGCCTTGTGTGGTTTGAGGGTATAGCGGTAAGGATTATATTTTTTAAAACTGAAGAAATACGCCATCTGTAACACAGCGCCTCGACCCAAAACATTGATTTGCTGCTGGTATTGATAAACATGGGCCATCTCATGAATAAACAGGGCACGATATCCTAAAGACGCTTTGGCATAGTCCGCTTTAAACAGTAAATTTCGTGCATGGATATACCCCTGAGGCGCCATGACCACATGCGCCGATTGCCAAGGCAAAAAAGGGTGATTCATCACTTTCACTTGCTCATATTGAATCAAATCCCCAAACACACTGCGACACATGGATATTTCACCTGCCGTGAGGGATCGATATTTAAAACCTTCAAGTTTTAACAGTCGGATGAGTGTAGGAAAGAAGGGCAACATGATGAAAAGTTTCTAGAGTTCCAAAGGGATGTGTAGTTTTACTATAACCTGAAAATACAGTATCACGCTGTTGCACTGTATTTAAAAAGCGATATTTTTGCATCTGCTACAGAGAAAAATCGGTTAGGGCGTTACAATTTAGTTTTCGGTCAAACAGATAATCAGATGCAAGCAAGAATCAATACTTTAATTTCTGAAATCAGCAAAAATATGTATGAACGCGAGCAGATTATTGCATTGAGTTTGCTGGCTGGTGTTGCGGGCATGAATACCTTTTTATATGGTTTGCCCGGCACAGCAAAAAGTTTGATTTCGCGTCGAATCGCGTCTGCTTTTGAAGTCCATGACTACTTTGAATATTTGATGAATCGTTTCAGTACGCCGGAAGAAATTTTTGGCCCAGTATCAATTAAAGCCTTAAAAGAAGATCAATATATTCGTAAAACAGAACATTATTTACCACGGGCAGATTTTGCTTTTTTAGATGAAATTTGGAAAGCCAGCCCTGCAATTTTAAATACTTTACTGACCTTGGTGAATGAGCGGAGTTTTAAAAATGGTGACATTGTCCAAAAAGTTCCATTGAATGTTTTGGTTAGTGCATCGAATGAAATTCCTGAACCCAATCAAGGTTTAGATGCCTTGTATGATCGTTTTATTTTGCGCTTAGAAGTGCCGCCGATTGCTGTTGCAGAAAACTTTCATGCACTGTTACAGGCCAAGCCGAGTCAAGTCAGTGTTGAAGTCGATGCAACTTTAAAAATAAAAAAAGCGGAGCTACAAGATTGGTGGGAACAGATTTATCAGGTGGATTTACCCGAATCGATTTTAAATCTGTTTGATCAACTTAAAACTCGACTCAATCATAACTTTGAAGATCACGTGGTCTATGTCTCTGACCGTCGTTGGCAACGTGTGGCTTATTTAGTCAAAGCCTGTGCATTTTTAAATAATCGTTCATCGGTGATTTTGAGTGATTTATTAATTTTAAAACATTGTTTATGGAATCAGCCTGAAGACATTGGTTTTGTTTCACAGCAGATAGATGAAGTATTGGCTGAAAATGGCTTAAATTACGGTTTGCAATTCGAACAGCATGTGGCAGAGAAGGATGCACTTGAACAGCGGGTGCTCAATCATTTTTATTATACCGATGATGTGTATGAGAGTTATTTAATTCATGGCACTGACTACTTACGTGCAGTGACCAATCTAGATCGACACTATAAAGATAAAGTGTTGTATCTCGAACTGGATAAAATGGATACGAAAAAGGACTTCTTTGCCTTAGATGATACTGGTGAAGAAGTGCGTGGCATCGTATGTAATTTTAATGGTTCAAGAGTGTGTACGTTAAAAGGTGGTTATTACGGCTTAGAAGAAGTGGTGACGCCGTATATAAAACATACCAAAGGTAGTCCACGTAGCTCTCTTTCAGCACAAAGCCAATATGAGCTGTTACACGAAGTTCAACAGCTCAAAGCACTGTTTCAAACAGAATTGGATCTGTTGACGGAACGCTTTAACAGTCAAAAACATCAGTTTAAATCGGTCTTTGTCACTGAACAGGATATTCAACAATTAATTCAATCTATTGAGCAGCAATTGGCGAGATATCAGTTGCAGTTGCAAGATTGTGAGCGCTTGGAACAGTTATGTCGCAATTAAAACCGACACGACAACAAACCCAATCGGCGCTCGATGAATTAAGTTCGCAGCTTTATGATGAATTAAAACAATCCAGCTTAAAACATTGGTTGAAAGATCATAAAGTTGCAAAAAAGCTCGATCAAAAAATTCAGGAATGGGCCTTTCAGGCAAAGTCGAGTTTAGATCAGCAGCATCCCTATGCAATGGCGCAGCAGCAATTGGAACATTGGCTTGCGATAAAGCATTGGGAACAGGGCGATTTTGTTCAATTCCACACTGAATATGCTGCCTTCATGCAAACCTTGGGGATTCCAGAATTCACTGAAATGTGGCAACAGAGCCAACAGTCGTTGCTGACCGAGCAACAGCGTCAATTACACATTGAGCTATTCAAAGGTAAATGGCAGCGCAAATTGACTGAAGCTATTGCGCATTGGGAGTTTGAGCAACTCCGTTTACAACGAGATGCCTTTTTAGATGAAATCAAAGATTTTCTTGCGACATTGTCGAAAATGGTCAAGCACCATGACAGTGTCGGGTTTGAAACTGGGATTTTTCTGGACTATTCCAAAGGGCAATTAACTGAGCATGATGTACAGAACTTTGAGCAATGGGCGAATTATCTCGAGCAAGATCGGGCGCTTAAACGTCTATGTCAAATGATTGGAAGCGCACAGCCGAATATGCCACGTAAGCGGATTTCTGCTCAGTTAGAACAAGAACCACAGCAGCTTATTCACACCCCGATGGCGCAAGAGGAAATTACTGGAATTAAATTAGCACAAGAACTCAGTATGGCTTTACCTAGCGAGTTGGCGCTATTAGCCGATCCAGACTTGCAGGTTTTATTTGATTTGAAATATTTAGAATCTAACCTGATGAGTTTTAATCGACAAGGTCAGCAACAGGGACGGGTGATCGAAGACCCACGCCATACACAGCGTCGAGTCGGACAAAAAGGCCCGATGATTGTCTGCTTAGATACCAGTGGCTCAATGAATGGACAACCTGAACTGATTTCCAAAGCGATTTGTCTATATTTATCGATTCGAGCGCTAAAAGAAAAGCGAGCGATGTATTTGGTAAATTTCTCGACCAATTTAACCGCGCTGAATTTACAGCGTAACAGCGCTTTGGATGATGTCATTCACTTTTTAGGGCAGTCATTTCATGGGGGAACAGATATTATCCCTGCGATGAATCATGCCGTGGACATGCTGAAACAACCGAATTTTGTACATGCTGATGTGGTGGTGATTTCAGACTTTATTATGGGTCAACTTACTGAAGAACTCATGCAAGAGATCACACATTTTAAGCAGCAGGGCAATGGGTTTTACGCTGTGGCTATCGGTAATTTTAAACTGGATCATTTAGATGACAATCTGTTTGATCATCAATGGGTCTATCAATCTGCGACCGGGGAAGTGCAAAAAATCCAATAATCATCACTCACTCAAAATACGCCATGACCTTTAATGACAAGCTTTTGAGCCATACAACACCGATGTTTTAAAGATTGTCTGACAAAGAAAATATTTGAGCATTTTTGCAAATCTAGAGGTCGGTTTTGCTAATGGCCTAGTGATCTATCTCACTTAATTTGATCCTCAATCTATGTGTTTTTACTTTAATCGACATGAAGTCAATGAACGGTAAACACCCAAATTGAGAGCAAAACCATGAGCGCTTTTCAACCGATAAAAAAAACTTTAGCACGCGTATTTGCAGGCCCTGTCTTTGACCCAACAAAACAGTCTGCCGTTGTACCTATTCGTCATATGAAATTTGATTTCGAACCAGAAAAAATTGATCCAAAATTTTATATGAATGCAGAATTGGCCAGTGCCTATTTTGCATCTTTATCTATTTTCTTAACCCGTGGCGAAGATTTGGTGATTGATACTGCTCGATATCATCGCGACTTTATTCAAGATCCTGTATTAAGACAACGTGTCACGTCGTTGATTGGGCAAGAGGCTATTCATTCACGTATGCATGAAGAAATGAATGAAGCGTATCGCGCAAGAAATCTGCCTGTGCAATTTTTTAGAAAGTTAGAACACTACGTCTTTGCCTATGGTTTTGAACGTATGCCACAGCCAATGAAGTTATCCTTAATGGCAGCAATTGAGCATTTCACCGCAGTGCTTGCGGAATACATGATGAATCATGAAGAAATCTTTTTTAATTCAATAGATGAAAAGCAGCGCGCCATTTGGATGTGGCATATGTTGGAAGAGTCTGAACACAAAGACATTGCCTATGATGTTTATCAAGAATTATCAGGTAATTATGCTTTACGTATTGCTGGCTTTTTCCCGGCATTAATTACCATTTTGGGTTTGATTTCAATTGGTGCATCGATTGTCCCTTTCTACAGAAAGCCATCAAATTTGATTAGCCTAAGCTACTGGAAAGATGTTCCGCGCAGTTTCCAGCTGATTTTTGGTCTAAGAGATGGTGTTTATGGCAGTAGCCTCGGGCATATTTTTGACTATCTACGACCAAGTTTTCACCCAAATGATCATGACACTTCTGCATTTCTTGAATATTACAAAAAGCGTTTTCTGAACCCTGTTGATGGTGTGTTAACACCTTATTTTGTCAAAGAATTTACCCCAGCATTAAAACGATAAAAGGACAAAACCATGGGTCTATTTGGAAAAAAGAACAAGCCAAGTGAAAATGCCTATGCGGTGGTCACTGGTGCAGGCAGTGGTATTGGGCGAAGCTTCGCTTTGGAGTTGGCACGTCGTGGCGGAACAGTGGTCTGTGCCGATATTCATTTAGAGGCAGCACAAGAAACGGTGGATCAAATTCAATCCATGACCTCATCAAATGCTTATGCAGTGCAGTGTGATGTAGGTAAAGCTGAAGAAGTAAAAGCATTGTCAGAGCAAACTGAGCAGTTGATGGGACATGCTGTGACCTTGGTGATCAACAATGCAGGCGTCGGGCTGGGTGGTAAATTTGATGAACTGAGTCTAGATGACTGGCAGTGGTGTATGCATGTCAATTTGTGGGGGGTGGTGCATGGCTGCCATTATTTTGTACCCAAGCTGAAACAAAATAAGCTGGGCGGCGCGATTATTAATGTTGCTTCTGCTGCAGCATATACTGCTGCACCAGAAATGACAGCATATAACGTGACGAAGTCGAGTGTGTTGGCATTGTCTGAAACTTTATCGGCAGAGCTCCGATCGGCAAATATCCGTGTGAATGTACTGTGCCCAACCTTGGTGCCGACCAACATTATGAAAAATGGTCGCTTGCCTAATCGATATTCAGGCTTGGCTGATCAACTGCTGATGAATCATGCATTTACGACGAGCCACGATGTCGTCAATTTGACATTGAATAATTTAGATGCTGGGAAGTTGTATACCATTCCGCAACCTGATGCCAAATTATTTTGGTGGTTAAAGCGTCTATCCCCGCAAACCTATACCCGCTTATTGGGGGTGGGTTATCCCTTATTTAACAACTATATTAAAAAGTCGGGAGCAAAAGCATGAACATGCCGACACAATTACATGACGAAGATGTAAAAGCATTAGATCAAGAGAAAACTCAAACTAAAAAGGCAACAACGCAAACTAATGCACGTCGTCCTGTAACGTCTTCTGCCAAAGCAAAAAAAGCAGTACAAGACCAATCAGAGTCAGAGCCTAGCCTAGAAAAACCAAGCGTAGAAAATCAAGTGCGTGTCTACGATACCATTGTGATTGGTGCGGGGATATCAGGTTTAGCTGCTGCTCATCAAATGAATGAACGGGGTTATACCGATTATGTGGTTTTAGAAAAAGCCAATCGCGTGGGAGGAACATGGCGCGACAACACCTATCCAGGTTGTGGATGTGATGTTCCTTCGGCGTTGTATTCTTTTTCATTTGCGCCGAGTCATAAATGGAGTCATTTATTTGCCAAGCAACCTGAGATTCTGAACTACTTAGAGGATGTGGCAGAGCAGCATGGGCTTTATCGTAACATTCAGTTCAACTGTGAATTGATTGCAGCGGAATGGAATGAGGAATTAAAGCAATGGCAATTGGAGACGAGCAAAGGTAAGTATGCGGCGAGAACGGTAATATTTTCCACTGGGCCGATTACTGAACCGCAAATTCCAAAAATTAAAGGTATTGAAAGCTTTGAAGGTGAAATGTTCCATTCTGCGCGATGGAACCATGCCTATGACTTAACAGATAAACGTATTGCAGTAATTGGTACGGGGGCATCTGCGATTCAGTTCATTCCTCAGATTCAACCTATTGCCAAAAATGTGGTGGTGTTTCAACGGACCGCACCATGGGTATTACCAAAAGCAGATTTACCACTGAATGACCGTGCGAAAGGCATCATTACCCGTTTTCCGACTGTTCAAGAAACTTGGCGCAAAAGTGTGGCTAGTATATTAAATGGTATTAATTTAGGACTGCGTAATCCTTCGCTTTTAGAGCCTGTGAATTATTTGGGTCGTCAGTTGTTGAAAACACAAATTCAAGATGCTGAATTACGTGAAAAAGTAACACCAAACTTTTCTATTGGTTGTAAGCGTCTTTTATTTGCCAATAACTATTATCCTGCTTTGCAGCAAGCCAATGTCGAACTTGTACCATATGGTTTAGTTGAAATAGAAGGTAATACTGTTATTGCTGCGAATGGTGAACGTCATGAAGTCGATGTCATTATTTGGGGCACAGGTTTTGAAGTTTCTCATCCGCCGATTGGACAACGTGTAAAAAATGCCAAAGGGGAATTATTGTCAGAACTTTGGAAAAACAGCTCTCCTGAAGCATTTTTGGGTACCAGTATCGCGCAAGTACCTAATGCCTTCTTGGTGCTCGGGCCAAATATTTTGGTTTATGACTCATTCATTGGGATTGCAGAAGCACAGGTTGGGTATATCGTCGATGCCTTGGTAAAAATGAAACAAGAGAAGATACAACGGCTTGAAATTAAGCCAAATGTATTGGCCTATCACAATGCAAAAGTACAGACGCATTTACAGACTACAGTCTTTAATAGTGGCGGTTGTAAGAGTTATTACTTAGATGCCAATGGGCGCAATTTTGCAGCTTGGCCGTGGTCACTGAAACAGTTAAAGCAGCGTCTTAAACAGGTAGACTTGGCAGACTATGAGACGGTTGCTTAGAGAAGGTTGCTTAATAAAAGTTATTTAACTCAATAAGCCAAAATAAAGCATCATCAATATTTAAACCTTTTGTTTACAGCCTAATTTCTACGTGGAATTAGGCTTTTTTTATGACGCTATCTGATGAAACAGTGTGAGATTTTCTAGAAAATGGCGATTTAAAATACATTCAGCAATATACACCATACTTTATAGCTTGTGATGCATCGTTTTATCTAATGATTGAGTTGGAAAATTCAGTCAGATGGGGCTGTTCAATAGCGCAAAATAATTCTAGCTGCATAAAAAAACCGCCCCAAAGGGACGGTTTTTAGATTCGCACAATTCTTTCGAATTAACGACCTTGGATATCGCGTTGAGTTTCGCCAGTGTAAAGCTGACGAGGACGACCGATTTTGTAAGGTGCGCTATGCATTTCTAACCAGTGGCTGATCCAACCAACAGTACGTGCAAGAGCGAAGATTACGGTAAACATTTCTGTTGGGATACCAATCGCTTTAAGGATGATACCTGAGTAGAAGTCTACGTTAGGGTATAGGTTACGTTTGATGAAGTATTCGTCAGAAAGCGCAATACGTTCAAGTTCCATAGCCAAAGCAAGTTGTGGATCGTTGATACCAAGTGCAGTTAACACTTCGTCACAAGTTTCTTTCATTACTTTCGCACGTGGATCGAAGTTTTTGTAAACTCGGTGACCGAAGCCCATAAGTTTAACTTCTTTAGTTTTCACTTTTTCCATGAACGGAGCAACGTTTTCTACAGTGCCGATTTCGTCAAGCATCTTAAGAACAGCTTCGTTCGCGCCGCCGTGAGCAGGTCCCCATAGAGCCGCGATACCCGCAGCGATACAAGCGTATGGGTTAGCGCCAGTAGAACCAGCAAGACGTACTGTAGAAGTAGACGCGTTTTGTTCGTGGTCAGCATGAAGCGTGAAGATACGGTCCATTGCTTTAGCAAGAATAGGGTCAACTTTGTAATCACGGTCTGCAGGAGTAGCAAACATCATGTACAAGAAGTTTTCTGCGTAGCTTAAGTCGTTACGTGGGTAAACGAATGGTTGGCCTACTGTGTATTTGTAAGTCCAAGCAGCTAAAGTAGGAACTTTAGCGATTAAGCGAATAGCAGTGATTTCGCGGTGGTCAATGTTTTCAACATCGAAACCGTTGTGATAGAACGCAGAAAGCGCACCAACAACACCACACATGATCGCCATAGGGTGAGCGTCACGACGGAAACCATTGAAGAAACGGCCAACTTGATCGTGAACCATAGTGTGGTTACGAACTTTAGCATCGAATTCTTGTTTTTGTTCAGCAGTAGGAAGCTCGCCGTTCAAAAGAAGGTAGCAAGTTTCTAAGTAGTCTGCTTTAGTAGCAAGCTGGTCGATTGGGTAGCCACGGTGTAGAAGAACACCTTTACCGCCGTCAATGAAAGTGATTTTAGATTCACAAGCAGCCGTTGAGACAAAACCAGGATCAAAAGTAAAGTGACCTGCGGCCAACACATCTTTAACGTCAATTACATCTGGGCCTAGAGTGCCACTGTAAATTGGTAAGTCAATTTCTTTGCCATCAAGCTGTAAAACGGCTTTTTTGCCAGTTGCTTCAGACATTCAATAGATCTCCTGTCCTGGTGAATGTTTTATCTGACTCAGTACTAATCTTTTAATGCGAGAATCAGACAGATCAAAAATTTGCTCTAAGATTAGAGGGAACTGAAATTTTGTCAATTATACTTATGGATATAAATTGAGGATCATTCCTTGAAATGAAGCACAATTCATACGCTTAAAAAATGAGTAAAATCACAGTGCCGACGCAGTATAATAAGTCAATTTGCAGGGGAGGTGCAGATTAAAAAAAGCCTATTGCCTTAATTGTAAGCAATTTTTAATTCTTAAAAACTCTGAAACAAATATGAATTACAAGACCGCTATTTCATTAAATTATTATAATTTTCGTAACTTACATACATCTGTGGCTCTAAATTGCTTTTTTCTTATTCATAATTAAAACGACTTAATCGTACTTAAAAAAAAGTTCGTTTGGTTAAAAAATAGTTAATTAAACGCCTTTAAAGGATCAATAAATGAGCATTTTTGTCATTGGAAAGGTAAAAAATGGCGTTTTATTAAACAGATTTGCTGTTGCTAAGATTTTTATGCACAGACTAAGTACTTATTTCGTTTCATGATCTTTGAGTTTTATTATTTGAGAAAATGATGCACATTTATTTTTATGATTATGGCTTGGCGAATGTGTTGGAAGATTTTAAAATGTAGTGGGAAAAGAAAGATTTAGATTTGTTCATCTTTAGTCTAAAAGTTTAAATCGCCATATACACACAAAAACAATAAGTGAGATTTACATTTAACTGATTAAAACCAACAACATAGTATGATTTTCTTAGATAAATAAGGTATTTGTTTTTAGAAAAGTTATTGTTAATGATTCTTATTTAAGGATATTTTGCAAAATTCCTAATTGTCTTCGTTTGTGTTTTGAAAGTTCACGTTTTATAATTCCCTGTCGTTTATAAGATCAGACAGCTGCAGAGTTTATTATATTGTAATGTCTGACTATGCTAGCTTTCCTACGAATTAATTCCAACAAACTCCGGATGGAGTTTTTACTTACAGGATGCCCGCTGTGAAAAGCAACAGACCTGTCAATTTGTCCATGGGTCAAGTTTTAGACGTAAACTTAAAATCCCCTGTGGCTATTGCATCAATTTTACACCGTCTATCAGGTGTTATCGTATTTTTACTCGTACCGGTCCTTCTTTGGATTTTAGACAAATCCTTATCTTCACCTGAAGGTTTTGCGCAAGTTCAAGCTGTGTTTGATAGCTTTATTGTGCGTTTTGTCGTATGGGTATTTGTAGCCGGCTTAATTTATCACCTTATCGGTGGTATCAAGCATCTATTTGCAGATCTTGGCGTTGCTGAAGAACTTCAAAGTGGTCGTATCGCAGCTACTATTTCATTGATCTTGTCTGCAATCGGTATTGTTGCAGCATTTGTATGGATTGTTCTCTAATGAAAAGTGCTACAGGTTTAACAGGATCAGGTTCTCGCGATTGGTTTATCCAGCGTGTAAGTGCCGTTGTATTGGCTGTTTATACTATTGTTGTACTGGGCTGGATCCTTTGCAATAGCGGATTCACTTTTGAGCAATGGTATGGCTTTATGATGACAACACCAATGAAGATTATGTCTTTATTGTCTGTCTTATCTCTTGTTGCGCATGCTTGGATTGGTATGTGGCAAGTATTCACTGACTATGTGACTACTCGTCAAATGGGTCCTTCAGCAAACGGTCTGCGTTTAGTGCTGACTTCTGCAGTGATTGTTGCAGTATTTGCATACGCGATCTGGGCGATCCAGATTTTTTGGGCAAATTGATAGGAAAATATCATGGGCGCTATAACCCCTAAAGAAGATTACACAAATATTCCACACCTAACTTTCGATGCAGTCATCGTTGGTGGTGGTGGTTCAGGTATGCGTGCTTCTTACCAACTTGCTCAAGCTGGTTTGAAAGTTGCTGTACTGACTAAAGTATTCCCAACTCGTTCACACACTGTTGCAGCGCAGGGTGGTATTGGTGCATCTCTTGGTAACATGCAAGAAGATAACTGGCACTACCACTTCTACGATACAGTTAAAGGTTCTGACTGGTTAGGTGACCAAGACGCAATTGAGTTTATGACTCGTGAAGCGCCTCAAGTTGTATATGAGCTTGAACACCTAGGTATGCCATTTGACCGTAACGCTGACGGTACAATTTACCAACGTCCGTTTGGTGGTCATGCTGCGAACTATGGTGAAAAACCAGTTCCACGTGCATGTGCTGCTGCCGACCGTACAGGTCACGCTCTTCTTCATACGCTTTATCAAAGCAACGTGAAAATGGGTACTCAATTCTTCGTTGAATGGATCGCACTTGATTTGATCCGTAATGAAGAGGGTGATGTGCTTGGTGTGACAGCAATTGACCAAGAAACAGGTAAAATTGCAGTATTCCAAGGTAAAGCAACATTGTTCGCTACTGGTGGTGCTGGTCGTGTTTACCGTGCATCTACTAACGCTTATATTAATACTGGTGACGGTCTTGGTATGGCAGCTCGTGCAGGTATTCCATTACAAGATATGGAATTCTGGCAATTCCACCCAACAGGTGTTGCGGGCGCAGGCGTATTGTTGACAGAAGGTTGTCGTGGTGAAGGTGCGATCCTTCGTAACGATGCTGGTGAGCCGTTCATGGAACGTTATGCTCCGACATTGAAAGACTTGGCACCTCGTGACTTCGTATCACGTTCAATGGACCAAGAAATTAAAGAAGGTCGTGGCTGTGGTCCTAAGAAAGACTACATCTTGCTTGATATGACGCATCTTGGTGCTGAAACAATCATGAAACGTCTTCCATCTGTATTTGAGATTGGTAAGAAATTCGCGAACGTTGACATCACTAAAGAGCCAATTCCTGTAGTACCTACAATCCATTACCAAATGGGTGGTATTCCTACAAATATTCATGGTCAAGTGGTTGTTCCTGTATCTCGTGAAACTGAAGCTTTGGTTGCGAACTACAATAAAGAAACTGGTGTGTACTCACACAATGCGGGTGACCGTGATTTTACTAAACCAGTGAAAGGTTTCTATGCAATTGGTGAATGTTCATGTGTATCTGTACACGGTGCTAACCGTCTAGGTACAAACTCATTGCTTGACTTGGTTGTATTTGGTAAAGCTGCTGGTGAACATATTGTTGACTATGTAACTAAACACCACGGTGATGAATATGCACCGCTTCCTACAACTGTTCTTGAAAAAACTTTGAATCGTGTTCGTCATCTTGATGAATCAACTTCTGGTGAAAATGCTCAAGAAGTTGCAGATGCAATCCGTGACATCGTTCAAGATCACGCTGGTGTATTCCGTACATCTGCACTTCTTGAAGAGGGTGTGAAACAGATTCTTGCGCTCGAACCACGTGTACGTAACATTCACTTGAAAGACAAATCTAAAGTATTTAATACAGCGCGTGTTGAAGCTCTAGAAGTTGAAAACCTGTATGAAGTTGCGAAAGCGACACTGATTTCTGCGGCTGCACGTAAAGAATGTCGTGGTGCGCATACAGTGGTAGATTTTGAATTACCGCCTGATCATGCTGACTACCCATACGGTCGTCGTGATGATGAGTGGATGAAACACACTTTATGGTTCTCTGTAGATAACCGTCTTGAGTACAAACCAGTACGTTACAAGCCTTTATCTGTAGATGCTATTCCGCCTAAACCACGTACATTCTAATTGGGAGAAGTAAGATGAGTAGAGGTACTCGTACATTTAATATCTACCGCTACGATCCTGATAAGGATGCAGCTCCGTACATGCAAACTTTTAAACTAGAGTTGACTGATAAGCATCGTATGTTGCTTGATGCACTTCTAGCATTAAAAGTTCAAGACGAATCATTAACATTCCGTCGTTCATGTCGTGAAGGTATTTGTGGTTCTGATGGTGTAAACATTAATGGTAAAAATGGTTTGGCGTGTCTTTGGAACCTAAACGACTTACCAGAAGTGATCACAATTCGTCCACTTCCAGGTCTTCCAGTAATTAAAGATTTGGTTGTAGATATGAATCAGTTCTACGATCAGTACAATAAAATCCATCCGTTCCTAATCAACAATCAGCCTGCGCCTCCTAAAGAGCGTTTGCAGTCTCCTGAAGAGCGTGAACATTTAGATGGTTTGTACGAATGTATTCTTTGTGCATGTTGTTCAACTTCATGTCCATCATTCTGGTGGAACCCAGACAAGTTCTTGGGTCCTTCAGCATTGTTGAACGCATATCGCTTCATCATTGACTCTCGTGATACAGCAACTCAAGAGCGTTTGGCTCGTCTTGACGACCCATTCTCATTGTTCCGTTGTAAAGGTATCATGAACTGTGTATCTGTATGTCCTAAGGGCCTTAACCCAACTAAAGCAATCGGTCACATCCGTAATATGCTTTTAGATCTTGGTTAATAGATTTAGCAGTAAAAAGAAGCGCACCATTAGGTGCGCTTTTTTGTCATATATAAAAGTGATGATGGTGAAAGTTATTCGCTGTCATTGCAGAGTGCTATAAATGGATTTCATAGAAACGTAGTGAATTAAAAGTATAAAGTGATAGATAAATGGTTATTTATTGATGAAACGCTCGTTCAAGTCTGTCAAAAGGATTAGAAGATGTTATTATGTAACGTAGTAAAAAGAGAGAGGATAGGAATGTCAGCTCTCTTTTGTTTTTGTATATGAGATGAGGTAAAAATCGTACGTAGACTTTTGTCTTAATTGAAAGATCATTTTATATGTAGCACCATATCATAGATGAAAATACGAACAGTGTATTTCGCTAATTTATGAGAGGTATGTGTCAAAAAAATCAATTGAAAATGCTCGAACGTGTTAGCATTTAGAGTATCACTATATGTAAAAAATGACTTTGAATTGGGTACATTTTTTCTACAATTTAAGCGCTGTAGAAGGTATATAAATGTTAATAAAGTCGTTTTAGAAAAGATAATTGCGAAAAAATTATTTTTTCTAAGATGATTTGCAAAAATTGCCCGATTTATATCGGGTATTTCTCAATGAGTAATGATGCCGCTGAGGGCGTTATTGTTCATTAATCACATTGGGTAATCCTAATGTAGTGATAACGCCTCAAGGCTTAAGCCTAATGGGGACTAATGTCATATTACCAATTTGACATTACTAATCATGGGTTCGCTTAAAAAGCATCCTGAAATGTTTTGCAATAGGAAATGGGTCCACAAATGCAAGAAGTTGCTGACGCACTGCGTCTTGACACTGAACTTAGCGCTGACAGTGCAGCGTATATTGAAGAACTTTATGAGCAGTATCTAACGGCTCCAGACTCAGTAGAGGCTGATTGGCGTGAATACTTCGATAAATTCCCGAAAGGTGATCAACCACATAGCAATGTACGTGAGCAATTCCTATTATTAGGCCGTAATTCAAGCCGTGTTCAGCCTGTAGTGCAAAGTGCAGTAAGTTCTGAGCATGAACGCCGTCAAATCGGTGTATTACAGTTGATCGCTGCATACCGTAACCGTGGTCATCAAAACGCAAAATTAGATCCACTTGGTCTTGCAAAACGTGAAATCGTGCCTGATCTAGATCTTGCTGCGCACGGTCTAACGCAGTCTGACTTAGATACTGTATTTAATACAGGTAACCTTGCAATCGGTAAGTCTGAAGCAACACTTGGTGAAATGGTTCAAGCAATGGAAGCAACTTATACTGCTTCGATTGGTGTTGAATACATGCACATTGTTGATACAAAAGAAAAACGTTGGATTCAACAACGCCTTGAAGGTACTCGTGGTCAATTTGGCTACACTGCAGACCAGAAAAAACACATCCTTGAACGTCTAACTGCAGCTGAAGGCCTAGAAAAATACCTTGGTAACAAATTCGTTGGTGCGAAACGTTTCGGTGTTGAAGGTGGTGAATCTTTCATTCCTATGGTGAATGAACTTATTCAACGCGCAGGTTCAGTAGGCTGTAAAGAAGTGGTTATCGGTATGCCTCACCGTGGCCGTTTAAACCTTCTTGTAAACATCATGGGTAAAAACCCAGCTGATCTATTTGGTGAGTTTGAAGGTAAATCTCTGCATAAAAAAGGCTCTGGTGACGTTAAATACCACCAAGGTTTCTCTTCAAACGTAATGACTCCGGGTGGCGAAGTTCATTTGGCATTAGCGTTTAACCCATCACACTTAGAAATCGTTGGACCTGTAGTAGAAGGTTCTGTACGCGCACGTCAAGTACGTCGTAAAGATATCGGTGGTGATGATGTATTACCAATCATCGTTCACGGTGATGCTGCATTTGCAGGTCAAGGTGTAAACCAAGAAACCTTCCAAATGTCACAAACTCGCGGTTATACCGTGGGTGGTACAGTTCATATCGTTGTAAACAACCAAGTTGGTTTCACAACGTCTGACCCACGTGATGCGCGTTCTACAGAATACTGTACTGACATCGCGAAAATGATCCAAGCACCGATCTTCCATGTGAACGGTGATGATCCTGAATCTGTATTATTTGTTTCTCAATTGGCACACGATTTCCGTCATACATTCCGTAAAGACGTTGTAATCGATATGTTCTGCTACCGTCGTCGTGGTCATAACGAAGCCGACGAGCCAGCTGCAACTCAGCCAATGATGTATCAAATCATCAATAAAAAAGCGACTACACGTACGCTTTATGCTGACAAGCTTGTACAAGAAGGTGTTCTTGATCGTGCTTCTGCTGATGCAATGGTTGAACAGTATCGTTCTGACCTTGAAGCAGGTAAACACGTTGCAAATGCGTTGGTACTTGAGCCAAATACAAAAATGTTTGTGGACTGGAAACCTTACCTAGGCCACGAATACACAGACAAATGGGATACCACTTTCCCAATCGAACGTCTAAAAGAGCTTGGTGCGAAAATGCGCGAGCTTCCAGAAGGCTTCGTGATGCAACGTCAGGTTGCTAAAGTGATTGATGACCGTCTCAAAATGCAGACTGGTGAAATGCCATTGAACTGGGGTGCTGCTGAAACATTAGCTTACGCGTCTCTTCTAGATGAAGGTTTCCTTGTTCGTTTAACAGGTGAAGACGTTGGTCGTGGTACATTCTCACACCGTCATGCAAAACTTCATAACCAAGTAGATGGTTCAACTTACATTCCATTATGTAACTTGAAAGAAAACCAACCACGTACAGCTATTTATGACTCATTATTGTCAGAAATGGCGGTTCTTGCATTCGAATACGGTTATGCAACGACTCTTCCGAAGAGCCTTGTCATTTGGGAAGCGCAATTTGGTGACTTCGCAAACTGTGCACAGGTTGTAATCGATCAGTTCATCGCGTCTGGCGAAACTAAGTGGGAACGTGTATGCGGTCTGACTATGCTTCTTCCACACGGCTTTGAAGGTCAAGGTCCTGAGCATTCATCAGCTCGTTTAGAGCGTTTCTTACAGCTATGTGCTGAAGAAAACATGCAAGTGATCACACCGACTACACCAGCGCAGATTTACCATGCGATGCGTCGTCAAGCACTTCGTCCAATCCGTAAACCAATGATCGTGACTTCACCGAAGTCTCTTCTTCGTCACAAACTTGCAACGTCTACTTTAGAAGAACTTGCAAATGGTTCATTCCAAACTGTGATTGATGAAATCGACAATATCAACAAGTCAGACGTAACTCGTCTAGTGCTTTGTGGTGGTAAGGTTTACTACGACTTACTTGAAAAACGTCGTGAAAAAGAATTGAACAACACAGCAATCGTTCGTATTGAACAATTGTATCCGTACCCAGAAGCACGTCTTGCTGAAGTTCTGGCACAATATCCAAACATTAAAGAATTGGTTTGGGCTCAAGAAGAACCGAAGAACCAAGGTGCATGGTTATTCATCGCTCCGCGTCTGTATGACGACGTGATGAAAGCAGGCAAACAAGTTCGTATTAGTTATGCAGGTCGTGAAGCTTCTGCTGCACCGGCTTGTGGTTCACCATATTTGCACGCAAAACAACAAGCTCAGCTCGTAAATGATGCTTTAGCTATCGTAGCTGAATAACAGGAGATTCTTAATAATGGCAACCGAAATTAAAGCACCGGTATTCCCAGAGTCAGTTGCTGACGGTACAGTTGCAACTTGGCACAAACAACCAGGTGAAGCAGTATCACGTGACGAAGTGATTTGTGATATTGAAACAGATAAAGTTGTTTTAGAAGTTGTAGCTCCTGCTGACGGTACGATTTCTGCAATCGTTAAAAACGAAGGCGATACAGTTCTTTCTGCTGAAGTGATTGCGACTTTTGAAGAAGGTGCTGCTTCTGGCGCTGCTCAAACTCAAGCTGTTCAATCAGAAGAGAAAGTAGAACAAGCTGCTGCGCAAACTCAAGCGGGCGCTGCTCCTGTTGTTGAACGTGCTCAACCTGTTGCTGATCAAGCTCCTGCAGTGCGTAAAGCATTGACTGAGTCTGGCATTGCTGCTGCTGACGTTGCTGGCACTGGCCGTGGCGGTCGCATCACTAAAGAAGATGTTGCAAACCATCAAGCTAAACCAGCTGCTCCTGCTGCTGCGCCATTAAGCGTTGCTGTTGGTGAACGTATCGAAAAACGTGTTCCTATGACTCGTCTTCGTAAGCGTGTTGCTGAACGTCTACTTGCTGCAACTCAAGAAACTGCAATGTTGACTACGTTCAACGAAGTAAACATGAAACCAATCATGGAAATGCGTGCGCAATACAAAGATGCTTTTGAAAAGCGTCATGGTGCACGTCTTGGCTTCATGTCATTCTTCGTTAAAGCGGCAACTGAAGCACTTAAACGCTACCCAGCTGTAAACGCTTCGATTGATGGCAATGACATCGTTTACCACGGTTTCTACGACATCGGTGTTGCTGTATCAAGCGACCGTGGTCTAGTAGTTCCAGTTCTTCGTGATACTGACCGCATGAACTATGCTGAAGTTGAAAATGGTATCCGTGCATACGCTGGTAAAGCGCGTGATGGTAAATTGGGTATTGAAGATATGACTGGCGGTACATTCACTATTACTAATGGTGGTACTTTCGGTTCTTTGCTTTCTACACCTATCTTAAATACGCCACAAACTGCGATTTTGGGTATGCATAAAATCCAAGAACGTCCTATGGCTGTAAATGGTCAAGTTGAAATCTTGCCAATGATGTACTTAGCGCTTTCTTATGACCACCGTCTAATCGATGGTAAAGAAGCAGTAGGCTTCCTTGTAACAATCAAAGAATTGTTAGAAGAACCAGCTAAGCTAATCCTTGATCTTTAATACTTCAGAATAATGCAATGGGCTTAGAGCGATCCTCTAAGCCCATTTTTGGAGATACACATGTCTCAATTTGATTTAGTTGTTATTGGTGGCGGTCCTGGTGGTTATGAAGCTGCTATCCGCGCTGCTCAATTAGGCTTTAAAGTAGCTTGTATTGAAAAACGTATTCATAAAGGTAAACCATCTTTAGGTGGTACTTGCTTAAACGTGGGTTGTATCCCATCTAAAGCATTACTTGATTCATCTCACCGCTATGAAGATACCGTTCATCACTTAGATGACCACGGTATTACAACTGGTGAAGTGAAATTTGATCTTGCAAAACTGCTTGATCGTAAAGACAAAATTGTTAACCAATTGACGATGGGTATTGATGGTCTACTTAAAGGCAATGGTATCGAATGGTTAAAAGGTACAGGTAAATTACTTGCAGGTAAGAAAGTTGAGTTTGTATCTCATGAAGGTGAAACTCAAATTTTAGAACCTAAATATGTAATCCTTGCATCGGGTTCTGTGCCAGTAAATATTCCTGTTGCTCCTGTAGATCAAGACATTATTGTTGACTCTACTGGTGCGCTTGAGTTCCCAGAAGTGCCTAAACGTCTTGGTGTTATTGGCGCGGGTGTTATTGGTCTAGAGTTGGGTTCTGTTTGGCGTCGTCTTGGTGCGGAAGTTGTTGTATTTGAAGCAATGGATGCATTCTTACCAATGGCTGATAAAGCTTTGGCGAAAGATTACCAAAAAGTATTGACTAAACAAGGTCTTGATATCCGTGTTGGCGCGAAAGTTGCTGGTACAGAAGTGAATGGCCGTGAAGTTACTGTTAAGTACACTCAAGGTGGCGAAGACAAAACTCAAACTTTCGATAAATTGATCGTTTGTGTGGGCCGTAAAGCATATGCAGAAGGTTTATTGGCTGAAGATTCAGGCATTAAACTCACTGAGCGCGGTCTAGTTGAAGTAAACGATTGGTGTGCAACTTCAGTTGAAGGTGTATACGCAATTGGTGACTTGGTACGTGGTCCAATGCTTGCACATAAAGCAATGGAAGAAGGCGTAATGGCTGTTGAGCGTATCCACGGTCATGCAGCTCAAGTGAACTATGACACTATCATCTCTGTAATTTACACACACCCAGAAGCGGCGTGGGTTGGTTTAACAGAAGAGCAAGCAAAAGAAAAAGGCCACGAAGTTAAAACAGGTCAATTTGGTTTCGCTGCAAATGGTCGTGCAATGGCTGCTGGTGAAAACGCAGGCTTTGTTAAGTTTGTTGCTGATGCGAAGACAGATCGTCTACTCGGTATGCACGTGATTGGACCTGCAGCGTCTGACATCGTACACCAAGGTATGATCGCACTTGAGTTCGTATCAAGTGTTGAAGACCTACAGTTAATGACTTTCGGTCACCCGACATTCTCTGAAGTCGTTCACGAAGCTGCACTTGCAGTCGATGGACGTGCAATTCACGCGATTCAGCGTAAACGTAAATAAGATGTAAAAAGAGCGGCTTAGGCCGCTCTTTTTTGTTTCAGATGGTTGTTTTAATTTGAATAATCATCTAAAAATAAAGATAAGAAATATTTTAAGATTTAAAAAGGTTAAAGCTGCTTTGACGGATGTCTGGGCTTTAATGGGTCATAACAAAGCGAAGAAAGAGTAAAAGGTTGTTCAATGAATCTACACGAATATCAAGCTAAAGCGTTATTAAAAAAATATGGTATGCCAGTCCAAGAAGGCGTATTTGTAACTACCGCAGAAGAAGCAGTCAAAGCTTTTGAGCAACTGGGTGGTAAGTTTGCGGTACTCAAAGCCCAAGTGCATGCAGGTGGTCGTGGTAAAGCAGGCGGCGTTAAAGTCGTAAAATCTGCACAAGAAGCCACTGATTATGTGAACCAAATGGTCGGCTCACGCTTAGTCACTTATCAAACAGATGCATTAGGTCAACCCGTCAGCGGTATTTTGGTATCCGAAGATGTTTATCCTGTAGAGCGTGAATTGTACCTAGGTGCTGTAGTTGACCGTTCTAGCCGTCGTGTGACCTTTATGGCATCGACTGAAGGTGGGGTTGAAATTGAGAAAGTTGCAGAAGAAACGCCTGAAAAAATTATTAAAGTTGAAGTAGATCCTCTAGTTGGATTGTTACCATTCCAAGCACGTGAAGTGGCGTTTGCTTTAAACCTAAAAGATGGTCAAGTGAATCAATTTGTCAAAATCATGTCTGCGGCTTATCAAGCATTCATTGAAAATGATTTTGCTTTATTTGAAATTAACCCGTTATCCGTACGTGAAAATGGCGAGATTTTATGTGTGGATGCAAAAATTGGTATCGACTCAAATGCTTTATATCGCTTACCAGAAATCGCAGCACTACGCGATAAAACGCAAGAAAATGAGCGTGAGCTGAAAGCATCAGAATTTGATCTGAACTATGTTGCCTTAGAAGGCAATATTGGCTGTATGGTCAATGGTGCTGGCCTAGCGATGGCAACCATGGACATCATTAAACTCTATGGTGGTCAACCTGCAAACTTCCTAGATGTCGGAGGCGGCGCGACCAAAGAACGCGTAATTGAAGCCTTTAAAATCATTTTGGCGGATAGTTCTGTGCAGGGTGTATTAATTAATATTTTTGGCGGAATTGTACGTTGTGACATGATTGCTGAAGCAATTATTGCAGCGGTTCAAGAAGTAAATGTGACTGTACCTGTGGTTGTTCGTCTAGAAGGGAACAATGCAGAGTTGGGTGCAAAATTACTTGATGAATCAGGTTTGAAATTGATTTCTGCAAATGGCTTGGCTGATGCTGCAGAAAAAATTGTTGCTGCAGTAAAAGGCTAAGGGAGTAGAGATCATGAGCGTATTAGTTAATAAAGACACCAAAGTATTGGTACAAGGTTTTACCGGTAAAAATGGCACATTTCATTCAGAACAGTCAATTGCTTACGGCACAAAAGTGGTCGGTGGGGTGACTCCGGGTAAAGGCGGCACACAACATTTGAATCTACCCGTATTCAATACCATGAAAGAAGCGGTGCGTGAAACGGGTGCAACGGCAACCTCGATTTATGTACCTGCACCATTTGTCCTAGATTCAATTATTGAATCGATTGATTCAGGTGTTGAGCTGATCGTCGTGATTACGGAAGGCGTGCCGACACTCGATATGCTAAAAGCTAAACGTTATCTTGAAACTTATGGCAATAACGCACGTCTAATTGGTCCGAACTGTCCAGGGATTATTACTCCGGGTGAATGTAAGATCGGTATTATGCCGGGGCATATTCATCAACCAGGTAAAATCGGCATTATCTCGCGTTCAGGGACTCTGACCTATGAAGCTGTAGCGCAAACCACGAAGCTGGGTCTAGGTCAGTCGACGTGTATCGGTATTGGGGGAGATCCAATTCCGGGCATGAACCAAATTGATTGCTTAAAGCTGTTCCAAGACGACCCGCAAACTGAAGCGATCATCATGATTGGTGAGATTGGTGGTACAGCAGAAGAAGAAGCGGCTGAATATATCCAGTCGAATGTAACTAAGCCTGTTGTCGGTTATATCGCGGGAGTGACTGCACCAAAAGGTAAACGTATGGGACATGCAGGCGCGATCATTTCGGGCGGTAAAGGTACAGCAGAAGAGAAATTTGCTGCTTTTGAAAAAGCCGGTATGGCCTATACCCGTAGTCCTGCTGAATTAGGCTCGACTATGTACGAAGTTTTAAAGTCTAAAGGTCTTGCTTAAGTACGGTAAGTTTCTGTTAATAAAAACCCCTCAAATGAGGGGTTTTTTTATTTTTATTTAATAATAGTGATTGAATAGTAAAGAAAATTTATAAAATCAGCATATTCTCATTCATTATTAACACTTTAGTATGAATAATTAACCAAATTTAATCGGTCAAAATGTGATATAATGTGAAACACATCACATTAATTTAATTTGATGAATAATTACTCTTCTAACGTGAATAATCATGATTTATAAATCTTATTTATCTCGTCTATGTTTCTTGTCGATTTTTTCGAGCCTTCCTACGGTTGTATTTGCAGTTGATAATATTGATCAGCAAAGAGAACAAAGTGTTGCAGATATCCGTGTCGGTAAAGTGGATCAGGGATTTAACCAATTACAAGTTTTATTAGCGCAACATCCTGAAAATCAGAAGCTCATTGCAGATTACACGCTCCTGCGTTATGCAAATGCAACCTTTAGCTCTACAGATGTGGCCTACTTGGCGAAGATTAGTCCAACGACGTTTCCAGATTATGGCAAAGTCAGTGTCATCAAAGCTTTACGTGATCTTAAACAATATGATCAAGCCTTACAGTGGGCACAAAAATTTTATCAGCAGGATCAATCGGAACAGTGGTTGATTTGGCAGGGTGTGCTGCTGGCAGAATCAGGTCAAAAAGAACAAGCAAAACAAAAACTGGCAAATCTCAACTTACAGTCGCTTGGTGCAGATTATCTTTCGCAATTGGCCTATGCCTATCGATTATTGGATATGCCTGCTGAATCCCTCAATGCAGCGAAATATGCGCTAGCAAAACAGCCCAATGCAGATACCCAAGAACAGTACGTATTGGCTCTATTGCAAAATAGCGATTTTGCCACTGCACAAAGTTACATTCAGGCCAATGGACTCAATAGTTCTAAGCCAGTGTTGCAACATTTGCTCAAGATGAATGAGTTCTCGCAGCGTATTCAACAAGGCATTCAAGCTTCAAAAAATGCGTTTGATATGAAGCGTGGAGCAACGGCATTTGAACCACTAGATCGTGTTCTGGCTGAAATGAGAGCTTATGAAGACAAACTTCCTACAGATGAAGCCAGTAAACGTAAATTTTACTATGAATATATCTATGCCTTAAATGCACGTAATGCTTCAAAGCAGGCGCTGGCACAAGTAGAAAAAACAGGTCAAACAGCTAAAGAAATGCCTGCTTATGTACGACATGCTTTGGCAGACAGTTATTTAAAATTACGTCAACCTGAAAAAGCTGAGCCTTTATATCAGAGTTTATTTGCTGAAAAAAATTATGCGGACTATAACGTCTATGCTGGTTTGTATTATAGCTTGATCGAACAAGAAAAATTTAAACAAGCCAATCAGTTAATCGACACTATGGACAAACAATTGCCGACCTTTGTTTATAGTAATGCGAAAGGGGTGGATAAGGCGCCACACGATGATCGTACTGAATTTATTGCGTTGAAGGGATTGAACTATGCTTATCGCAATGAACATGAAAAAGCTGAACGTTATTTCAATGACTTAACCGCAAAGGCTCCCGGCAATATCGGTTATCAAAATAATTTGGCATTAATTCAACGTTGGCGTGAAAAACCAGAGCAATCCCAGCACACTTTGGCACAGCAGAACAGCTTAGAGCCCATTTCACAGGGAACGCAAATTAACCGCATGCAGAATTTCCAAGCCTTGAGTCAAATTCAAGCTTGGCGTGAACTCAATCAATATATGGTCAGCCATGTCGGTGATGATACGGGCGTAAAAAAAAGTAAAAAAGAATTGGATGATCGAAATCGTGCGTCAATTCAACATCAAAGTACCTTTGCGAAAAGTGAGTCTGATGATCCTCGTGTACAAAATCGCCTGAAAGGTTCACGTGAACAGGAAAACTGGACGCGCATCAATAGCCCATGGTTTTACGATAATTATCGACTCTTTGTCGATCATAGCAACCGTTGGTCGAAGTATGAGTCTGGCAAATTAAAAGACCAGCGGATTGGCATGGGTTTAGAGTGGGCTTCGGATCGTAAAGCTGCATCTGCATTATTCTCTCAAAGCACCGATGGCGACCGTTTTGGTGTGCAATTAGATTGGTCACATTGGCTGAATGATCATTGGAACTATGCACTGGGTTATGACAGCCAAGCGGATATTCCATTGCAATCTTTGGCACAGGACCACGATGGGCAGGCTTATCGTTTTGCATTGAACTGGCAACAAAATGAATCACGCAAAGCAGGTGCAAGTTATCAATTGAGCGATATTGATGATGGCAATCTACGCCAAGAACTGTCTGGGTATTTTAAACAGCAATTCCAACAATCTCCGCATCATCTTTCTGCGGCAACACTGCGTGGTTATTACGGGAAAAATGATCCGGTTGATGTGCCTTATTTTAACCCTGAACATAGCTATAGCGCTGAAGTGACATTGGAACATGATTGGATGACATGGCGTGACTATGAACGTCATTTTAACCAGCACTTTGCAGCAACGATCGGTACCTTCGGACAAAAAGGCTACTCAAGTCGTCCGATTTATAATTTGTATTATCAACATGATTGGCAGCTCTCGCGCACGTGGAAACTGAACTACGGCATAGGTTGGGGTTCACATCCGTATGACGGAAAAGATGAAGATCGTAGTTATGCAGTTGTTGGTTTTGAGGGGCGCTTCTAATGAAAAATACATTAATACACCGCATGTTGAAGCAAAGCTTAGTTCTAGCTGTGACTTTGCCCATCAGTACGACATATCTTTTTGCTGACAATAATGTGCCAAAAACTGCAAATTTGGCGATGCCTGATCTTGATGAAAGTACCGCACATAACCAATTTGTAACGCTGACCTTTCATGATGTTCGAGATGATGTTGCCAAACGTGGTGATCGAGATGTCTATGCGATTAGTACGCAAAATCTTGGGCAATATTTTGCGTGGATTAAACGAGAAGGTTGGCAACCCATTCGTTTAGAAGATGTCATGCAGGCTCGCTTACAAAAGAAAAAGTTACCTGAAAAGGCGCTGTTATTAACTTTTGATGATGGTGCGCTAAGTAGTTATAGCAAAGTCTTTCCATTGTTAAAGCAATATCAATTTCCTGCAGTTTTTGCTATTCCAACCAGTTGGATTAATGGCAATACCAAAGATGCTTATGAAGCTTATGGTGTGGGTAATTTGATGAATTGGGATCAAATGCGGGAAATGCAAAAGTCGGGATATGCCGAATTTGTGTCGCATTCGGATGATCTGCATCATGGTATTTTGGCAAACCCACAAAAAAATATGGAACCTGCTGCGATTACGCGCCAGTATTTTCCAGCTCAAAATCGTTATGAAACCGATGCTGAGTTTGAGCAGCGTATTGTGCAAGATTTGAAGAAATCTAAACAAGAACTCGATCGTCAACTGGGTATTCATAGTATGGCGATCTTCTGGCCATACGGTGCAGTTACACCTGAAATTGAGGGATATGCACGTAAAGCAGGACTGCCCATGTCCTTTAGCTTAGGTAATGTGGTCAGTCAGGCAGATTCGGTGCATACCTATCAGCGTGCCTTGATTATGGATAACCCAACACCAGAGTTTATCCACCAAAATATGGAAGACTTTATCGTTGAAGCTCGTGCGCCTTATAAACAACGTAAAACATTCCTGAATTTTAATTTGGCTGAATTACAAGCACCAACGGCTGAGCAATCAGATCAGAAATTGGGGAGATTATTAGATCAGGTCAATGCGTTAAAAACCAATACATTGCTTTTAAATGCCGCTGTTGATCATGATGGTGACGGTAAAATTGATGCCTTATTTTTCCCAAATTCAAAACTACCGATGCAACAAGATTTACTGAATCGCACTGTGTGGCAAGCCCGTACACGAATTGGTAATCGAGTGTATGCTCAGCTCCCAATCAGTTTGGAATTACAGCAGGGGATTAATTTGGCAGACCTAACGGCAGATCTATTGAAAAACAATAGTTCGCTTGAAGGTTTAATTATTAACACCGGTAACAGCTTGGACTGTGCAATTCATTCAGCACAGTGGTCAGCCGCATGTACTGAGCAAGTGCAAAAAATTATTGCAATTAAAGAGCGTAGTAAGGCGCAAGCGCATTTTTATTCCAATATTAGTAATGATAACCAAACTGCACTTAAAGTGAATTTAACTGGACATCAATTTTCTGGATTAAAACCGTTGGTGACTCGTGCCCTAACAGCATCGGACTTTCTGTATTTAAGTATTAACCCGGGTCAGCATCCGCAAAGTTTTAAAGCTTTTATGTCCGCATTGAAGACTTTGAATACAGAGCAAAAGCAACGCTTGATTGTCAGTTTAGATATCAATCCAAATATGAGCGAGAAAGATTGGGTGAAGTATCAGCAAAACTATCAGGCTTTACGCGCAGCGTCGGTTCAAAAAATCGGACTGAATAATTATCAGCTTCAGGATGGCGAACGCGTTCAACATCACCTATATCAAAGCATCAGCTTGAATGGCAGTCCACTGACTTACCGTGATCCGTATATACAAGGAGGTCAGTAATGCAAGAATGGGAACTGAGTTTTAACGATCTGTTTTTTGCCTTTGCTTTCCTATATCCCTTGTTTATGGCGTGGATTTGGATTGCTGGAGGCGTGTGGTTCTACTTAAAGCGTGAATGGAAACAACCTGAACTTCCCGTGCCAACTGAGCAAGGCTGTAGCATCATTGTGCCTTGCTTTAATGAAGAAGCACAGGTACGTGACACGATTCGATATGCGATGCAGAGCCAATATCCAAATTTCGAAGTGATAGCGGTGAATGATGGAAGTAAAGATCGAACCGCTGAAATTCTAGACCAATTGGTACTCCAATATCCTAAATTGCGTGTGGTGCATTTGGCTGAGAATCAGGGTAAAGCGTATGCATTACGTGCAGGCGCGATGGTCAGCCAATTTGAACACTTGATTTGTATTGATGGTGATGCATTATTGCACCCGCATTCGGCACTTTGGATGATGCATCATCTGACCAGTTTCCCACGCGTGGGCGCTGTAACGGGTAATCCACGTATTGTGAACCGTTCAAGCATCTTGGGTAAAATTCAGGTCGGTGAATTTTCTTCGATTATTGGCTTAATCAAGCGATCTCAAAGAACCTATGGTCGTATTTTTACAGTATCAGGTGCAATTGCAGGTTTCAGAAAAACGGCACTAGACCGCATCGGTTATTGGCGTGATGACATGATCACAGAAGATATTGACGTGTCATGGCGTTTGCAGTTCGATCATTGGGATTTGCACTATGTACCGCAAGCCCTTTGCTATATCTATATGCCAGAAACCTTCAATGGACTTTGGAAACAACGTTTACGTTGGGCTCAAGGCGGCATCGAAGTGTTATTTGCTTATTTACCTAAAATATTTAAATGGCGTTTACGTCGGATGTGGCCGATTGCATTCGAATCTATCATTAGCGTGATCTGGGCATATGTCATGTTCAGTATTTTTGTCTTGTATTTTTATGGTCTATTTTTCTCATTACCGGGTGAGTGGGCGATTCAATCACTTTTACCTCAATGGTATGGGGTGATTTTAGGTGTAACCTGTTTATTCCAGTTCCTCGTGAGTTTATGGATCGATCGCGCTTACGACAAAAAACGCTTACTGCGAAATTATTTTTGGGTGATTTGGTATCCCTTATTTTTCTGGATCTTAGCCATGCTGACCACGGTCGTTGCTTTGCCAAAGACTATTTTTAAAACCCAAAAGCGTGCGCGTTGGGTCAGTCCAGACCGTGGATTTAGAGGGGAGGAAAACAATGAACCAAGTTAATTTACAAAATCAGAAGCCAGTTGCAAATTCAGTTTTTAAAATTATTCAAGATGAATCATTGCTTGAATTACCTGAATATATTGATAAACCTGAATACGTCAAACGCAAGTCAGCAGGCTATGGTCTGATGGCAGTTGGGTGGATGCTTTGGATGTGGTTGTTTTTACCGCTATTAACCCTTGTGTTTTGGTGGTTTGAAGGCACGGTGGTGTATTCACAGGTTATGGATCAGTCCCAACCGATGACCAGTTTAACGATCATGAAATTGATTTTCTCAATCGGAATCTTTATTTGCTGTCTATTTGTTTGGGCAAGTTATAACTGGCTGCGTTTTCACGGTGAAGACCGACGAAAGGCGCCTGAGAATGCTCAAGATGAAGATTTGGCGAAAAGCTTTCACGTAAAATCCAGTGATATAGCGACAATGCGAAAATCGAAAAATATCACCTTACACTATACGGATGAAGGTCAATTAGAACACTATAAAATCAACAGCTAATCAGGCGTTCTTCATTAGATCTAAGGTTTTAGATCTGATGATGTAGGCATTGGTATCAGTCCGTAGCTAGGGCAGGTGCAAATGCCTTTTTTATTTGCTGTGCATCTGGATGATTTTGCACGAAATCATCTGGATAATACCCAATATGTTGCACACCATGTTGTTCTAGTAAACGGATGGTGTCTGTGAGCTCCTGATTAGAAATGGGTTTTTGATGATTCCAATCGGTCACTTGAAGTTCAAAAATAGTACGGCTTAAATTAGGGTCATATTTTTTTGCACGTTCGATCAAGTTTAAATAAAACTGACGATGGTCATCTGCCTTTTCCATATAGGGCATGGCCATGATGGCGTTGTAATCATAATGTTGATACGTGCTGGCATTGGACTGGCTAAACCATTTTTCACTGTTCGGGTTCAGCACAGCTTCAGCATACATATTGCGAGCAAAATGTAATTCAGGTTGTTGCTGTTTTAAAATCTGACTAATGCCTTCAGCAAATTGGTCTAAATAGGCGGTTTTGTAGCGTGAAAATTCAAGTTGCTGCGCATGCTTTGGCTGTCCAATCAATTGTTGATCGAAGCCCCATGTTTTGTAGGTCTGAAGCGCTGCGGTACTATTATCCTCAAAATCATTGAGAGTGATATCGTCATGATAAAGAATGCCATCCACTTTATTTTGCTGAATAAAGTCTAGAAAAATTTCTGCTGTGTATTGTTGGTTTCTCGGGTCAAAGGGTGATATCCGAATATAACCTTTTTTTTCACTTTGGCTTTTTACATATTGCAGAGGGTATTGTTTCGGAAACTCCCACGCAATTAAAGGCAGCCATGCATATACAGTTTTTACTTGAGTCTGCTGTCGTATTTCGTGCAAAACACGTTGAAATAAATCTGAGCGCATTGGGATATAGCGATTTTTAAAATACACCGCATCAGCCGAACCATTGGCATCAGGGTCTGCAAAAGCTTGTAGAAAAATCGTATTGGCTTCAATGTGACGGATACGTTCGATCAATGCACGGATATTTTGTTCTTGTTGAGCCTGATTGGCATCATATACATAATCTAAGTCGATATGCATGATGCGCATACGTTTTGTAATGCTTGGCTTTTGTATATCGCTGGTCAAGGTTTGATGTAAAGGATTGGCTGATGCATATTGCTTGACCAAATCTTGTATTGGGTGGTGGGTAATATGTACCGTTTCAGCACTGCTACAGCCTGAAAAGACCAAACCGAAGCAGGTCATTAGACCTATTAATTTTTTAAAGGGGCGTAGGGAAGTAACGGCATTTAAGGAAGAAGTCATATTTATACTTGCACTGAGCGTATTATCATTCGTAAATGTTTTCATCGCATATTTTGCTGCACGTTTTAGCAAGTACAGCTAAGCAGAATATGATGAATTTGAAGATTGTAGCAAGATTGCAGGGGAAGGGTTATTCTTAAAAGTGTGATTTGGTTTGCACTTTGTTGTGATCCAGTATTTCGTCATTTTAAAGTCATGATTTGGTACTGAACGAATTTTTTAAGCTCTCGTAAGTCTTCCTTGTCGATGATCTCAATAAAAAAAACCGCAGGATTAAGCTGCGGTTTTTTTAGCGTGTAAAACGAATTAACCAGCTTTTTTGTTTAAGCTCTGAGTTAAACCATTAATATCGCCACCTTGGATACCAAGCTCACTCATCAAGCTATCAATCAGTGGGGCCTGGCTGCGGTAGCGTAGGGCACTATTTACCACTTGGTCTGACAAGGCAACATTACCGCTACCTTCGTGGTGAGCATCACCTTGGCAAGAACCTGCATGTCCAGCATTTAGGCCATTCACTTGCAAAATCTTAATGTCATCAATGTTTTCCATTGGTTTAACACTTTCGCGAATGATTTCAGGTAAGTATTTCAGCATCGCTAAACGAATTTGCATTTCAACCTGTTCAGATGACAATACGTTGTTTGCTTCGTTCACTGCACGTGTACCTTCAGCATCAACTTTGTATTGTTTTTCCATCGCTTGAGCCAACAGAACTTTTGCGTCAGCTTCACCTTTGGCTTTTAAGCGAACTTTTTCAGCTTCGGCTTCAGCTGCAATACGGATAGCTTCAGCTTCATCTGCGGCTGCTTGTTTACCCGCTTCAGCCGCGACAGTAATGGCAATCGCATCTTTCTCCGCTTTTTCTTTCGCAGAGACCAATTCAACAGCTTTTTGACGTTCAGCTTGTTGGATTTGACGAACGGTAATCACTTCTTCTTCGGCTTTTACCGCTTGAGCACGGGCTTGATCGGCATGTGCCTTAGCTTCAGATTCAGCACGAGATTTTTCAGCAATGGCAATTGCACGGTCTTGCTCAGCGAGTTCAATGGTTTTCTTTTGTTCCACTTGGGCTTGCTGAATAATTTGTGACTTTTGAATATTTTGATTTTCAACGTCACGTGCCGCAGTAATACGCTTTAAGTCAACTTCACGTTCAGCAGCAATACGCGCTTCTTCGGCTTCACGTTTTTTAGCAGCTTCTTGTGATGCAATTTCTGCAAGCTGTTCTGCACGACGGATTGAAATTTCACGTTCTTGTTGCAGTTTTGCATATTCTTCTTCACGCAAAATTTGTAGACGTGCTTGTTCTGCTTCTAAGTTCTTGGTCTTAATTGCAAGATCTGCATCTTGTTCAATCGCATTACGTTTACGACGACGGTCTTCAATGGTTTCTGTCAGTTTAGTTAAACCTTCAGCATCGAACGCATTTTGTGGGTTAAAGTATTTAAAGCCTGTTTGGTCTAAACCAGTTAATGAAACGGTTTCAAGTTCCAAACCGTTTTTATGTAAATCTTCAGACACCACTTGCTGAACTTTTTGAACGAAGTCGACACGTTTTTCATGCAACTCTTCCATCGCCATTTCTGCGGCAACTGCACGTAGAGAGTCAACGAATTTTCCTTCGACCAAATTCTTAAGTTCATTCGGTGACATGGTCTTTTGACCTAAAGTCTGTGCTGCTGTAGCAATCGAATCAGCTGTCGGTTTCACACGGACATAGAACTCCGCCATCACGTCGACACGCATACGGTCACGTGTAATCAGCGCTTGGTCATCTGCACGGCGTACTTCAAGACGTAGGGTGTTCATATTGACTGGAATAATTTCATGCAGCACCGGAAGCACAATGGCACCGCCACCTAAAATCACTTTTTCACCGCCGAAGCCTGTACGCACAAATGAAATCTCTTTACTTGAGCGACGATAAAGTCGAGCAATAATAAAACCAATAAAAATAAGTGCGGCAAAAATTATCCCGACTGAAACAAGGATACCGCTTGGAATAATGTCTAACATGGACGTTTATCTCTTTTGTTGTAGTTCAAGTTAACCCTCTAAAGTGCTAACAAGTTTGGTTTAAAAATCAGTATTTTGTTGACTCATCATGACTTCGAGATTTACAGAAGGAATGATGCGTTAAATGTATTTATATGGTGTTAGAAGAACTGATTGAGCATCAATTTATTAAAAATTTAGAGCATGGTGGCTTGAAAGCCTACATTTGTTTTTTGGGTTAAAACCACTGATTGACCTTGGCTGAAAATTTCATCTTGTTCAGGTTCAACCAAAATATAATGGGTCAATCCGTGTTGATCTTTGACTTTGGCTTGAGCAGGAGACTGTGGTCGTGCATCACCCAAAATGATCGTGGCCGTTCTACCGATCAATTCATCACTATAAATGGCGGTTGTTTCATCTTGCGGTAAAATACGGGCAATGAGCATTGCGCTAAAACGTACGAAGGGCATGCACAGAAAAATACATGCAGGTGCAATAATCCATGCACTAAACATCATACTGGTCATTTGGTTAACGATGGCTTGAATAGTAAAGCCCAATAAACTATAGACACATAAGAAAATGATGAGCCATACAAACAGTGGAATACGACCCAAATACAACCAATCGAGCACACGTGTCACGATACCTGCATCGGCATCTACACCTAGCTCTGCATTATGACCAACATCCTCAGGTAGGAATTGATCTAAGAAGCCTTGAGAACCGCCCCCTAAAATTGTTAACACAATCTCAAAAAGTCCAAACAAGAACATTAAGCAGAGACTGATGCTAAACACGATATTAGACGGGTGAGTAAACAATTCCCACATTATATTTATCTCTATATTTATGCTTATAAAAAATCAAAAAAAAATAATTCTGGCCGAATTTTTTTCAGTAAATAAAATAACATTATCTGTCGAAATTGTGTAAAAAAATTACAGATCAGATTAACAAAAAGTCGGCTTTTATGTGAGCTATTACTAAGTTTTTCTTTAAAAATAGGTGATCAATTAAGTCAGGATTATCTAAATCTAAAGTTAATAGTATTTCTGCTTTACCCATTTAAGATTTAAGTCATTGTGATCAATCAAATTTTCAGTCTAATTGCAGATATATAAGTGGTCGTGCTTAACGGAGAGAAATGGCTTGTTAAAAGGCACAGAAAACAATGTTAGGAAATGTAAATTTATAACCGTCACGGCAGTGCTGAGAGCTTTACCGTGACTTTCGATGTCATATGGAGATTTGAACTGGTGTTCAATAGAGCTATTTTTAGGTGGCTTTAACCGTTTTTATAACAATGAAGTTTGAATGCGTACTTTCATATCTAAAGCCGCTTGAACAATAAAGGTTTTCATCCACTTCACTTGTTCGCCCATCGGATTGGTTTTAATCGCAGTGTCTAAAAAGCCCATGCTTTCAAGTTGAAACAATTGCTTTTCGATCTCTTCTTCTAACTGGGTGCTATTGGCTGCGAGCGGGAAATGGATTAAGTGAAATGCTTTGGGAAAATTATAAAAAGCATAGAGCAGATTAAATGCACGTTGATCGGCCTTTAAATTGCCAGCGCCAATTTCGTAGCCGCGATCTTGGTTACTGTGAGTCACCCCAATCAAAAATTCGAGTTTATTGTCCAAAAGTCGTAGGCCGAACTGAAGGCCAATTTGGTCAGCACTCAGCTCATGTTGGATAAAGTTATTCAGCGGACTGCCGTCATCATTTAAGGCTTCTTGGAGCACGAGCATGTGTGAAGAATGCTGATAAATATAGCCAGCAAGACCTGCGGCTTCAATCAGCGACTTTAAGGTTTCAAGCGTATAGTGACTATATGGCATATCAATAACTATTGGAGAGTGATATAGCTACTTTAGGTAGTTTGAGCGAGTTTGAATACCGATTATTTAGAGGATTTAGCGATTAGTTAATTGATAAAAAATTGCGTAAAATTACGGATCTCGGACTAGAATAATACTGAAATTGATAAGTCTATCGTATTAAATTAATTAAAATTGATAAGCAGTATCAGACAATTTGTATATGACGAATAAGAATATCAATATCACAAAACAAGCAATCGTTATGAAAGCTTAATCACTATAATGTATATATATCTTTAAAAGTGTAATAAGTACACATATTCTAAGCTGGTGTTGTCCATGTCATTAAATGAGGAAAGACTTACTCATCTTAAACAGCTTGAAGCTGAGAGTATTCATATCATCCGTGAAGTTGCTGCTGAGTTCGAAAACCCAGTCATGCTGTATTCAATCGGTAAAGATTCAGCGGTCATGCTGCATCTTGCTTTAAAAGCATTCTATCCTGCCAAACTTCCATTCCCACTACTGCATGTAGACACGGGTTGGAAATTTAAAGACATGATTACTTTCCGTGACAACATGGCAAAAGAGCATGGCTTTGATTTGATCGTGCATCAAAACAAAGAAGGTAAAGATGCAGGCGTGAATCCGTTCGATTACGGGAGCTCAAAATATACTGACATTATGAAAACTCAAGGCTTAAAACAAGCACTTGATAAATATCAGTTTGATGCGGCTTTCGGTGGTGCGCGCCGTGACGAAGAAAAATCTCGTGCCAAAGAACGTGTTTACTCATTCCGTGATACCAAACACCGTTGGGACCCTAAAAACCAACGTCCTGAACTTTGGAATCTTTACAACGGTAAAGTGAACAAAGGCGAAAGTATTCGTGTGTTCCCATTGTCTAACTGGACTGAGTTGGATATTTGGCAATACATCTACCTTGAAAATATTAAATTGGTTCCTTTGTACTTGGCTGCTGAACGTCCAGTGGTTGAGCGTAACGGTACACTGATCATGGTTGATGATGAGCGTATGCGTTTGAACGAAGGTGAAGTGCCACAAATGAAATCGGTGCGTTTCCGTACTTTAGGTTGTTACCCATTAACTGGTGCGGTTGAATCAACTGCAACAACTTTGCCGGAAATTATCCAAGAGATGCTTTTAGCCACCACATCTGAACGTCAAGGTCGTATGATCGACCATGATGAAGCAGGTTCGATGGAAAAGAAAAAGCAGGAAGGTTACTTCTAAGAATCTTAAGAAATCTCCCTTGCGCAGCAGTGCTGCTCACCCTCTTTACTAAACAGGGGGAACTCCCGAGAAAGAACGGAGCAAAGTCTCCCTTTCTTAAAGGGAGATTTAGAGGGATTAAAAAGATTCAGAAACCGATTTCAAAAGAATATGTGGAGCTTTGAGCAATGTCTCATCAATCAGATTTAATTAGCCAAGACATCTTGGCGTATTTAAAACAACATGAAAATAAAGACCTTCTACGTTTCCTCACTTGCGGTAACGTGGATGATGGTAAATCGACTTTAATTGGTCGTTTGCTTTACGATTCAAAATTGATTTATGAAGATCAATTGCAAGCCGTAACACGTGACTCTAAAAAAGTCGGTACTACGGGTGATGCGCCTGACTTGGCTTTACTTGTCGATGGTCTGCAAGCGGAACGTGAGCAGGGTATTACCATTGACGTGGCTTACCGTTATTTCTCTACAGAAAAACGTAAGTTCATCATTGCTGACACCCCAGGGCATGAGCAGTACACACGTAACATGGCAACTGGTGCGTCGACTGCAGATTTAGCGATCATCTTGATTGATGCGCGTTATGGCGTTCAAACCCAAACTCGTCGTCACTCATTTATTGCGAGCCTTTTAGGTATTCGTAATATCGTGGTTGCAGTGAACAAAATGGACTTGGTTGAATTCTCTGAAGCGCGCTTCAATGAAATTCAAGCAGAGTACAATGAGTTCGTAAACCAATTGGGCGACCGTAAACCTGCGAACATTATCTTCACGCCTATTTCTGCGTTGAATGGTGATAACGTTGTAAACAAATCGCCAAATACGCCGTGGTACCAAGGTCAGACTTTAATGGAGACTTTGGAAACTGTTGAAATTTCGCATGATACGAGCAAGCACGAATTCCGTTTCCCAGTTCAATATGTCAACCGTCCGAACCTCGATTTCCGTGGCTTCTGCGGTACGATTGCACTTGGTGAAGTAAAAGTTGGCGATACCATTACTGCATTGCCATCTGGTAAGTCGTCTACGGTTAAAGAAATTGTAACTTTTGACGGTAACTTAGACCATGCTGTTGCAGGTCAAGCGGTGACTTTAACACTGAATGATGAAATTGATATTTCACGCGGTAACGTGTTGGTAAAAGCGGGCGAACAGCCTCTAATTTCACGTTCTGCACGTGCCTCTGTGGTATGGATGACAGATGCGCCTTTAGTGGTTGGTAAACTGTATAACGTGAAGTTTGGTACACAAACCATTCCTGCGAAAGTTGCGAAAATCAACTACCGTACCAATGTAAACACATTGGAAAAAACGGAAGTTGAACAGCTTGAACTGAATGCGATTGCAGATGTAACGATTGAGTTTGATGCGCCAGTGGTATTTGACCGTTATAAAGATAGCCGTTACACAGGTTCATTTATATTTATTGACCGTTTAAGCAACGTGACTGTTGGTGCGGGTATGGTTGAATCTGCGGTTGAATGGACTGCACACAACGAGCCTGTAACTGCTGAAGCGCGTGCTGCACGTTTAGGTCAAAAACCTGCTGCGGTAACTGTGACTGCAAAAGCCCTTGAAAATGCGCAAGCGATTGAAAGCTTATTGATTCAGCAAGGTGTGGTTGCAATTGCGAAAGCTGGTTTAACTGTGGAGCAAGTTGCACTAGTTCGTGAAACTGGTGTGGTTGTGATTACTGATAGTGCTGAAGGTACTGATGTGACTTATACAGTGGAGACTGCTGAAGAAGTTGCTGAGAAAATTGTTGAGTTAGTTCGTCTGTAATAGATTGAATTGATTTAAAAAAGATCCGCCTAATGGCGGGTTTTTTTATTGTCTTGAATTTAATTGCTGATAAATAAAACACTTGGATTATGTGTGATGATTCACATAAATGTTTTCTCTATAAAATGCTCTTATAGAGGGGTGTTTATGAAAAAAATATTATTTTTAATGGGGTTATGTGTATTAACTTTTAGTGTTGATGCAAAACAGAGTAGTCAAAGTACTGAAAAAATTAAGCAGAAGATTATTCAGCAATCAATTGAGAATTATCCTGGTAATTGTCCTTGTCCTTACAATACTGCAAGTAATGGTAGTCGGTGTGGTAAGCGCAGTGCATATAATCGCGCAGGTGGATATGCGCCACTTTGCTATCCTGAAGATGTGAGTGATCGGATGGTAAAAGAATTTATTAAGCTATAAAATGCTTTTTTGCGTTATGTATTATTAATTTGGGGGATTTTATGTTAAGAATATTTTGTGTACTTATATCTATGTGTGCATCTTCTTTAGTTTTTGCTAATGATCAATGGCAACGAATAGGTTATGACTCTGATCGTGAATTTTTTTATGAATATAATATAGACTCGATTAGCCAAGTCGCAGAATATCCTTATACAAGTAATAAAAAGGTTTGGGTGAGAAAAACTGTTGTGAATGATATATCTCAGGATGGTTTGTCTGTTGGAGATTATACAATGCAATTAATGTGGATAAATTGTTCAGCTAACACTCTTGGTTTAAAATCTATAGTAGGCTATAAAAAGACTGGTAAGGTAATTCCAAATTATAGCAATACTAATTCATATGTTCAGATGCAAGATGCTATACCCGGGACTATGGGGGAAGCGTATGTAGATAGCGTATGTAGCTGATAAGGTAATGAAACCAAAATTATATATAAGCCATTTCACAGTGGCTTTTTTTAATATCTTAAATAAAACATGACAAATATTAAATTGATGTTAAGATATATCTTAAATAATCTTAAGGTGTATCTTTGCGATGTCAAATTCAGACCTTTTGGACGTAAGCGATAGTCCAGTCAAAACCCGCAAACGCCTGTTTGAAGCAGGGCACATGAAACTGTTGGTGCTGCATCTGATCTCCCAATCGCCTAAGTTTAGCTACGACATTATTAAAGATGTAGGCGCAATCGTGGGCGGTGGCTACAGCCCAAGCACAGGGACAATTTACCCAACGCTGAATTACCTCGAAGAACAGCAATACATCCATGCAGAACTAAATGCCGAAGACCGTAAACAATACAGCGTTACGCAGTCAGGCTTAGTACATCTAGATGCAGAAAAAGCCACTGTAGAGAAAATTCTGTGTCGTTTTGATACCCGCAAGCAAATCCACAACAACGAAAAATACGTTGATATCAAACGCGCGATGGAAAACCTAAAAGCATCCCTGCGCATCAAAATTCAGCACAGTGAACTGACTCCTGAACAAGTGTATGCCATTGCAGAAAAAATCGATCAGGCGGCAGTCGAAATCAGCCGTATGGAGGTGACACAATGAAACAGCATCAATATGAAATTACGCTCAAACACATTGCTGATGCGCAGGGCAATCCTTCGACTTATACCGAAGCGTTGCAGTTTAATGCCTACAACCATGATGACATGTTTAAGGTATTGGAGCATTTGACTAAAGCGAAGTTATTAGATGAAGAAAAGACTAAAGCCTTTGCTGTGGGTTTAAAACTGTTTGGTGAAACCTTGCTGGAAAATAAAGACCATCCTTTATTTAAAGATTTCATGCCGCATTTCGGCCAGTTTATGAAAACACTGAAACAAACCGTAAAAGCCCAGAACGCAGCCCAAGACGAATAATAGGTATTTACAGATGAATCAACTCCCAAAATTTCATCCCAAACACATGACTTGGCTGATGCCCCTAATTCTGTCCGGCATTATGAGCGGTTCAATTTCCTGCTTTAATATGCTGATGAATAAAGGTTTAGTTGAAGGTTTTCTTGGTATTTGGCTGCGTGCATGGAGCATGTCGTGGATGATGGCATTTCCACTTATTTTGATTGTTTTGCCATTGGTGCGTAATACGTTAATGAAGTTTGTGCGCTTACCGAATGAGCCTGCATCTAAATAGAAGGTACATCCATTTAGTCATGAGTTGAGTGTGACTGCATAGCATCTTGAATGATGGCTGTTAATTCAGTCAGTGATTTGACACCTGCAATACGTTGAATCACTTTCCCGCGATAAAACAGCAAGGTAGAGGGTAGTCCATAAACGTTATAACGCAATGTCAGTATCGGTGAGGAATCAATATTCACTTTGCCAAATTTAAGCCGTGTATGCTGCGCTGACATTTGACTTGCGCACTGCTCAAATACTGGGAAGTTCTGTACACAGGGCGCGCACCAGTCTGCATAGAAGCGAATCACGGCAAAACCATCAAACCATTCATAGTCACTGGCGTTATCTTCATTGTATTCAACGATCTGAGACATGCTTGGCCTATTATTCATTTACGAAATACACTACAAATTATACATAAGTCCATGTTTATTCATTCTGCGCCATTTCTATGTTCAAATAGTGCAGAGATAGATGAATATTCAATAATTGAAAAGGGAAAACAATGTCACAGCAAAGCATGCAGCAGGTCATTATTACTGAGCCGGGCGGTGTAGATAAACTGGCCTATGAAAGTGTTGCCATCCCAGAAGCGAAAGCAGATGAAGTGTTGGTTAAAGTGCATGCCTTTGGCATCAACCGTCCAGACATCTTGCAGCGTCAAGGTTTATACCCAATGCCGAAAGGCGTAACGCCAGTACCGGGTTTAGAGGTTGCAGGCGAAGTAGTTGCTGTCGGTGCGGATGTTACTTTGTTTAAGGTGGGCGATAAGGTTTGCGGTTTAACCAATGGTGGCGGTTATGCAGAATATTGCGTGGTGCCTGAAAGCCAAACCATTGCGATTCCTGAAGGCGTCAGCTTTACTCAAGCTGCAGCGATTCCTGAAACATTCTTTACCGTTTGGGCGAATGTATTCCAAATGGGCAAAGCCAAAGCAGGTGAAACGGTGCTGATTCATGGTGGAACCAGTGGTATTGGAACTACGGCAATCATGCTGTGTAATGCGTTGGGCATGAAAACCTTTGCAACAGTCGGTTCAGATGAAAAAGTGGCAGCGATCTCTGATATCACGCATGCGATTAACTACAAGACTCAAGACTTTGAGCAAGTGATTAATGAAGCGACCAATGAGCAAGGTGTAGATGTCATTTTAGATATTGTTGGCGCACCGTATTTGGCGCAGAACCTCAATCTATTACGTCGTGATGGTCGTTTGGTCTATATCGCATTTTTAGGTGGTGCAAAGGCCAAAGAGGTGAAACTGGGTCAAATCATGATGAAGCGTTTGACCATTACAGGCTCAACCATGCGTGCGCGTAATACTGCAGAAAAAGCAGAGATTGCCAAAGGCATTCAGGAAAATGTTGTTCCGTTATGGTCTAAAGGTGAATGCCTGCCAATGATTTACAAAACATTTAAGTTTGACCAAATTCAAGAAGCACATGCAGCCATGGATACAGGCGAGCATGTGGGTAAGATTGTGGTTGAAGTGATCTAAAGGATTATTTTTAAAACGCGATGTATTTGCAGGGTGTTTTAAAATAATTAAAGAGGGCAATGTCCCTCTTTTTTATTGTATTCCTATCTGATTTGACGCAGTAACATCAAAAGCACAATTTGATTCAAATAAAAGAATGATACGCGGTAAGGTCATCCGCAAGTGTATGAGACAGGGTTGTTTTTAATCAAAAATGTTTTTGCAATACTTTGAATAAGTAGACGCTAGTGAACGAGTTTTGCGGATGACAATGGTTTTGGGTACTTTTGCCGAAACGAAAGTACCTCCAGCCGAAGGCTAATCCCATTATTCAATCCCTAGATGTAAGACTCTGTCGAGTAGATTTAAATATCGGTAAATAATGTGAAATTACTTTTACGTGCGTAACATCTGTTGCTAAATTTTAGGCATAAAAAAACCAGCTTATCGCTGGGTTCTTTATTACACCATCTTCAGTAGTAGAAGAATGGTGCCCGAGGCCAGACTCGAACTGGCACGCTTTGTGGGCGGGGGATTTTAAATCCCCTGTGTCTACCGATTTCACCACTCGGGCTTAACAAGATTGGAGGCGGAGGTCGGAATCGAACCGGCGTACACGGAGTTGCAGTCCGCTGCATGACCACTCTGCCACCCCGCCATGTCTTGTTGATGCGTATATTAGCAAGCTCTGAAAAAAAAACAATAGCAGATTCATCTGTATGAGCATAAAAGCAGCATACAAGGTAAAAAATTTAAAATAATCATGTATTATGTGCAAAATTGATTCATATCATCACTTGGAGAAGTGCCGTGGCATTAGTTTTAGATGGTCGTGCATTGGCGAAGAAAATTGAAGCTGACTTGTTGACTCGCGTAGAAGCGCTAAAAGAGAAAACTGGTCGTACCCCAATTCTTGCGACTATTTTGGTAGGTGACGATGGTGCATCTGCAACTTATGTACGAATGAAAGGGAATGCTTGCCGCCGAGTTGGTATGGATTCATTAAAAGTTGAGCTTCCTAAAGAAACTACAACTGAGCAATTGCTTGCTGAAATTGAAAAATTGAATGCAAACCCAGATGTTCACGGTATTTTGTTACAACACCCCGTACCTGCTCAAATTGATGAGCGTGCTTGTTTCGATGCGATCTCTCTTGAAAAAGACGTAGATGGCGTGACCTGCTTAGGTTTTGGTCGTATGGCGATGGGTGAAGCGGCATATGGTTCTGCAACACCAGCAGGTATCATGACCATTCTAAAAGAAAACAACATTGAAATCGCAGGGAAACATGCGGTTGTTGTGGGTCGTTCTGCAATTTTGGGTAAACCAATGTCTGCGATGCTACTTGAAGCGAATGCAACAGTGACCACTTGCCACTCACGTACTCAAAACTTAGCTGACTTTGTTAAGCAAGCTGACATTATTGTGGGTGCGGTAGGTAAAGCTGAATTGATTCAAAAAGATTGGATCAAACCAGGTGCAGTGGTTGTTGATGCTGGCTTTCATCCACGTGATGGCGGCGGTGTAGGTGATATCCAATTGGTGGGTATTGAAGAAGTTGCTTCTGCTTATACACCTGTTCCGGGTGGTGTAGGTCCTATGACCATTACAACGTTGATTCGTCAAACTGTTGAAGCTGCTGAAAAAGCGTTGGGTTAATCTTTTAATAAAAAGATATTTTAGTCACAACGGAGTCTTACCGTTGTGACTAAAATGTAAGAAGCTCGTATGTTACTTTTGTTTCGGCAAAAATAACCAAAACCATTTGTCATCTGCTGAACTCGACAGAATCAGTCTTTTGATTAATGGTATCGCAGAAACAGTGTTCATTCGATTAAGGTCTGTCTCGCACAGCAGCAGATGACGATGTCGCATATCTAATACGTTTATAAATTCAAATAAAATCATCTCCAAGGCTTAATATGAGCTGTACTTTCCAATTCCCCAAAGCCCCTGAACATTTACTGAAAGCACTGCATGAAGTCATTCCACATTGTGAATTACATGCTCAACAGTTGCCTGAAACCCCCATTTCTTTATGGTTGATACCGCCTGTATTTCCAACCGATAAATTGGATGATGAAGTCATTCGCCGTATATGGAATGATACGCCGTATTGGATCTTTTGTTGGGCTTCAGGGCTTGCAATGGCGCAGTGGTTGTTGGCAGAGCCGCATCATGTCAAAGATAAAGTGGTGTTGGACTTTGGTGCAGGTTCAGGCGTGGTGGCGATTGCAGCAAAAATGGCAGGGGCGAAACGCGTGATCTGCTGTGACATCGACCAAGTGAGCCTAGATGCCTGCCGTGCGAATGCTGAGCTGAATAATGTTGAACTCGAATATTTAGACGATCTGTATAAAGCCGAACAAGTCGATATTTTATTGGCTGCCGATGTGCTGTATGACCAATGCAATCGTTTCTTTTTGGATGAGTTTTTAAAGTTTGCTCCAGAAGTGTGGGTGGCAGACAGTCGTGTGAAAAACTTTAGTCATCCTAAATATGAAAAACTCGATGAACGAAGCGCGACGACATGGCCTGATTTGGATGAATCACCTGAGTTTCGTAATGTGAGTTTTTATAAAACCCTATAAATTTTGAGCCGATAAAAAAATAAGACGCTCCATGCGTCTTATTTTTTGTCTTTTGAACATCATAATAGTCGTTAAGAACACGTATAGCGAACCACACGTAAGGTGGCAGGGCGAGCATCTAGTGCATCACGTGCACCTAGGTTTTCGGAGTTACGAAGGTCTGGGGTATTTGACAGTCCAAAGTTCGCACGTGTATTACCAATTTGACGGCCGTACTGGGTATTTTCCAAAGCAGGATTTGCAATTTCGTTCACGCTTAAGATTTGTAATTTATAGGTCTTTTGCGTATTTAATACTTTTTGGCAAGCACGTTGTAATTTATTGGCATCCAGTTGTTGGTTTTGGCGACCCGCTAAAGTATATGCAAGTGTTGCGCTATCTGCAGATTTGGACTCTATTTGAAAGCCTGTTTGACCATTAAAAGCACGTGGAGTGCTTTGGCAAGCAGCCATCGACATTGCAACAATACCCAAACTTAAAACTTTGTAAATATTTTTCATCATTCATTCGCCGTGTGTATTTGTATGTTCAGTATGCCATAGTCCGTCTGTCGACTCGATGGCGAAAACCAAGAAAGCCAAAGAAGTTTGATTAAATCTTTGATGCAGCCGAAACGATGAGTAGATGGAAATGGAGATAAAAAAAGCTCATCAAAATAGGCTTTGATGAGCTTAAGTGGAATAGCAGGGCTGAGCGAATTAATCGTCAGTGATCATGCTATGTTTTTTCGTATCTTTCATGAAGACATAGGTAATTAAAGATAAACCAATCATGAATGTAATGTAGTAGAAGAAGTAGTTTTCATGGCCTGCATTTTTGAAGCTCAAAGCTACAAGTTCTGCGGTACCACCAAAGAGTGTATTTGCAATGGCATAAGGCAATGCAACACCTAGGGCACGGATGTGTGCAGGGAACAACTCTGCTTTTACTACGGCATTAATCGCAGTATAACCAGTTACAATTACCATACCGCTCATGCAAAGCATAAATGCTGTGGTTGGGCTGGTAGTTGAACCGATACCATTGAAAATAGGAATGGTAAACAGCACACCAAGCACACCAAAGGCGATCATAATTGGCTTACGACCAATTTTGTCTGAAAGCGCACCGATAGCAGGTTGTAAAAGCATGAAGATGAAAATTGCAGCAGTGGTAATTTCAGTTGCTGTGGTTTTTTCAAAGCCAGACGTGTTGACCAAATACTTTTGTAAATAAGTGGTAAAGGTGTTGAACGCTAAAGTACCACCGGCAGTCAACATGATCACAGTGAAGGCTTGTTTAGGGTATTTGGTAAATAACGCTAAAGCACCTGATTTTGGACCACCATTTTTAGCTTGTTCTTGAGCTTCTTTAGAGGATTGAGTTTCAACTAAACCGCGACGAATCCAGAACACCACTATAGCGAGCAACGCACCGATAAAGAAGGGAACACGCCAGCCCCATTCAGTTAAAGCTTGTTCTGAGAAATTGCGTTGTAGGATAATTAAAACGCAAAGAGCCAATAGCTGACCTGAAATCAGTGTGACATATTGGAAACTTGAGAAGAAACCGCGGTGGTTTTTACCTGCCATTTCAGTCAAATAGGTCGCACTAGAGCCATATTCACCGCCGACACTTAAGCCTTGGAGTAAACGCGCTAAAAGTAGAATAGCGGGTGCGAGCATCCCTACAGAATCGTAGGTTGGCGCACATGCGATCATCAGTGAGCCGACACACATCAACGATACAGACAGCGTCAAACCTGCTTTACGACCTTTACGGTCCGCATAAATACCCATGACCCATGCGCCGATTGGACGCATTAAGAAACCGAGTGCAAAGACTGCAGCTGCTTGTAAGAGTTTTACAGTATTGTCACCGTCAGGGAAAAATTGCGGTGCAAAGTAAAGGGTAAAAGCAGCGTAGACATACCAGTCGTACCATTCAACGAGGTTGCCGGCAGATCCGCCGAGGATAGATTTGACACGAGTTTTTCTATCCAATTGTTCAGGAACAACTGGCTCAGATGAGTTTGACACATCATTCTCCAAGGAATGAATGCAAAACATATCCATTTAAACTCTTTGGGAAAAGTTTAAATCAATATATTTTGTCGAAATGGGAGATGGAACTATATTTATTTAATTTATACTCCTGTTGTCGCAGAAAATCATGCGACTTTAGTCTATAAAATGCGATTTTTTTGACCAGATACATTTTTCACGACTAAATGAAAACAACAAGGCCTCATAGATTGAGGCTTTGATTGGAAAAACATGCTGTTTTTGATCAGCTTGATCAATAAGTCATCATCAAATAATTCTGATCAATGCTCTTGAATTTTGGAGTGGTGTTTGGTGTCTTTCATAAAGACGTAGACCAATAACGAAATAAAAATCATGATGGTTACATAGATGAAAAACCATGACTCGTGACCAGCTTCTTTAAAACTTAGCGCAAAGAATTCTGCTGTACCACCAAAGATGGTATTTGCAAGTGCATAAGGCAGCGCAACGCCCAATGCGCGAATATGTGCAGGGAACATTTCTGCTTTTACAACCGCATTGATCGAGGTGTATCCCGTGACAATCACTAAACCTGCGAGACAGAGCCAAAATGCGGTCCAATAATCTTGAGTTTGTCCTAAGGCACTAAATAGAACATAGGTGAACAGCACCCCTAAGATACCGAAGGCGATCATTAGAGGTTTACGACCAATTTTGTCGGATAGACCACCTGCTAGTGGTTGTAAGCACATAAAAATAAACAGCGCTAAGGTGGTGATTTGTGTGGCCTCAGGTTTACTAAAGCCAGAGGTATTGACCAGATATTTTTGCAAATAAGTGGTGTAAGTATAAAAAGCCAATGTACCTCCAGCTGTTAAAAATAACACCGTGAATGCTTCTTTCGGATAATGCTTAAAGAGAGAAAATAAGCCTGATTCAGGCTGGTCCTTTTGCTCTTGTGCATTTTTGAAGGACTGGGTTTCTAGCAGGCCACGTCGAATACGGAAAACCACTACCGCTAAACACGCACCGATAAAGAATGGAATACGCCAGCCCCAATCATGCAATTGTTCTTCGGTCAGCAACCATTGCAAAATAAGTAGTACGCACAGTGCAGTCAACTGACCTGCAATCAGTGTCACATACTGAAAGCTTGAAAAAAAACCACGACGGTCGCGGTCAGCCATTTCACTGAGGTAGGTTGCACTGGCGCCATATTCACCGCCGACACTTAAACCTTGAATTAGTCGTGCAACCACAAGAATAATCGGCGCCAAAATACCAATTTGGTCATGCGTTGGAGAAATGGCAATCATCAATGAGCCGATACACATGAGTGTGACGGAGAGGGTTAAACCTGACTTTCGACCTTTTTTGTCTGAATAGATCCCCATAATCCATGCACCAATGGGCCGCATGAGGAAGCCCACTGCAAAGATGGCCGCGGCTTGGAGAAGTTGTGCAGTCTGGCTGCCCTGAGGGAAAAAAGCATGGGCGAAATAGAGGGTGAATGCCGCATAGACATACCAATCGTACCATTCAACAAGATTACCTGCTGAACCTCCGAGAATGGATTTTACTCGGGTCTTTGTATCTAAATTTGATTGAGTAACAATTTCTTCCGTCATTTTAAAATCCATCTTTTTTATTGTGTGAAAATATCTTATGCGTATCGAAAAGCATGAAATGTAAACTAAAAAAGAGGTTTTGTTGAAAAAGTGTACAAATCAACGGCTTGTCATGAATTTTGCTTTGAATAAGGGTGTGGGCATTAAAATGATTGATTTCATGCTTGAGCCAGCAACCGTTTAAACGTACATTTAAAATATAACTTCTCATTTAATGAGGAATACAAAAACTCAGCGTAAGGATATCGTGACCAAAATAGGTATCTTGATCAAAAAATGATGATCAATGAGAAAAATAATAAAGCAAAGAAAACGAAGCATTGTTGAATAAAAAGATATAGTGGGAGGGAGCGATGAATACACAACAACAATTAATATATGACATGGTGGTCATTGGTGGTGGAATCAATGGTGTTGGTATTGCTTGTGATGCAGCGGGGCGTGGTTTAAGTGTTTTGCTTTGCGAAAAAGATGATCTCGCGAGCCATACTTCATCTGCAAGTAGCAAATTAATTCATGGTGGTCTTCGCTATTTAGAACATAAAGAATTTCGTTTGGTACGTGAGGCACTGGCAGAACGCGAAGTTCTCCTTAAAAAAGCCCCCCATATTATTCGACCGATGCGTTTTATCATGCCACATGAACCGCATTTACGACCGGCTTGGCTAATTCGTACTGGATTATTCTTTTATGATTATTTGGGTAAGCGAGAACAGCTTGCAGGCTCCAATGGAATTGAATTTGATGTGGAAGTTAGTCCTTTAGCACCTAGATTTACCCGAGGGTTTGAATATTCCGACTGCGCTGTGGATGATGCACGCTTGGTTGTACTCAATGCGATACAAGCACGGGAATATGGTGCACAGGTTCTGACTCGAACAGAATGTTTAAATGCATACAGTAAAGCTGGCATTTGGCAAGTGTGTTTAAAAAATACCAAGGGTTTTCAAAATGTGCAGGCTAAAGTATTGGTGAATGCGGCAGGTCCTTGGGTTGCTGACTTTATAAAACAGGGTTTAAAGCAAGAGTCACCTTATGGTATACGCTTAATACAAGGTAGCCATATCATCGTTGCAAAGCTCTTTGATGGTGATAAAGCTTTTATTATGCAAAATGATGATCATCGCATTGTTTTTGCGATCCCATATTTAGAACAATATACCTTGATCGGCACGACAGATCGTGAATATCATGCAGACCCAAATCGAGTAAAGATAAGCCAAGAAGAAATCGATTACTTGCTTGATGTGTCAAATGATCACTTTAAAACTCAATTGACGCAAACGGACATCATTTCAACCTATTCAGGTGTGCGTCCGCTGTGTGATGATGAATCAGATAATCCAGCAGCAGTCACGCGAGATTATACTTTGGCACTGACAGATGTAGAAGGTGCAGCATTGCTATCAATTTTTGGTGGCAAGCTCACCACCTATCGAAAACTCGCAGAAGCGGCGCTAGATCAACTTAAAACTGTTTTTCATCATCGATCCAAGCCTTGGACTGCTGATACAGCATTACCTGGTGCGGAAAATTTAGAATCAATCGAGCAGTTGATAGTTGAAATCCAACAAAATGTTAAAGGTGTTTCAAGCAGTCTAGCAAGTCGTTGGGCGCATGCTTATGGAACACGTGTCTGGATTTTGCTGAATCATTTAACTTCGATTGATGAGCTTGGGCAAAACTTCGGGCATGGCTTGTATGCTCAAGAAGTAGATTATTTGGTTGAGCATGAGTGGGCGAGAAGCTCTGAAGATATTTTGCAAAGACGCACAAACTTATATTTGCAATTCAGTGCATCTGAAGTTGATGTTTTGGACGAGTACTTAATGGCAATACGTATAAAGCAAAAAGCTCAAGATGTGGCTTAGTTGATATAAAAAAGACCGCGCAAGGCGGTCTTTTAAATCTTTCTTAATCCCTCTTTTAATGGAGGGAAATTAAAGGCCGATTAAGCAGATTTTTTTACAGCTTCTAAAAGTTCGTCTTGACGTACTTTAAGTGCTTTTGGTAAGCGATCACCAAGTTTGTTGAACAATTCAGTGTGGCTTTCAAGTTCTTTGATCCATTGATCTTTATCTTGAGAAGTTACAAGCTCGAATTGCTCTTTAGTGAAGTCTGAACCAGTCCAGTTCAATTGTTCGTATGTTGGAACAAGGCCGATAGGTGTTTCAACAGCGTCTGCACGACCTTCACAACGGTCAATGATCCACTCAAGAACACGCATGTTTTGACCGAAACCAGGCCATACAAAGTTACCTTCAGCATCACGACGGAACCAGTTCACGTTGTAGATACCAGGAAGTTTATTGCCAGCAGCTTTAGCTTTAGCAGCAACTTCTTCACCAAGTTCTAACCAGTGAGAGAAGTAGTCAGCCATGTTGTAACCCGCAAATGGAAGCATTGCGAATGGGTCACGACGAACGATACCTTGTTGACCAACAGCAGCAGCAGTTGTTTCAGAGCCCATAGTTGCAGCTTTGTAAACACCGTCAACCCAGTCAAATGCTTCTGAAATTAGAGGCACTGTGTCTGCACGACGACCACCGAAGATGAATGCAGAAATTGGAACACCTGCTGGATTTTCCCAGTCAGCATCAATAGAAGGACATTGACCAGCTGAAACAGTGAAACGAGCATTTGGATGAGCTGCTTTTTCTTCGCCGGTGTGTGGTTGACCTTTCCAGTTAGTCAAGTTAGCAGGCGCTTCTTTAGTAAGGCCTTCCCACCATACTTCACCTTCGTCAGTTACAGCAACGTTAGTATAGATTACGTCTTTATGAAGAGTCGCCATGCAGTTCGGGTTAGTCTTGGTATTTGTACCAGGTGCTACACCGAAGAAACCAGCTTCAGGGTTGATTGCATATAAACGACCATCTTCACCTGGTTTGATCCAAGCAATATCGTCACCTACAGTTTCAATTTTCCAACCTTCGTAACCCGCTGGTGGAATCAACATCGCGAAGTTTGTTTTACCACAAGCAGAAGGGAATGCAGCTGCGATGTAGTGTTTTTCGCCTTGTGGGTTAGTCACGCCAAGGATGAGCATGTGTTCAGCTAACCAACCTTGTTGACGACCCATAGAAGATGCAATACGTAAAGCTAGGCATTTTTTACCCAACAATGCGTTACCGCCGTAACCAGAACCGTAAGACCAGATTTCACGCGTTTCTGGGTAATGAACGATGTATTTTTCAGGGTTGCAAGGCCAAGCAACGTCTTTTTGACCTTCTTCAAGCGGAGCACCAACAGTGTGTACGCAAGGAATGAAGTCACCGTCAGTACCAAGTACGTCATAAACAGCTTTACCCATACGAGCCATTTTAGACATGCTTACAGCAACGTAAGGAGAATCAGTAAGTTCGATACCGATGTGAGCAATATGAGAACCTAAAGGACCCATAGAGAAAGGAACTACGTACAAAGTACGGCCTTTCATTGAACCGTCAAATAAACCATTCAGACGAGCACGCATTTCAGCTGGAGCTTCCCAGTTGTTTGTTGCGCCTGCATCTTCTTGTTTTTCAGAACAGATGTAAGTACGACCTTCAACACGAGCAACGTCAGAAGGATCAGAATTAGCAAGGTAAGAACCAGGATGTTTTTCTTGGTTAAGTTCTTGCATAGTGCCGTTAGCGATCATCAAGTCGATATAACGTTGATATTCTTCTGCGCTACCGTCACACCATTCGATTTTTGCTGGTTTGGTTAATTTGGCAATTTCTTCCACCCAAGCAATGAGCTTAGGGTGACGAACGAATTCTGGTGCGTTCACTTGGGTCATGGTGAGGCCTATCTCAAAAATGTACTAACCGTACAAAGTATAATCTGCATCATGGGATACATCATGCAGATAAAAGATGAAAAAAAAGTGGCTGTATTAAAGCATAAATTCATAAAAAAAATAAGACTAAAGAAGTGGTAGATTTTTTTTGGTAGTTAATGCTATTTATATTAAATATAGATAAAATACAATAACTTAACATATTATATGGTGAATTTTAACTTTATTTATTAACGTGATGGACAATATTTTATGTAGTTATTTTTAATAAAAACAAAAAGTTGCATGTAATTGATATTTGAGAATTATTATTGATTAAATAAATGGTGGTAATTCGATTTTTACATAAAGGCGCTATTATTTGCTGTTAAATTCGACAAAATACAATACTAAGCGGCCAAGATGTATAAAAAGTGATTAAACAAGCCAAGCCTTTATCTATTATCTATAATAAAAAATCAGGATTTCATGCTGCAAACAAAGATGAAGTCTACGAGGAACTTGTGCGGATATTATCCGATCATAATTTCGAAATACAGTCATTTGAGCTTGGGCAGGAAGCGAGTTTTGATACTTTAATGAGCAAGGTATTTGCACGCCATAAAGACCCTGATAATTTGGGTGTTGTGGTTGCTGCAGGTGGTGATGGAACCTTAAATGCTGTTGCTCATCAGTTGATGCATACCGATATTCCTATGGGGGTCTTACCTTTGGGCACATTTAATTATGTGGCGCGGGTACTCAATATTCCTCTCGATTTAATTCAAGCGGCACAGGTGATTGCGACAGGCAATAATCGACAGGTGCACGTGGCGCAAATCAATGAACATATCTATTTAAACAATGCCAGTTTGGGCTTGTATCCTTTATTTATACAAAAAAGAGAATTTTATAATCAAAAGTTTGGGCGTTTCCCATTGCATGCTTATACCTCAGGTTTGGATGTGCTGATTCGAGATCGTAAAGAGCTGAAATTGGAAATAGAAGTGGATCATCATATTTATCCAGTCAAAACGCCCTTGATCTTTTTTGGCAATAATCAATTGCAATTGGCCGATTTAAACTTGCAAATTGCTAAGGATGCAGAGGCAGGTAAAGTTGCAGGTGTGGTGGTCGCAAAAAGTGATAAGAAAACGTTATTTAAAATTTTATGGCAATTGATCCGTGGCAATATCGACAATGCACCAGATGTGTATAGTTTTGCCGCTGATGAAGTCACCATACATACCCAACGAAAAAAAATGACCGTTGCTGTGGATGGTGAGATTGTAGAAATGAAACCGCCGCTTAAAATTCGAGTGCAAAAACAAGCCTTAAAGATACGGGTGCCACATGATACTGCATCTGTCTGATCTGCATTTCGGCACTGAAAAGCCAGAGTGTATGCGCGCTATTCAGCAATTTTGTCGTGAACAGCGTATCGAGGCCGTGGTTGCCAGTGGAGACTTGACCCAACGTGCGCGTTATCGTCAGTTTTATGCATGTAAGCAATTTTTAGAAAGCTTAAAGCTGCCTTATATCGTTGTGCCGGGGAATCATGATATTCCGCTATATCATTTATGGAACCGTGTTTTTAGCCCTTTTGCACGTTATCAATTTTTTTTTGGTGCCATGGAAAATGTACTGGAAACCGAGCATTTTTATTTAATTGGGATCAATAGTATTCGCCGCCGTTACCATACGCGAGGGCATGTATCGCTCGAGCAAATACATCATGTCGAGGAATTACTTAAACATGCGCCGCCCAATAAAGTGAAATTAATCATAGCGCATCAACCTTTTTATACGCCGCCCAATGACCCGCATGGTGTGAAAGATTGTCCTGTTCAAGGGCGTTTGGCACTCGAACAGTGGAGTCAACACGGTTTAAATGGTTTATTGCATGGACATTTACATGTTCCAGCCAGCTATGACCTCAATCAGATTTATGCTTTAGGTGCTGCGCATCCAGTTTGGGATATTCATGCTGGAACTGCAACGTCATATCGCCTACACGATAACCTTGCCAACAGTTTTAATGTCATTGATGAGCAGATGAATGTGCAGCATTATTTTTATAATTCAAAGTTAAAAATATTCGAAGAAAATCTTAGTACTCATATTTTGGATGAGCTTTAATCCTTTAAATTTAAATTTTGAAGAAAAAAAATACAAAAAAATGAAAAAAATTAAATTTTGCCCTTGAAGGGTTTTTTTCCATCCCCACAAAAGTGTCATCTAAATTATTTTTTTGTCGATGGCTTACGGAAATCAAAATGTCATCGTCTTTTATCTAGTAAATAGACTTAGTCTGGAGTTAACTATGAGCAATATTCGTCCTTTGCATGACAACGTTGTGATTCGCCGTGTTGAAAAGGAAACTAAAACTGCTGGTGGTCTTATTTTAAGTACTTCAGCAGCTGAACAACCTGCTCAAGGCGAAGTAATCGCTGTAGGTAATGGCAAAGTAACTGACAATGGCGTACGTGCATTAGACGTTAAAGTTGGTGACAACGTATTGTTTGGCACTTATGCCGGTACAAAAGTAAAAGTAGCAGGCGAAGAGCTTCTTATTATGAAAGAGTCTGACATCTTAGCGGTACTTGAAGCTTAAGTTTCGTACACGCATTTAGACCCTTTTATTCATCATAAATTGTTAAAAATTTTAAAAAGATTCGGAGTTAGACATGTCAGCTAAAGACGTAAAATTTGGTGATTCAGCGCGTTCAAAAATGATCGCGGGTGTAAATGTACTTGCAGATGCTGTAAAAGTGACTTTAGGTCCTAAAGGCCGTAACGTTGTAATCGACCGTTCTTTCGGTGCGCCGCACATCACTAAAGATGGTGTTTCTGTTGCTAAAGAAATCACGTTAAAAGACAAGTTTGAAAACATGGGCGCTCAGCTAGTTCGTGAAGTGTCTTCAAAAACCAACGACATCGCGGGTGACGGTACAACAACTGCAACTGTTCTTGCACAAGCAATCCTTAATGAAGGGATTAAATCAGTAACTGCGGGTATGAACCCAATGGATCTTAAACGCGGTATCGACATCGCGGTTAAAGCTGTAGTTGCTGAAATTAAAGCGACTGCAAAACCTGCATCTGACTCTAAAGCGATTGAACAAGTAGGTTCTATTTCTGCGAACTCTGACACCACTGTTGGTAAACTTATTGCTCAAGCAATGGAAAAAGTCGGTAAAGAAGGTGTAATTACTGTTGAAGAAGGTTCAGGCTTTGAAGATTCTCTAGATGTTGTAGAGGGTATGCAGTTTGACCGTGGTTACATCAGCCCTTACTTTGCAAACAAACAAGATACGCTAACAGCTGAACTTGAAAACCCATACATTCTTCTTGTTGATAAAAAAATCAGCAACATCCGCGAATTAATTGCTGTACTTGAAGCTGTTGCTAAAACAGGTAAACCGCTTCTTATCATTGCTGAAGATGTTGAAGGTGAAGCACTTGCAACTCTTGTTGTAAACAACATGCGTGGCATTATCAAAGTTTGTGCTGTTAAAGCACCTGGTTTTGGTGATCGTCGTAAAGCGATGCTTCAAGACATCGCGATTTTAACTGGCGCGACTGTAGTTTCTGAAGAGGTTGGTATGTCTTTAGACCAAACTACACTTGAGCACTTAGGTACAGCGCATAAAGTTACTGTTTCTAAAGAAAATACAGTAATTGTTGATGGTGCAGGTGTTGCAGAGCAAATTGCTGAACGTGTAACTCAAATTCGTGCTCAAATTGAAGAATCAACTTCAGAATACGACAAAGAAAAACTTCAAGAACGCGTTGCTAAATTGGCAGGCGGTGTTGCTGTAATCAAAATCGGCGCTGCAACTGAAGTTGAAATGAAAGAGAAGAAAGATCGCGTTGACGATGCACTTCATGCAACTCGTGCTGCAGTTGAAGAAGGTGTTGTAGCAGGTGGTGGTGTTGCACTTGTACGTGCTGCAAAAGCACTTGAAGGTGTGTCTGGTGCTAATGATGACCAAAATGTTGGTATCAACATTTTACGTCGTGCAATTGAAGCGCCGCTTCGTCAAATCGTTGCAAACTCTGGTGATGAGCCATCAGTTGTAATCAATGCTGTGAAAAACGGTGAAGGTAACTTCGGTTATAACGCTGCAACTTCAGAGTATGGCGATATGTTAGAAATGGGTATTCTCGACCCTGCGAAAGTAACACGTTCTGCGCTTGAGCATGCTGCATCTGTTGCGGGCTTAATGCTTACAACTGAATGTATGATTACTGAAATCCCAGAAGACAAACCTGCTATGCCTGATATGGGCGGTATGGGCGGCATGGGCGGTATGATGTAATCTGCCTATGCTATGATTAATACTTTGTAATTTATATATTTATTCATAAAATTTTTATAAGTTACTCACAGTATTACTCACAAAATAATTTGTTGTAAAAAAAGGTCGCTATTATAGCGACCTTTTTTATTCTAGCTTTTTCAAAGGGGCTTAAGATAAGTTCCTGAGCTTGTGATGCAAGCGAGTACATAACTATTCAGCCAAAAATTTTTACGACCATCCTTGATCGGTGACTGTATACGTCCATCTTTGATACGTTGATAGAGCTCTTTTTCACTGATATTCATACGTAGTGCAAATTCAGCGGTAGAAACCCGTCGTTCAGTATTGGTGAGGTCTATTGTAAATCCCATACCATTCCCCTGAATTAATGACTAACAACAGAAAACAAATGATGTTTGAGAGATAGATTAAAGTAATCTATTAAAAATATTGCTAAATCAAGCATTTCAATTCCTATATGCTAGTGTTTAAAGTTTTTAATGCGCATCATTTCTTTATGAGTTCATCACATGAAATATGCCACTAAGCTAAACATAGCAGGATCAAATTTTGAAAAAGGAGATTTATGCAAAACTTCAAAAAAATGGTTAATTTCTAAATTGAGTGTGGACTTTAGAATTCTTACGGTAATTGGTTGTTTGAATTTTTTGAAATAAATAATGAAAATAGTATATGTTCTAAAGTGCCTTAAATTGAACTTTAATTGGTATTTCAGCGATCTAAGTACCATATAGGTGACTTTACATGACACGGCATAATTCTAAGACAGCGCATGCTCTTGCTATTGAGTTAGGGCAAAGGTTACAAAGAGCTAGACTCAACTTAAATCTGACACAACTGGAGATAGCTCAACACACAGGAGTTTCTAGAAAAGTTGTGATGAATGCAGAAGCAGGGCAGGTTAGTTTAGAAAACTTGATTGCGATTTTAATGACATTAGATCTATTGGATCATCTAGATTCATTTTTGCCTGAACAGCCATTTTCTCCAATACAACTATTGAAACTTCGAGGTAAGGTTCGACAAAGAGCAAGTCGTAAATGTGATAAAAAATTAAAAATAAAAGACGAAGATGATTTAGGCTGGTGAACTAAGATATAAGCTTAATGATGGCTTCAACCCTTGTTAGGTTGAACAAAAACTTCACACTATGTTCAATATTTGTTGACCTCTACATTTACTTGAAAAAATTCAATTCTGCATAAATTGGATGAGACTTGGAGTGAACTATGATATTGTTATTTAGTGTAATATTCGATGTATTAGACAACTAAATATTACTTCTATCCTTAGTTAATGGTTCATATAAAAAATAAATTTTTTATTAGCTTTTTAGGGTGAATACTTTGTCATTATTAGTCCGAGTAGATTCAAAAGAGATAACTAGTAGATTAGAGTCATCATTAATAGTTGGAAATAACTATGCCATGAGAAAAATGAAGAGTTTGAGCTCTTTAATCTTAGATAGTTCTAAAAACAAAATACTATCAAAATTGGATTACTATCCAACAATATTTTTATATGGTCCGCCGAATACAGGGAAAACTACCCTTGTTTATTCTTTATTCGATTTACTTAAATCGAAAAATAATAATATAAATTTATATTATTTGAATTTTTCACTAGCTATGTCAGCAGAATATGGGGGAACATCGAAAAACTTAATTGAAGTTTTTAGCGATTTAACTCAAGAATGTTCTAATGAAAATCCCAAAATTTTATTAATAGACGAAATAGATCAATTTTGTATTACTAGGGATAAATCTAATGAACATGATGCCTCAAGAAGAGCAATGTCTGCTTTCTTACTAGAATTAGATAAACTTCACCCTTCATTAGTACAGGGAATAATTATTGTTGCGATTAGCAATATTGAAGATAAGATTGATGTAGCTGTAGTCAGACGTTTTAATTTAAAAATTAAGGTTTATGAAAGGCTTAGTATATCTGAATTTAAAGAATATTTAATTAAATTAGTTGCAATTATTTCATCTTTGAAACTTTCTGATGAGGATATTAAAAAATTATATAATATTTATTTGGATAAAAATATGACAATTCCTGATGTTAAAGGTTGTTTTAGAAATGTTATAACTAATACATTAAATGAAAAAGATATAACTATAAATGAGATTATTGTGGCATTTAACGAGGCCTATAGTTCTGTTGAGAATATATTGGAGTAGAAATGGTTAGAAATTTTGAAACTGATGAAGATGAAATGATATTTCATTTAGAATTACATCGTGACGTAATAACATGGTTGTGTAATAAATTAGAAAAAAATGGTATTAAGTATAAAAGAACGCGTGGGAATTCATCAAAAGGAGATATATTGCTGATAAATAAAAATGATACGAGTAGGGTTCAGGAAATGATCCGTAATTATCACAAAGAATTTAATGGTAAATAATATGACTGATAGTGATCAGGGGCTTCCATCTATCGAAATAAAAACTAACTATGTTCATACTGGCATTGTTAAAGATATGATAGAAAAAAGGAAAAAAGCGGGGGTTTTACCAATTGCTATAGTTACAACAGATCGGATATCAGGTCCTGCGAAAACTATGCTAGATGAGAATGATATCGCATGGGCCGAAATTCCTGAGTTAGAAATAAGGGCAACTGAAAAGACCGAAGCTGAAGATAGTGAGGGTGAATAAATATGAATATTGAGTTGATTTCCATTTCTAAAAATACTGAAGTAAATGCTATTAAAGTATTTGATTTTACTCCAAATTTTTTCTTAAAGTTAAGTAAGTCAGACTTCTCTCAAATTGGTGATTCAGTAACAAAACAACTAGTTGTTGAGGGAGAAATTGTTGATATGAAACTAGTGGAAATGTCCCAATTTATACGGGATACAATTATTAGATTTCTTGAGAAAATGTATGTAGACCTTTCATTTGAAAGTTTTGAAAAGTTAGGTTCTTCACCATCAAAAGAAGAATTTCAAGAATATACTTGTGATCTGAAAGAACTAAATCAATTGATTATTTATTTAAGAGAAACAGAATATACTCATTTAAAGAGAGTATAAAAGTATAAAGCAATCAAAAACTCTTTATGAGAAAGAGCTCTTTTCCTTTGTTAATTAGATGATTGTGAGCTATAAGTTAAGAATTAACAAAATCAAAGTCTTATTTTGTGGAAAGCCGAATCATAACGATTGGGCTTTTTATGAATTTGTCTATATCTCACAGTTTGTTTAGCTCTGAGTCGTTATAAAAAGCATTAAAGTCTATCTAGACAGAATAAGAGTAAGTACTTCAATACAGGCTGCTTTTAAAGCCAACTAAGTTTTTATGTAAGTCTAATTAAACTTTTAGCGAAAATTTCAAAATTCCCAACATATCTAATCTTCAAATTTTTACTTTTAGTAGCCTTAGCCTAGTTAGGTGAATACCTAATATGGATGGTGGTGTCATTAAGCAAGCCTACCTGTAGCTACAAAAACAAGTGCTACGCACTTTTTTTGGTACGCAACAGGGCTTGTTAGGGAGACCCCTAAGACCCCAGAACCCTCACGATTCAAATGGTGAAGTCATGGCACATGGCAAGCGTACGATTGTTAAAAGGTTAAGATTTACAGATGCTCAAGCACAAAAATTGGAGAATTTATTAGAAGCTGAAAATATGATTTTTACTGATTTTATTCATTTTTTAATTACCCGAGAATTTCTTCTTAAAAAGAATTTTAAGTTGGTTGAATTGGAAAGTGAAAATGAAGTCGGCGTTGAAAATAATGAGGCTAAGAAAAAACATCGACGTAAAGCTAAATATATGCAGCCTTATACAACTAAGGTAGATCCAGAGCTATTAAGGGAGTTGGGTAGAATTGGGAATAATATCAATCAAATAGCTAAATCATTGAATCGTTTATGTTTAGGTAAACAAGCAGATATAGAACGATTTTCCTTTGGTATGTGTCTAATAATACTAAGCGAGATCCAACAAGAACTTCATCAACATCTTGAGCCATTACCACCGATCGTTAGATCTGATGCTGCCGTTGAGAGAGCTAAACAACGAGCTATAGCACGTGCAACAACAGGTAGGAGCTAGTCATTATGTATTTCAAGTTCCTTGAAAATGGTGTCGGAGATCCAGCACGTGCTGCCAGTTATCTCATTGATGACAAAGATCATCAAAATCGTCCTAGAGCAGGTGTACAGGTTTTACGAGGTGACCCCAGCACTTTTGCGGTTCTAGCAAAAAGCTCACCACATAAGTACAAATATACGTCTGTCGTTATTGCTTGGGCTGAGGAGGATAAATTATCGGATCAGGATATATCGGAGGTATTAGATGCCTTTGAACAACATGCATTCGTAGGCTTAGAGCCACATCAATATCACATGACGGCTGTAATGCATGTTGAGGACAATGGGGCAAAGCATGTTCATATTCTTGTACCACGAATAGAGCTGACTTCAGGTAAATCCTTAAATATTGCACCACCCGGACATAGACACTATTTCGATCCACTTAGAGATTACTTTAATTATCGAAATAATTGGGCACGACCTGATGATCCAGCGCGTAGTCGGGATTCAAAGCTCCCTAACCACATTTACTTTGAAAATGCTGCAGCAATGCGTGCAGGCTTAAAAGGGGAAACTCAAAAGCATCGTATTCAATTAATTGATCAGTTCATTTTGCATCGAATATTAAGTGGTGTTGTAACGAATAGGGAATCCATCATCCAAAGTTTAAAGGAAATTGGAGAAGTCACCACAGTGGGTAAAGACTACATCACGTTAAAGACAGATGATCGTAGACAAAGATTAAAGTCGGATTTTTATCATGAACAATTTTCAATCCAGAATTATCTCCAAGATAGAAATAGAACAACAGGTGCTCAAAGAACACGAGAACAAATCGCAGAAGATTTGGAACGAGATCGAAAAAAAGCAAACCAATGTTTTGAACAAGTTGGACGTGTTAGAGCAAAACGTGAGCATTACAACAAACAACATTACCCAGACATTAGTGCAGTATCAACATTTGATGAGTCAACAGTTCCAGAGTTTACTCGAGGCACAGAAAACAGCTCATCTTCAAGAAGACAATATCAATCAGCTGAATGCTCAAGTCAACGAAATGAGTACGATCAATTTACACAATCAAGAAGTGATAACGGCTCAGGATCAGGAGAAGGAAGAGCTAGAGACCTTTATCAGCAAACAGCAGAAGTTAATCAACCAAATGGAAGTGAGGCATCTCAAGCAAAACAGTGCTTGGGAAGAAAAGATCACCTTGATTCAATCAGACAACACACATATTCCTCAGCAAATGCGACTTTTAAAAATACTGAGTGGGCTCTGCTTAACGAGCCTCATTTTGCTTTTAACTCTTATCCTTTGGAGATAAGCCATGATCATGACCGAATTAGGACAACTGAATCTGGAGTATTTAAATCAACTACAGATCCAAATCGAACAATTGAAACAGCAGCAACAAATGCATCTGAGTATCGAAGACAGCTTAAAGAAGACTGTGGAAATACAGAAGCATTATCAAATAGCATTAGAAGAGAAAATAGTGCTATTAGAAACAGAATTGAAGCACAACAAGTTAACACTCAACAATTACGAGCAGGAACTCAAAAAGGAGTTGCCCTTACCCGATCTAAGCACTTTTTTAGCAGACTTAAAACCAGCATTATTACAACACTTAAAAGCTTATTTGAATCATCCAGAAATTATCGAACTGATCAAACAACTGGTCGAAATCAATCTGAATCCACATCTACAGAATCTCAAAGCTTTGGACTCAGTCGATTGGTCAGCTTTGCAAAACAGCGAAGTACCAGACGTAGCCTCATTAGAAGTAATATTGAAGGATTTGGATGGTATGAGAATGACATTAAAAGAATTGATGCAAACTTACAAAATACGTGTCGTTTGATAAAGCGTTATAAATTTCCAGTGTATAGCTTGGATCACTATCTACGATTGATATATGAGAGTAATGAAAGAGCACATCTTTCTGAATCAATCGAAATAGCATCTCAGGCAGATAGAGATATGAGAAAGTTCATTCAGGAAATACAGAAAGAGCCTTATGGTGCATATGCAAAAAAAGGATTAAATATTGATTACTCTAGAGCAATTAAGAAATGCGTCAAAGATATGGTTGATCAGATTCAGTATATACGACCAGAAGATTACCAAAATATGGATGGCTTTATAAAAACAGTTAAGTGCTATACAGAAATGCTTGAATTTAGCCTTCCAGATGTAGAAAGAATACCAAATTATTTTCACGTAGATGAAATGATTCAAACCTCGATTAAGAGTAAGCGTCCGCTGAACCCCATGCCTATTTTTTAATTTGAGTTGGATTTCCAGCGATGTGGCAGTAATTCTTCAATCTGAGTCACTTTATGTGTCGGCAACCTTTTCAGCACATCACTTAAATAGGC
>NZ_VOZB01000012.1:0-125544 GCF_013420005.1 Acinetobacter sp. YH12040
GTGAAACCTCTTAGCGCTGATGGTAGTGTGGGGTTACCCATGTGAGAGTAAGTCATCGCCAGCTCATTATTCGAAAACACCCCCTGACTAGTGCAGGGGGTGTTTTTTTATGTGCGGAGAAAAGGGGAAAGGAAAAAGATAGAGGGGGACACGGAAATTAAGCGTTGGATATCCAACGCTATAAGTTTACATAGAACGATAAAATTATCTTAACTGACGTCGTGCATGCTTTAATGCTGTTCTTAACCCTTCTTCTAAAGTTGGATGATAGAAAGGTTTATCCAAAATTTCATGTATGCTTAGTTCTTCTGAAATCATCCAAGCTAGTAAATGTGCTAAATGTTCAGCTTCTGCACAGAATAGCTCAGCTCCTAATAGTGTATGGTTAATTGTATCCACATATACTTCGGCAGCCCCTTTATTTTTAGCAGCAACAATCGCACGACCTTGTTTTTCGTAAGAAACGAAACCAATGACGAATTCTGTGTTTTTATCTTGTAGTTGCTTATAGCTTTGACCAATAGTTGCCATTTGTGGTGTAGAAAATAAGATGCCTAAAGGGGTTAGCGTCTTGATGGATTTAATTTGTGGAAAGTTTAAACAGTTTTGTACTGTAAATTTACCTTCATGAGCTGCTTCGTGTTGGATAGGGGTATTGGTATGTGCATCACCGACTATAAAAATTGGATAATCAGCTAGTTGCTTTGTATGAGGGTCGATCGGTAATTTTTTTAAATCTTTAAATTCGGCACTTATACGTTGTAAACCTAATGTATTTAATAATGTATGTCTGCCAGTTGCAGCTAAGACATAGTCAACTTGTAGCGTTTTTTGTACGTTTTCTTCAGTGTAGGTTAGATGAACTAGATCGCCTTCAACAGAGTAATGTTCAGGTAAAATTTCAAACTTTAGCTTTAACTCTTTACTTAATTCTTCCTGTGCGAGCTTTTGCAATATAGGGCTACTCAGTGAGCCAATTTTTCGACTACGTGCAAAAACGGTTGTGTTTACATTGAGGCGTGTTAAAGCTTGCGCTAATTCCAAAGCGATGACGCCACTTCCAATAACTGCGACAGATTTTGGGAGTTGTTCTAATTCAAATATCTGATCGGATGTAATTAATTTATCGCCTAATATTTGTTTTTGTTCAGTATCTATAGCAGGAGTTGTACCTACTGCAAGGATAAATGACTTGGCTTGATATGTTTGGTTATTTACTTGAATTGTATTTGAATCAATAAATTCAGCTTTTCCTGAAATTTTATGTTGGCTTGGCCAGCTTTTAACATCTTTTAACGTGGCTCTTGTAAAACGATCACGTAAGGTTTGAACATGTTGCATGACGCTAGAGGTATCAATTTCACTTTTGACATCTAGCCCTAAATTATCAGCATGTCCTATTTCGTACATACGGTTGGCAGTAGAGATAAGTATTTTACTGGGCATACAACCGACACGTGCACAGGTGGTGTCCCAAGGACCATCATTAATGATAAGAATATTTTGTGTTTTTTTAATTGCTTCTTTATAGGCTGAAATGCCTGCTGTTCCTGCACCGATAATGATGATGTCGTACATAAAATTCTCCTTCATTCTTCAAATTTAACATATCAAACATTTGTCTTCCTTTTGTTTACATAAAGCTATAACTATGGTTACATAGCTACCAATAAATATTTATAACAACTCTATATATATTGAGGGTTTTAGGGGAATTCCATGCAAAAAAAACAAGTGACTATGAAACTGTCAGCTGTAGCTTTAGCCGTATTGTTGGCTAGTTGTGGTGGTGGTGGTAGTGATGGTTATTTTAATCAAGGGGAAAGTAATAACGGGAATGGTTCTGGTACCGATAATGGGATTGAAACGCCTGTAGTTGCAAAATTAAATATTACAAATGTTGAACTTGCTGATAGTAATAATCTGAAAACTACGATCTTGACGATTTTAGGTGCAAGTGCGAGCGTAAAAGTAACTGATCAAAATGGACAGCCAGTAAGTGGTGCACTCGTTACGTTTACTGGTGAAAATATTACATTTGAAACTTCAAATGCAACAGTTCTTTCAAATGCTGAAGGTGTTGCTAAAATTGGCATTAAGCCGACCGATGAAACAAAAACAGGTATTTTTAAAATATCTGCAAATGCAGAGCTTAATGGTAATACGGCGAATACAAGCGATTCATTTGTTTCTGTTGAAGCACTGAAAACAAAATTTGATAATTTAACTTTTGATCAATCAAGTATTGATGCTGGTGGAACGGTTAAAATTAGTTTAACAACTGTTGATGCTACTTCAAATGCTGTACAAAATAATGTACAAGTCAATTTCAAAGCTGATTGCGGTACGTTTACGAATAGTTCAGTAAATTCAAATCAAGGTTTGGTTGAAACAACATATACTGCAATTTCATCAGGTGGTCAGCTTTGCTCAAGCACCCAAGCAATTACAATTACTGCGAATAATGGTGCAACCACCACTACTAAAAATATTACAATAAATCCTATTAAAGCCAATTCACTGGTTTATAGTTCAGGTGAAGTAAAACTTGGTGCTGCAAATAGCGGCTCAAGTGCATCTGGTAAATTAGAATTTACAGTTTATTCAAATAATTTACCTGCTAAAAACCAAGATGTCTTGGTTGAGCTCATTTATGCACCAACTGATTTGAGTTTTATTGCATTACATAATAAAACACAGAAAGTTATTAAATCTAATGATGACGGTAAAATTGTAGTTGATATCTTCCCTGGTAGTTTACCTGGCCCTGTAGAATTAAAAGCAACATTAGTCAGTGATACAAGTGTCAGCGCATTAACTAAAGATGTTTCAGTGGCAACAGGCCGTGTTACACAAAATGGTTTAAGTCTATCTGTATCAAAAAATGCATTACAATGGGATGTTGATGGGGATAAAGCGACAATCGTTGCACGTTTACGTGACCGAGTAGGTAATAAAGTTCCTGATGGTACAGTTGTAAGTTTCGTTACTGAAGGCGGTAGCATCACGCCTAACTGTTCAACAGCAGATGGTGAATGTAGTGTTGTATTGCAGACTCAAAATCCACGACCTGCAGATAACCGTGTAACGGTATTGGCATATGTTGAAGGAGATAAGTCTTATATCGATAAAGACTCAGATAACCTATACACTGCAGGTGTGGATGAGTTAACAAGTAATATTGGTGACTTCTTCCGTGATGATAATGAAAACACGATTTTTGAAGCGGCTTTAGGTGAGTTTTTATATAAACGTGGAGCTGTAGGGAATACATGCGCGGCTAGTACATTTATTCAACCAAATATATCGGGTACATGTAACACTGAATTGTCAGCAGTCATTCGCCAACAACTGGTATTTTCATTTAGTAATGATGTTCCAACCATTACAAACCCAGCTGTATCAGAGACTAAGTCAAACTTCACTTTTAAATTATTTGGTAATAGTGCGCAATCTGTTCCAATGCCAACGGGTACAACTGTTGCATTGAAAGCTGAAGATAATACCAAAGACAATGAAAAGTCTTGTTCAGCAGAGCTTTGGAGTGGTAATGCCGCTGTACCTTCAGTATTCAACTTGCTTACGCCATCTACATTCTCTTCAAGTTCACAAGTGTTTTACTCTTACCGCTTAAAAGAATGTGACTCAGGCGATAGTTTAGTGCTTTCTGTGACAGCTCCGACAGGACAAATCACAAAACAAGAATATACGATTCGTTAATAAATAAAAAACAGCGCTTCGGCGCTGTTTTTTTTGGAAGGACTGTTCAATTCAAAGTGTAGTCCCGACACTTACACCAACGGTTGGACGTACATTCATAGAATTACACCCTGTTAGCAACAACGTTGTAAATAAAACGGTAAACACGAATTTAGTCATTGAGCAAACCTTGAGCCTTAGCTTGATTGAAAAGAGCTGTCGAACGAGAGCCGCTGCGACAAATCATCAAAATGGGTTTAGGAAGCTCATTATAGTATTTGGCAAATTCCTTCACGTCTGTTTGAGAAATTTTACTGCTTTGCACAGGTTGATACACAACACTCACATGAGACTTTTCCGCAATGCCTCGTAACTGTAAAACAGTCACTTCATTGCCCGCCTCACTATCTGGTCGATTCACAATTACAGATTTAAATTTAAGTTGTTTGAGTAAACTTGAAAACTTATCTGTGGTCATTTGTCCAGAGACACTTAAATTTGCATTTAAGGGCCTGTTATTATCAGCAAATGTGGGTGCCGAAAAGATGCATGTTGCGATCAATAAAGCTTTTTGAATGAAAGCCTTAGTCATCCAAAAGATCCATCTGTTTTGCTAGTTGATATAGATTATTTGAACGGTTACCTGTACGGCAGAACATGAGCACTGGCTTTGGCAATTCATTAAAATGATTAGCAAAGTTACGGACATCTAGCTCAGAAATTTGACCCGCAACAACCGGTTGATGAACATAATCTAAACCAGCGGTACGAGCTGCTTCTTCAATTTGAGCACTGGTTGGTTGCTCAGGACCACCTTCCATGTCAGGGCGGTTATTGATAATCGATTTAAAGCCTTTTTCAACCACTTGCGCTACATGTTCTGGGCCGATTTGACCTGCAAAACCAACATTTTCGCTCATTGAGTCACTCCATAATTTAATTCATAGATTTATGCTTTATGATAGCATTAAGCACAAACTTGAGCAGAATGTTCTTAAATTTTTATAAGCGATTACAACCATAAAATAACGCAATGGAGCGCGTATGCACGCCTATACAGTCGAACCACTGTATGTCAAAAGCGGACAAGATGTTATAGCTGCTGACTTTTATCGTCCAAAATCTGTTGAAAAACCTGCAGTCATTCTCATGGCGCATGGTTTGGCTGCATTACGCCAATTTAAATTAGTGCAATATGCCAAGCGCTTTGTACAAGCGGGCTATGCTGTTGTGTTGTTTGATTATCGCTATTGGGGTGGCAGTACAGGGCGTCCGAGAGAGTTGGTGAATCTTAAAGCTCAACTTGAAGATTGGCGGACCATGATTGATCATTTACAGCAGCGTAAATCGATTGATTCGAGACGCATTGTATTATGGGGAACATCGCTGAGTGGTGGCTATGTACTCAGTTTGGCGGCAGAGCTTAAAAATATTAAAGCGGTGATGGTACAAGTTCCATTTGTTGATGGCGCTGAAAGTGCAAAATTGTATCCCTTACAGCAATTACCCAAAGCGTTAAAATTATCGAGTCAGGACTATATGGGCTCTAAAGTCGGGATGAGCCCAACGACTTTACCCGTAGTTGATCCGCATCGATTGTGTTTTTTACAGTCTGAAGACAGTTATGCGGGCTATTTATCGATTGTAAATCCTGATTTTTATTGGAGTGGCGAAATTCCGGCTCGGGCCTTTTTTAAGTTAATCCGTTATCGCCCAATATTGGATGTACGTAAAATTAGCATACCAGTACTTTTTATTGCAGCCAAAGAAGATAGTTTGATTCCCATCGAATCAAGCCGAGAAACTGCGACCAATATTGCACCGTATGTGCAGTATTATGAGTGGGAAATGCAACATTTTGATATTTATCATGGGCAATGGTTTGAAAAAGCCATGGCAACCCAATTAGAATTTTTACATCAACATGTTGGAGTCAGCTAAATGATCGTTGTGTGTCCTGAATGTGGTGCAAAAAACCGTGTACCTGAAGAAAAACTCGAAGTTGGACCTGCATGTGGTCAATGTCACCAAGCATTGATTCCATTGGCGCCCATCGAGTTGAATGAAAAGAACTTTGCCAACTTTATTAGCAATAGTGATTTACCTGTTCTGATCGATTTATGGGCTGAATGGTGTGGACCATGTAAGATGATGGCGCCACACTTTGCACAAGTTGCAAAATCAAATCCGAAGGTGGTTTTTGCCAAAATTGATACCGAAGCAAACCCTCGATTGAGCGGTGCATTTAATGTTCGTAGTATTCCTACACTGGTTTTGATGAATAAAACCAACGAAATTGCTAGAATAAGTGGTGCAATGCGTGCTGGTGAGTTACAACAATGGCTCAACCAGCAGTTAAATCTACCTCAATAAATGTCAGCGCCAGGAGCTAAAGTGTCAGAAACTCATGTAAAACCTGAAGGAACGCTTTCCCTACAAACCATCGCGATGCCTGCAGACACCAACTGGAGTGGTGATGTTTTCGGTGGTTGGATCGTGTCACAAATGGACTTGGCCGGTGCAATTCACGCAGAGCGTTTCAGTCAAGGACGCTGTGCAACGATTTCAATTAACCAAATGACCTTCCTCGTTCCAGTGAAAGTCGGGGATGTCATCAGTGTATATACCAAAATTTTAAAAGTGGGTAATACCTCTATCCAAATGCAGATTGAAGTTTGGGATAGTCACGACAGTTCACGTGATCCAATTCGCGTAACCGAAGGTGTATTTACATTTGTCGCTGTCGATGTGAAAGGTGCTAAGCGTCAAATTCCTGCGGATGCAAAAGCTAAATTTGCTGCAGATCAAGCTTAATTAAAGTTAGACGCAATAAAAAAGCCGCTCAATCGAGTGGCTTTTTTATGAATAGTGACGGAGAAATTAGAACATCGAGTTTGAGTTGGCACTGGTTTCAGGAATGCTTTGTTGCACATCCCAATGTTCGACGATCTTGCCATTTTCAACACGGAAGATATCAATAATGGCTTCTCCACGGTCTTGCTTATTTTGCGTAGAATGCACATGTAAATAGACCAAATCACCTTCGGCAGCGGCACGTTTGATCTGGTTTTTTGCTTCAGGATTTTGTTTAAAATACTGGGTGAAATAATCGACAAAAGGCGCCTTGCCATCAGGTACATGCGGATTATGTTGAATATATTGATTGCCAATATATCGGTCAGCATATGTCTTAACTTGATGTTTAAGAAAGACACCTTCATAAAAATCAATCACGATTTTCTTATTTTCCGCTGCTTGGCTGGTTTGAATATTGCTATCAGCCGCTTGATTTGGAGTCGTTGGCGTTGCAGGAATTGTGCTTTGGCAAGCAGTTAAAAACACCGCCATGCTGATGAATGAAAGGGGAATGATTTTTTTCATAAAGTGCTCAATATATTTGTGTCGTGCAAGCATATTGAGCGGAATTAGGGCGTATAAATAGTAAAAAACAGTCTTGATTTTGCTGAAATTTGGTAAAACTTATACTTACCTAAAAGTAAGTTTTATTTACATTTATTTATTTTTCAGAGCGGATTTTGCCACCCAAGCCCAAAGCATTTCGCATTGAATAGGTGCTTCACCAGATTCATCGGTGACTAAGACCTGTACTAAGGTTTCACCTTTTTCTGTGCTTTGCATTTGTCGTTGCTGTTCGGGTGTAAGCGTTGCGATGGCTTTCATCCCACCTTGGGTTGGACGTTTAAAATCAACTTTGAAGCTTTTAATCAGGACAATGGCACTGTCTGGGACGTTCATTGCTGTGACAAAGCCTGTGGCTGTTTCTGCGATCAGCGCCATGGCACAGGCATGTACTTGCCCGATATGGTTTTGCATCGCCTTATGATTGGCGATGCTCACCTCAACACGCTCAGGGCTAACATGTTGATAACGAATTTTAGCGGTACCGACCATAGGCACGACGCGACCAAATGCTTGACTGAGCAAACGACTCTGAAGAACTTTCGGTAATTTAGATGATGCGTTTACGATTTTATGTAGGCGGTTTGGTCGTGTCATGTCGTCCTCTATGGCAAATGTAATGCCTTAGTCTTTAAAGTTATTAAATTGAAGCGGCACACCAAACTGTTGCTCTTTTAAGAACGCCATCACTTGTTGCAAAGTGTCACGTTTCTTGTCAGTCACACGAATTTTGTCGCCTTGAATAGAAGATTGCACTTTAATGCCGCTTTCTTTAATGGCTTTATTGATTTTTTTTGCAGTATCAGAGTCAAGACCGTCTTTTAGTTTGATCACTTGAATGACGTTTTTACCAGAAGCGGTCATTTTTTGTGGATCGAGTGCTTGAATGTCAACTTTACGTTTGAAGAAATGATTTTCGAGCATGGTATACACTTGCTCACATTGGAAATCGCTTTCTGTTGAGATTTTGATTTCCTTATTTTTCTCATTTAACTCAATTGAAACGTCTTGACCACGGAAGTCAAAACGCGTCGCTATTTCTTTTTGCGTGTTTTGAACTGCATGATTTACTTCAAAAACTTCTAATTCGGAAACAATATCAAAAGAAGGCATAGATTAGACCTTTACAAAGGGAAAGAATATCTGAGATGCTAGGGATGTTTTCTTCATTTGCCAAGTGTTGTTTACATCAAAAGGAGTGTGCAATGATCCGTAAACAAGAAATTACAACATTTGAGTTCCCAGAAGACTCGATTATCTGGGATGTTCGCGATGCAAGTGCGTATGCTGAAGCACATGTGAAAGGTGCGGTTAACCGACCGATCAACGCATTGTCATCAGATGCACTGACTCAGGTGTCAACGGATCAACCCATTTACATTTTATGTGGTGGTGGAAGTAAAGCTCCACGTGCAGCAGAGTTACTAGAGGGTTTTGACAGCTCACGTGAATATGTAATATTAATGGGCGGCACGCGTGCTGCTCGTGATGCCGGTCTTCCTTTGGAACAAGGGAAATGAGATCGAATCAAAAAAAGCGCCGAAAGGCGCTTTTTTATTGCAGGTTATTTTTCTTTAGGGCGAGTTGACGGCATCTGACCCTGAAAATAAGGCTTCTTAGTTTTTTGTTTGGCTTTGGCGCGTCGTATAAAACGTGCTGCATGAATTTTATCGAGTAGCTGTGTTGGAATAGGGCAGGCTTCTTTTAAGACCAACGCGGCAATGATTTCACTACAGAGCGGGGCATACAGGAAACCTTTAGAACCGAGTCCACTACAGCTATAAATGTGCTGATCTTCATGGACTGCACCAATTACCGGGAAAAAGTCTTTTGTCTGTGCGCGAATTGCGGCACGTCCTTGCCATTGCTCAATCGGTGCTAGGGTTTTGGCAAAGTCGGGGAACACATTGTGGATAAGTTCATAGTTATGCACATGATCTTCTGTGAGAACGGCGGTGTCATCACGGCCGGGATAAAATGACGCGCCCATAATCACCTGTTCGGCATCCAGTTGCATACAGTAGCCCCCATAACTATAGGCGGTACGCACATCCATTTGTTGAGCGGGGTTGTTCAACCAACTGACTTGTCCACGAATGGCACGCAGCTCTGGATAATCTGTTTGTAGCTGCATGCTCTCACGTGCAGCACAGAGAATGACATGCTCGGCAGATGGAAGCTGCTGATCCTGTGTAAATAGCGCAACGCCATTGTGTTGCTGCTCAATGCGTTGAATATCTGCTTGTAACAATTCAATGTGTGGATGTGCCAAGATTTGGTCACGAAGCTGATGTGGACTGACTGCGCCTGCTTGTTTGAGGAGCAAGGTTGGATATGTTGAGGCTAATTGATTTAGCGTGCCTTCTTCAGCCGCTAATACCTGTGAAGGATAAGCTTGAGCTAAATCAAGGTGCTCTGCTTTATTTTTTAAAATAGATTGGTGAATCTGTAAGGGACGAAATGCCTTGAAGTTTTGATAATGCTTGAGCGCATATAACCAACTCAGGGTCATCAGATGCTCAGCACTTTGTTCAATTGGACAGAGTTTAGGGTTGAGTAGGGCAAGAGGATTACCCGATCCACCGCTGAGTGGTGCTGATTTCTCGTAAATACGCACTTGATGCCCGCGTTGAGCAAATGCCCAAGCACAGCTTAAACCTGCGATGCCAGCGCCAATAATTGCGATTTGACGAGGGTTATGACCTACAGTGATTTCAGAATTTTTTTTTTCGTCTAATGTGGGAAGGTTAGCAACTTCGGATTGATCATCTGATCTTTCAGGTGCGAGCCAAAAGGCTTTGAGCATTTCACGTTTATGTGCAAAGCCACGTGGTCGTGTAATAGTAATGCCATGCTCACGTAAGCCGCGTTTCAGTACACCTGCCACACTAAATGAGGAGAAGGTCGTCCCAATGTCCGATAGACGTACGATATTTTTGAGTACGTTTTCTTCCCACATGTCCGGATTACAGGCGGGTGCAAAACCGTCCAAGAACCATGCATTGACCGTAGCAGTTTTTGCCATGACGGGAAAAACGTCGTGTGCATCGCCTAACCAAAGATCAATTGAAAAACGTTCTTCTGGAAAATTGAGTCGATGACATCCCGCAATGGGTTCAGGATATTGCGCAATCAGTTGCTGTGCCAAAGACTGTAATTCAGGCCATGCATTTAATGCACGAATGAGGTCTGCTTTAGATAAAGGGAATTTTTCTACAGAAATGGCATGCAGATGACTGTGATTATCTGGACGAACCTGTTGCCATAATTGCCACAGGGCCAAAATATTTAAGCCTGTACCAAAACCTGTTTCGCCGACACTGAAATATTCAAAATCAGTCAGTGCCGCAAGGCGAGTGTCGAGGTCATTCCCTTTTAAAAACACATGACGTGTTTCGAGTAGGCCGTTATCCTTCGAAAAATACACATCACCAAACTGTTTAGACACTGGAATATCAATGCCATCGATCATTTGCCAATCGAGATCGGCAGTCTGAATTGCACCTGACAAAACTCAAGCAACCTTTAAATTGAAGTAGAAAAACGAATTACCATTGACGACGACGTTTGGTATAGACGTAACTGGCCAATAAGAAACCTAAAATCACGCCAACACCAAGTGTGGTCCCGCCATATAAAAACATCTGCGCACTACGTTCACTTTGTAGCACTTGTACTTGTACGCCCAAGCTATCATTTTTAAGTTGTAATTCTTGGTTTTGCGCCAAGGCTTCAAGGTTAGCTTTTTCTAACTGTTGTAAGCGTACAGATTGGTCTTTGACCATCGCTTTGACTTTGGCATCTTGCAGCGCTTTATTTTTTGCCAATTGCTCAATGGTCAATGGATTTGCATCTTGAGGTTGACCATTGGGATTGACGGTTGCCGCCACTTTAATGATGCCCGGTTTATTGGCAGGAATGGTATGCGGCACAGGATTGGGAGGAGGTGTTGCAGTCGTTGCTTGAGCAGCAGGGGCTACAGCAGGTGCAGGAGCCGGTTCTTCAGCCCATGCAGTTGAACAAATTAAAGATAAGCCCAGTAAACTAGAAACAACGACGCGCATGAACCTTATCCTTTAGGAAATGCTTTGTTAAATGGTTTGACATCAATTTGGCCATAAACCCCTTCTTTGAGGAAAGGTTCATCTGCCAACCATTGGTCTAGGGCTTCACGACTATCAAAATCGACAATGATCGTACTGCCATAAAAACCAGCTTGCGGGTTTGCCGGATCTTTAGGCATCGCACCTGCAACAATCAGACGACCTTCATCATCAAGTTTTTGTAGACGTTCAAGATGTTGAGGGCGAACTGCAAGGCGCTTTTCTACTGTACCTTCATTATCTGTACAGCTTACGACGAATAATGGCATGACTTTTCCTGATTTTTGACCGAATGGATTATTCTGAGGTCTTAAAGTATTTACGTAATACAATAAACTGAATAATGATAAAGGAAAACATCACGATCATGTCACCAAAAGCAGTGAATTCACCCCAATATTTTCCGTCTGCAAACAAATAAGCGAAAAAGGTGTGTAAACATGACATCACCACGAACATTGCAGCCCATGCATAGTTCAATCGTTTCCAACCGACAGCGGTTAAATTTAAGACTGGACCAAATAAACGTTCGATGAGTGGTTTCTTATCTTTACTAAACAGTGGAGAAAGTAAAAACGCCCCAGCAAACACTAAGTTCAGTAAAACGGCTTTTAACCGAATATAAAAATCATCGCTTAGCATCAGGGTAATACCACCAAAAATCACGGTCATGAACAACACAATCCATTGCTGTTTATCTAGACGGAATTTTTGCATCACAAACAATGCACCATAAACCACAAGCATGGAAATGATGAGACCTGATGTTGCCACAAGAATGTTATTGTTATCGACACCCCCAGCAGAACCAATTAATTGTAATAATGGGTGCTGCGTATCTTTTGGATCTACAGTTTTATATAAATAAAAGAAAATAATGAGTGGCACAAAGTCTAAAAGTGCTTTCATGTTAGAGTATCTAAATCTGATCAAATAAATGACATAGTATAGAGATGCAAGGCGTAGATTTACATACACACAGTAATATTTCTGATGGTACTTTGTCACCAGAGGCTTTGGTGCAGGCCGCAAGTGCTATTGGAATTCATACGCTGGCTTTGACTGATCACGATACGATGGACGGATTGTTGGCAGCAGAGCAAGTCGCTCATGAATTAAAGCTACAATTAATCTCTGGCGTGGAGATTTCCAGCCAGTGGTCGAGACCTGCGACCAAAAAAAGTTATGGTGTGCATATCGTCGCTTTAAATATGCAAAATCCAGCGCCCATACAAGCCTTATTGATGGATCAAAAGCGTATTCGAGCGGAACGTGCTCGGCAGATTTGTGACTTACTGATACCGTTAATTGGTCAAGATATTTATAGCGATGTGGTTGCCAAAGTCGACCATATTCCAGATCGGGTAACACGTACCCATATTGCCAAAACTTTGGTGGAAAAGGGTGTGGTTGCGCGTCCACAACAAGCTTTTGATAAATATATTAAAGAAGGCAAAAAAGCTTTTGTAAAATTTGAAGGTCCAAGTCTTGTTGAGACCATTGAGGTGATTCATGCCAGTGGTGGCTTTGCAGTGTTGGCGCATCCAACGCGTTATGATTTATCTGCGACCAATATTCGTTATTTGATTGAAATCTTTGCTGAAGCGGGCGGTGATGCAGTGGAATTACCACCGGCAATTGAGCCATTATCGACTCGTCAAATGGTGGATCGTATGATTGCTGCCTTTAACTTAAAAGTTTCTGTTGGGAGTGATTTTCATGGTGACAATATGCCATGGATTAAACTCGGCAACATCCCTCGAGTGAAAGAAGGGCAAGTTGGAATCTGGGAGAGCTTTGCTTAAAGTCGTTCTCTAAGATTTTCCTTACTTAGAGATGTTATGCACATAAAAGTAATTTTGAATTTTTAAAAATCATTTTGAGTCGATTCGACGGAGTCTTGCATCTAGAGATTGAATATAGGGATTAGCCTTCGGCTGGAGGTACGCTTACGACACATTGTTTCTCGTTCGATAAAGTGAGAAGCGTGCTTCGTAAGGAAACCATCTTGCAGAGCAGTGCTCCTCACCGCAAAACTCGATCATTACCGTTAAATTATTCACAGTATTGCAAAAACATTTTTGATTAGAAGTCGTCCTGACTCAAACACTTGCGGATGACCTTGCCGCGTATCGTTCTTTTATTTAAATCAAATTACGCTTCTGATCTTGCTGCGTAACATCAATTGCTTACATATCTTCGATGTACAAAAAAGTGTACGACAAAGCTATGTAAGCGAGGGTTTAGACTCATTGATCAATTACAGTAAATTATGATCTTTGGCTTGAATCGGTGGTGGGGTGGGTTTTCCTAAAGTTCCAAGAAGTTCAATTTCAATAGTACGCACCATCGAGTCCAATGGAAGGTCATTACTTTGTGTACCAAAGGGCTCTTCAATCTCTGAACTCAGCGCATCTAAGCCTAAAAAGGTATAGGCCAAAATCCCCACTAAAAGGGGAGTCGCTAGACCTAAAGTAGAACCCAAGCTAAAGGGTAAGACAAAACAGAAAAAATAAACGGTTCGATTCAGCAAGACCGAATAAGCAAACGGTAATGGCGTGGTGGCAATCCGGTCACAGCCTGTTTGTACGGTACTGAGTTCCATCACATGCTGATTCATCTGGGTATAAATAATATCTGAAATTTCACCATCTTTAAGCGCCTGCATTAGCTCCCATTGAATCAAACTCAACGTGTACTGCGGTGCATTGGCTTGTTGGTATAACTGAGTGATGGCATTCGCGCTCATGCCGCTGGTTTCAACTAGTTCAGTGGGGTTGGCGGTTTGATGGCGGAGTCGGTCACGCAAAACATTGGCAAACACAATCACATGTTGGATCACACGTTCACGACGACCTTGACTGAGTAAACGGCAGTCACGGTCAAAATGTCGCGCGTTGGCAATCAAAATGCCCCATAAACGCCGAGCTTCCCACCAACGGTCATAGCAAGCTGAATTTTTAAAGCCTAAAAAAATCGACAGCACGACACCAATTAGGGTAAAGCCGACCAAAGGAAATTCGGTAAAATGGAAGATATCGACATAGGATAAGCCGCCCACAATGGCAGACAGCAACATAACGATCCCGAGCGGTGGTAAAACCTTAGGTAAAATCGTTCCTCGCCAAGAAAATAGCAGTTTAAAAATACTCGGTTGGTCACGGACGATCATGTTCGAATGATAATTTCTAGTTTTAAAAAATTATGATGATCTTCGGGTTTGCTCAAGCACTTGTCAATAACTGTTTCATGCAGATAAGTGTGCTTGGAGCAAGCCATGTTCAGCAAAGGAAAAACTCCCTTCTGTGGAGATAATGCAATGATCGATCAGTCGAATTTCTACCAGCTGACAAGCCTGCTGAATGAGTCGAGTCAATTCCAGATCGGCAGCAGAGGGTTCTGCACGACCGAAAGGATGATTATGTGCAATGACGATACTGCTGGCGTGTTCAGAAATGGCATAACGCAGCAGTTGATTGATGGAAATTTCACAGGTATTGAGGCTGCCATAAAAAAGTTTTTTAAAGTTTATTTTTCTTAAATGCGCATCTAGACAAAGCACGCCAAAGACTTCTTGACGTTCCGATAAAAATTCAAAGCGAAGAAAATTTTGTAATTGTTCAGAGTGTTGCAAGTGCAAGGCTTCATTTTGAAAATGCTGACTCACATAGCGTTTTCCGAGTTCTTTTACCGCCATGAGCTGAGCATATTTACTGTTTCCAATGCCATGAAACTGGCGCAAATCCTCAAATGACGCATTCATTAGCGCTTGCAACTGACCAAAATGTTGGATCAGGAGTCGTGCGAGTTCGACAGCAGAGTGCTGCTGGGAACCAGAGCGTAGGAAAATAGCCAGTAGCTCAGCATCGGATAAACTTTGTGCGCCTTGTTGAATCAGGCGCTCACGTGGGCGCTCTTGTTCAGGCCAATTTTTAATTGAATTATTCATTATTCTTAGACTTTTTTATTATCAGTCAATCGGCTTTTTCACAGCAGATTGTTGGGTCAGTGCATATTTAATGCTATTGTGAGCGCCACTGCAACAGATAGGTAGCCTGTTCGTGAGCTTTGATTTAAGTGTAATGCCCACAAAAAATATTCTTTTAGGTGTCACTGGTGGTATCGCAGCCTATAAAAGTGCCATTCTTGTCCGTCGATTAAAAGATGCCGGATTTGATGTGCGCGTGGTGATGACTCAAGGTGCGCAAGCCTTTGTGACCCCGCTAACGTTTCAGGCGCTTTCAGGTAACCCTGTGCATACCGAATTACTCAATCCCGAAGCAGAAGCGGGCATGGGACATATTGAATTGGCACGTTGGGCTGATTTGGTATTGGTTGCTCCTGCAAGTTGCGACATGCTGGCAAAATTTGCGGCGGGTTTAGCAGATGATCTTCTTTCGACACTTTATCTTGCGACAAAAGCGCCGGTCTGGGTTGCCCCAGCAATGAATCAGCAAATGTGGGCAGCCAAAGCGACACAGCGTAATTTAAATACACTGGTTGAAGATGGCGTACATGTGATAATGCCCGATGCCGGTTCTCAAGCATGTGGAGATGTGGGCTTAGGACGCATGCCTGAGCCAGAAGATTTGGCAGATCAAGTGGCGGCCTATTTTCATCAAGCACAGCGAGCCATTGCTGAAAAATTTGGCATGCTTGCCGGCAAACATGTGGCGATTACAGCTGGTCCTACACGTGAGTCGATAGATCCTGTACGTTATATTTCCAACCATAGCACAGGTAAAATGGGGTTCGCACTGGCAGCGGCTTGTTATGCGGCTGGGGCTAAAGTAACGCTGATCGCAGGACCCGTAAGTTTAGATACACCAAATGGTGTACGACGGATTAATGTGCAGTCTGCAATTAAAATGTTAGAGACCAGTCTGCAAATGTTAGATGAAGGCTGTGATATTTTTATCGCAACAGCAGCTGTTGCCGATTATCGCGTGGCAGAAGTTGCAGAGCATAAAATCAAAAAAGCTGGTGATGAACTCAATGTAGCATTAATTAAAAACCCAGATATCGTTGCAACAATTGCGCAGCAGTCAAAACGTCCATTTATGGTTGGATTTGCTGCCGAGACACGCAATGTCGAGGAGTATGCCGCAGGCAAACTTGTGGCGAAAAAACTCGATATGATCGCTTGCAATGATGTCTCACGTAAAGATATTGGTTTTGCTTCTGATGAAAACGCCATGACCGTGTTCTTCGCAGATCAATATCAAATGGAAAAGCGTGATTTAGAGAAAGCGTCAAAACAAGAAATTGCACAGCAATTGGTGGAAGCCATACATGATGCGCTAAATCATGAGCCTGAAACGGACGATGAATAATTTCAGTTGATTCCTCAAAATCCCCGCAATGTTCGGGGATTTTTTATGGCGCTTTTATGATGTTTTGTTTAAGGCTCTATATTGGATAAATTACGATGGGTTCAGTTTCATGTTGAAAATTTGAAGGCTAGGAAACCACTACCAAAATGGTCATTTTCAACAAAAATATGTCAGCAAAAGACCAAGGCTGTCAGTGTTTTAAAACATCAAAAATGCAATTTAAGTGATTGATATCAAAATTAAATATAAAATTGAGAAATCTTGATAATTTGGCTTGTACTGTGTGTTTTATTAGCTATTATGAAGCAAACAATGAGGAATGTTTGGATCGGAATTTGTGATCGGTCTGACTTTTTCATCAAGAATAAATGCATCATGGGGGATGCAATATGTTTCGATGGCTCACCATTTTTTTACTGTTAAGTTTGGCTGGTTGTAGTTATTTTGTCTCGACAGATGAATTATCTCGGCAGATTGAGCAGCAGATGCAGCACGAGTTTGATCAGAATCCAGATTATCGGCAGTACCATTTACGGATTCAAAATATAAAAGTATTAGAACGTAAGGGATTAAGTTTTAAGGCTCAGGCGACGTTGCAATACGATGGTCAGCCTTATACTGTTTTGGTCGATATTTACAAAGATTTGCAAGGTTATGCATGGAAAATAGATGAAGAACAATTTGCCTTCATTGACGAAGCTGAAATCGCAAAATATCAGGCGCAGTTAGATCAAGAGTTGAATCATTTGGTTGAGGAATTGGAACAGCCAACCGAGGAGGTTGAGCCTGTTACATCGGCGCCTGAGAGCTATGTGGGTTTGCGTGAGGAAGAAGATCCATCCGATTATCAATGGACTGGCTATGATGATGAACCTTTTCCCAAAGGGAACATTACGGTCAATAGTCATTGAGCAATGATGTGACTGTTTAGATGATTTAGCTGAGTTGTGACGATGTTGCTAAACACGTAATTTGTGAAGCTTGACAAATAAAAAAGCCCGCAAAGTAGTGGGCTTTTACTTTTAGAAGATTAATCTTCTAAAACGACTTTAGGATGATCACGTAAATAGTCTTCTGTACGTTGCATTGCATCTTTAATATTTTGGATGGCATTTTCCACATCGGCAAAGGTTTTGGCATTGCCACCACTTAAAGCCTGACGCCATTTTCGAGCACCCGGTAGGTTTTGGAATAAACCTAAAATATGACGGGTAATGATAGAAAGTGGCGCACCTTCTTCCATGCGTTTCGCAATATATGGCAGCATCTGATCGATAATATCGAAACGGTTAGGTAATTCGAGATCCCAAAGCTGACCGATCTCAGCCAATAAGTAGGGGTTGTGATAAGCCTCACGACCAATCATCACGCCATCAACATGTTGTAAATGTTGCTGTGTTTCAGCAAAGGTTTTCACCCCGCCATTAATTTCGATCAATAAATTTGGACGTTCTTGTTTCAGACGATAAACATCTTCATAACGTAAAGGTGGCACATCACGGTTTTCTTTTGGCGACAAACCTTGCAGCAGGGCAATACGAGCATGCACGATAAAATTGTTACAGCCAGTCTTTGCAACCGTATCAACAAAATGCAGCATTTCTTCATAAGACTGCATGTCATCAATCCCGATGCGGTGTTTCACGGTCACTGGAATATCAACAGCATTTCGCATTTCAGTAATACATTCTGCAACCAAATCAGGCTCTGCCATCAAGCATGCGCCAATATTATTGTTCTGAACGCGGTCACTCGGACAGCCGACATTGAGGTTTACTTCATCATAGCCCCAGTCCTGTGCCATCTTGGTACAGGTCGCTAAATCTTTAGGATTTGAACCGCCTAGCTGTAACACAATCGGGTGTTCTTCGTTGTTATAGTCCAAATGACGATTCGCACCGCCAAATAAAATCGCACCTGTGGTGACCATCTCGGTGTAGAGAATCACATTAGGGTTAAATAAGCGTGCAAAGAAACGATAGTCACGAGTCGTCCAATCCATCATCGGCGCAACACTGATTCGTGGTTGAAGTTTATTTTCAATGGGTTGGAGATCAGTCATTAAAAAAACACGCCTTAAAAGAACAAGATGGAAGAACGAAATGGAAAATGGTGAAGAAATACCAAAAGCTGTCTGAAATACGATGAAAAAAACCGCATTTCAAGACGCGCGCAATATTAGCATAAATTGTGGTTTGGGGCATGGTCTTGCTAGCGTGACATATTCAAGGTCAGGCTAGAAAAAGTCGGAAGTGTGGCTTAAGTAATTTAAATTTTTATGTGATTAATCTATAATTTTATAAACTTTATTGTATGGTTTCTCAGCAGATTTAACTGCCTGCCTTTATGTCTTTATTTTCCCAATATCTATTGCAACGCCAGTTTTGTATCTCGTTTGAATATCTAACGACGCAAAAAACGCATCTGGTCCCAACGACATTTGCAGGCTTTCCTGTGTGCATGACATTGGCTGACCGAGTACAAAGTGACACGGATATTGCTCCTTTAGAAGCAATGCAAGACTACCCTCAAAGCATTGAAAAAATTCTGCATTATTCGGGGAAAGGTCGAGATATCTCAGATTTTCAAACTTTTCTGAAAGATGCTCAGCAGCACGGGGTAGAGAATTTACTTTTGCTCAGTGGTGATAAACTCAAGCAGCATCAGGATGGGGCAAATGATCCGACTCTACGGAGCCGTTATTTAGAGTCGGTCAATCAAGTCATGGCAGCCAAAGACTATGGCGGGTTTTATTTAGGGGTAGCATTTAATCCTTTTAAATATGCAGAAGCAGAAAAGGATGCGCAGTTTTTTAAACTGGATAAAAAAATTCAAGCTGGCGCAGACTATGTGATTACACAGTTGGGCTTTGACATGGATGTGTTGAGCAGTTACCAACACTATATGCAGCAATACTATCCACATGTACCTGTATTGGCTTGTGTCATGCCGCTGACCTTTACCCGTGCCCGCTTTATGGCCAAGCAAAAAGTCGCAGGCATCGTGCTTTCAGCAGATGTATTAAATTTTTTGCAACAAGAACAGCAAACTGACGCCATACAAGCTGAACAAAATGTCTATGCCCGCTGCGCTTTACAAATATTAATGTGTCAGCATTTGGGCTATGCAGGGGTTCATTTATCGGCCTGTCATAAAGCGGAAGAACAAGAGAAGTTGCAAAAAGCAATTTTGCAATTTGCCACATTAACGTTTGAACAGTGTTTAGCAAAATGGAAAATGCTTTGGCGCTCTAGTGTTGAGGTGAACTTCCAACCAACGGGCGCAAATAATCATAAGGCTCCAGTTGAACAAGTTTTGAAATATAAAAGTATGCATATCATGCATGAGTTATTTTTTAGTTCAAAACTGGCCAAAGGGGCGGGATCTAATATTTTTTCGGCCAAATTATGGCAAAAACCGAAAGCCGATGCGGCCTTGCTGAAAACAGAATTTATCAGTAAACATGGCATCGTGGGCTGTGAAAGTTGCGGACAATGTCGTTTAGGTGAAACCTTATATATTTGTCCTGAAACCTGCCCAAAAGGATTAGCCAATGGACCCTGTGGTGGCTCAAGCCTTGACCGCTGTGAGTTTGAAGACCGTGAGTGTATACACTCGGTCAAAGCGCGGTTGGCGAAAGCCGTCGGTCAAGAAAAAATGCTGAAGCAAGAGCTCATCCCTACCGTTGCAATTGAAACTCGCCACAGTAGCTCTTGGAAAAACTGGTTTGTTCCACCGAATTCGTCACCAACAGAACAATAATTAACTTAAAGCATTATTCAGTCTAAAACCTTCATAAAGGTGATTCTTTCAAGCGCTAATCATTCTAAAAATCAGACGAATAGTCGTATAAAAAAATGAAAAAGATGAAAGAAACAATTAAGATCAACAGCAGATGAAAATCAAAAATTAAAAATAGAAATGTGAAGAATTTGGGGAATACCACATGATGAAAAAAACCTGCTTAGGAATAGCGTTGGTTTTCACATTGTCAGGCACAACAGGCTGTTCAGTTGTCATGGCAAGCAAGCAGCCAAACAAGAAAAATATTGAAATGATTCAACAAGGGCTATCTCGTAACTTGGTGATTGCTGAATTTGGCGCACCGATCACCTCTGAATATAAAAATGGCAAACGCTATGAAATTTATACTTTTACCCAAGGTTATTCGACTGCCGGTAAAGTCGGACGTGCGTTTTGGCATGGTGCTGCAGATGTGGCGACCGTGGGGTTATGGGAACTTTTAGGAACACCTGCCGAATCCGTTTTTAATGGAAAGAAAATGTCTTATGAATTGATTTTTGATGAAAATGATCTGTTAGAACGTTATACCTATCTCACACAAGATGAAACCAAATAGTTGAATACAGAGATATTTTGATTGCATGCTGGTAAACAATTGCGCTAAGTTCAAATGGTAGAAAAATAAACGAATTATCCATTGGAATTTAGCAGGCATGATGCTACTTGAAGAAATATTCAAAAGTAAAAAGTCGGAACATACCGACCAATTTAATTTACGCATTCATCGAGGTTTAAGTTGGCTGAAAAAGTCGATTGATCTTCAAGATGATCTCGATTTGCAATTTATCAGTTTGTGGGTGTCCTTCAACGCAATATATGCGCAAGACTTACAGATTGCGCAGGACAAGCAAAGCTTAAGACAGTTTTTATATGTGATTTGCCAAAAGGATGCAGAGCATAAAATCTATAATATTTTATGGGAGCGTTTTAGCCAGCCGATACGGTTATTTTTAGATAATCCCTATGTTTATCAAGGTTTTTGGGATTATCAAAATCAAAAAATTAGCCATGACGCATGCAAAGAGGGCTTGGCGCATGAAAAACAAAAAGTACTGCACGCGCTTAAAGAAAAAGATTCCGTTGATATTTTAATGGTGCTGTTCAATCGCATGTATACGCTACGCAATCAAATGGTTCATGGCGGCGCGACCTATAAAAGTTCAGTCAATCGGAAACAGCTTCAAGACGGCTGCACAATACTGTCGGCACTTTTACCGGTATTTATAGTGGTTCTTTTGGAAAATGCAGAAACCTTGGATTTAGGCAAACCCTTTTATCCCGTAGTGCAGGTTAGTTAATTTTAAAAAAACTAAAGCCACAGTAATGTGGCTTTATTGCGGTGATGAATACTTCTCATTGTGGATATTTTAGTTGCCGCGCAGTATAGAGTTGATCGATCAATACAAAAAATCCAGCAGCAATGACTAAAGCAATCCCTGTCATGCAGGTGGTGGTCCAGCCGCCATGATGCCATGCAAATACGCCCAAAGCTGAACCACATGCACCACCGACAAAATAAAAAGTCATGTAAATTGAATTGATTCGAGAGCGTGCAATCGGGTTGAGTTGGAAAATAATATTTTGATTACAGCTATGCACCATTGCCAAACCTAGATTGATTAAACCATAGCCCAAAATATAAAAAGTAAGAGATGATCCACCCAAGTACAGCAGTCCCCAACTGAGGGCTAAGATGCTGCAACCGAGCCAAGTTAATTTTCGATTAAAGCCCAAATCTGCCCAACGCCCAATCCACTGTGTCGATAGCGCACCAAACACACCAACTAAAGTCACAACACCAACCCAAACATCGGCTAATTGAAAAGGTGGCTCAGTCAGTAACATGGCAATGGTGGAAAACAGCATACTCATCGCGGCAAAGACACAGCCCCCAATCAGAGATCGGAAAATTAACCGTGGCTCATGTTTGAGTAATGCGCCCATGGATTGGAAAACTTGGCTGTAAGGCATCCGTGTGATGCTGACCACGGGCAGACGTTTTTTGAGTAAGAGTGCTAATACCAACATCAAGAGCGCACTGAGGATGTAAATCGATTTCCAATGAAGCAGATAGGACAATAAGCCAGAGAGACTGGTCGATAACAGAATACCGACCAATAACCCACTCATTAAAAAGCCAACAACTGCCCCAATTTTTTCAGGTCGTATTGCAACCGTGACCAAAGGGATGAGGACCTGAGCAGCCACTGAAAATAGCCCGGTGATAATGGTTCCTGCCCAAAGCATGTATAGATTGGTTGAAAAAGCACAGAGGGCTAAACCCACAGTCGCTCCAAGCATGAGCAGAGGAATAAATTTGGCTTTATTCACAATATCGCCAATCGGCACAATAAACAGTAGACCCAAAGCATAAGAAATTTGCGCAAAGGTGACGGTTAACGCCACTTCTGATTGTGGAATCTGAAAGCTCTGTTGGATAGAAGCGACTAAAGGTTGGCAATAATAATTGGCACCCGCACATAAACCACATGCAGCAGCCATAAGCCACAACAGGGTTTTATCATGGCTAATGTCGATCGAGGCTTTCATAAATTGTCCAGATATTGGGCGGAAGCGTATACAAAGAATTTGCTGCCACGCAGTTGTGGTCACTATAAGGAAAATCAAACAGGTCTTAAAGTGTTTCTCTGTGAATAGTATACAAGTAGGGGTTTAGGATTTCTTACTGAGACTGATCATCAAGACACCCAGCATATTCAGACCGCAACCGACCCATTGCCATAGGTTTAAATGTTCATTCAACAACGCGACAGCCAGTAAAATCGTTAAAATGGGCCCGATAGAGGCAATCATAGCCGATTGTGCAGCCCCAAGTCGGACGATACTTTGCATCATCAAAATGGTTGGAAGCACAGTAACCAATAGTCCGAGCGCTAAACCATACAGCCAGACTTGACTCGGGAGTTGTTGGAGCAAGGCGATAGGCTGTGGTGTTGCAAATAGAAAATGAATAATCGTCCCAACGCAGGCAATGCTCAGGGCTAGACCGGTAAAGTGTAAAGAACCAAACTTTTGCATGAGGCCTGGCGTGAGTAATAAGTAAATTGCAAATAGCACGGCACTGGCAAAAACCAAACTACATCCGAGCCAAAAGTACTGATCATGTGGTGTGGCATTTTGTTCTTGTAGCATCACTAAAACTGTCCCGCCATAACTTAAAATCAGGGCAAGAATTGTTTTAAAACTTAGTGGCTTTTTGAATAAAACAGCGGAAGCCAGCACGGTTAATGTGGGATATAGGAAAAGTATAATTCGTTCAAGCGAAGCACTGATATACATCAAGCCACGGAAGTCGAGCCAGCTCGAAAAGTAATAGCCGATTAATCCTGAAATGAGCAAGAGCACCCAATCTTTTCGTTGAATCGTTTGATAAGAACGTCGACTCAGCCATGTAATGACCAAGAAAAACGGCAATGCACTCATCATGCGTAAGGCCATGAGGACAGTGGCATCGACAAGAGGAGAAAGTGCATAGGCTTGCTTAATAAAAATTGCTTTGGTACTAAACAAGAAGGCAGCAATCAGCGCAAAAATTGCACCGATGAAGTGCGGACTAAGGTTTCTTGACATAAGTTAAGGTGTGCCTCATGACGACTGAACGAATTCGACAGCATTGTTCCGACAAGTTTGAACTGTCATTTTGATTATAAAAAATGCATCGTGTGAGTAAAAATGCAAAAAAAGAATAGGACTTATTCCTTTATGCATAAGGGATTGCTAGATCAAACATGAAAAACAGTGGAAGAAATGACCAATTTGGTTTTGAATTTTTTAATCTCAACATGACTCGGCAGGTCAAATATATCAGGCTGAAACATTTAAGGTGAAAATTGCACATAAATGGTGCAATAGTGTTTTTTTGGGATAGAAAGTCAGTAGCGATATCATGATGCTAAATATTCAAAAAATTATTTTTTTAGCTAAGAAAGGCAATTCTAAGTTAAGGCGAAGCATCAGGTGGGGAGAGCAAGATCTCAATAAACCCGAAATGTGCGCAAAAATCCATCGGATATTCAAGCTGACCGATTTGACGAGACTGTGGCAGAAAAAAGTCAGTTTTCAATGCAGGTCAGCACGTCAAAACTGTCAAATGAGTCAACGAGCTGATGCAGTCTGCATGAAAGAGTGGCTTTACCTGACTTAAGTCGATTTTTCACGACACGTTCAGGTCATTCTGTGTTGAATGAAAATGTCACAATGATCAACGCAGTGAAACAATCTGCACTAAAACTAGCGAAATTATTTATGTTTTTGGTCTTAAGTAATATTAAAAAGTTATAAATAGGATAAAAATGAGTAATAAATCGACAAATAAAACTGAATAAATGAAATATCGTACTATTCTTTTCATGAATCATGAGTTCAAAATATGGGTATTTATTAAATAAATATTGGGTAGTATTTTAAAAAAGTTCAATTAGAATCCAAAAATTGTACAAAAACACATCCTGAGGGGAGACATCGCGGATTGCGATGTTTACTTAAGAAAAATTAGCTTGAGGAACGCTCATGCAGATCGGAATTCCAGCCGAAACTGTTGTCGGTGAAAATCGCGTCGCTGCGACGCCTGAAACAGTAAAGAAGTTGATCAGCGCTGGTCATAGCGTCGTTGTTGAACGTGGAGCAGGGGTAAACGCTGCTTACATCGATAGTGCCTATGAACAAGTTGGTGCCAAAATTACGGATGATGCCTATACCGGTAGTCAAATGATTTTGAAAGTTCGTGCGCCTAAAGGTGACGAAATTCAAAAACTCACAGCGGGTACCACCGTTGTGGGGATGTTTGACCCTTACCGCAACACCGAACTTGACCAATTTGCGTCACAAAACGTGTCTGCATTTGCATTGGAACTTTTGCCACGGACCTTATCTCGTGCGCAAAACATGGACGTACTTTCATCTCAAGCCAACCTTTCAGGTTATAAATCTGTGCTTTTGGCTGCGGCAGAATATCAACGTATGTTCCCAATGTTGATGACAGCAGCAGGTACAGTGAAACCTGCACGTGTTGTGATCATGGGCGTAGGTGTTGCAGGCTTACAAGCTATTGCAACAGCAAAACGTTTAGGTGCCGTAGTTGAAGCAACTGACTTACGTCCTACAGCACGTGACCAAGTTGAATCTTTGGGTGGTAAATGGTTAGACGTACCAATGTCACCAGAAGAGCAACAAAAAGCAGCTGATGCTGCGAAAAATGGTTATGGCTGGATGCCGGGTGAAGACTACATTCGCGACCAAGCGATTATTGTTGATAAAGCCGTATCGAATGCTGACATCGTGATTACGACTGCATTATTGCCGGGTCGTGATGCACCACGTTTAATCAAAGCAGAAACCGTTGCCAAAATGAAACCGGGCTCAATCATTTTAGATATGGCGGTTGAAACTGGCGGTAACGTTGAAGGTTCTGTTTGCGGCGAAAATGTTGTGACTGCCAATGGCGTGAAAATTCTCGGTATTCCAAATATTCCTTCAACAGTTTCGACTGAAGCGTCGGCACTGTATGCACGTAACGTTTTGAATTTCATTGAAACCCTGTTTGATAGCGAAAAGAACTTCGCAATTAACCCTGAAGAAGAAATTCAAAAAGCACTACTTGTCACTCATGGCGGCCAAGTGCTGCTGAAACGTGGTTAAGGAGAATCATCATGGTTGAAACGATTACTATTTTTGTCTTGGCAATCTTTGTTGGTTACTACGTGGTTTGGGGGGTAACACCTGCACTACATACACCATTAATGGCTGTAACCAATGCTTTGTCATCGATCATTATCGTTGGTGCGATGATTCAAACCGTTGGTATCCCAGGTATTGTGGATGCAAGCGTACAGTTCCAAAGCATTAACGTGGTGAGTATTTTAGGTGCGATTGCCGTTTTCCTTGCAAGTATCAACATTTTTGGTGGCTTTGCGGTGACTGCACGTATGCTTGAAATGTTCAAACCTAAGCAAAAGAAAAAAGAGGGTTAATCCATGGAATTCATTAAAGAATATGCGGATTGGTTCTACCTGATTGGTGCCGTTCTTTTTATCTTAACGTTGCGTGGTTTGTCTGGTCCAAAAACTGCGATTCAAGGTAACCGTTATGGCATGATCGCAATGGCAATTGCTGTAATTACTACATTCTTTGTCGCAGATCATCCAGTGATTTGGATGATTGTGGGTGCAATGGTGTTGGGTGCGGTCGTTGGTATTGCACGTGCAAAAACAGTTCCGATGACGCAAATGCCTGAAACTGTGGCACTGATGCACTCATTGGTCGGTTTGGCTGCGGTACTGATTGCGATCGCTGCGATTCTACACAACAACCTATTGACTGCGGCATTCGCGGAGAATGAAGCGGTATTAACAGCTGCGGGTGTAGAACATGCCCACATGAGCAAAGTTCATTTATTTGAATTGTTTGTAGGTTGTTTCGTTGGTGCGATTACCTTCACAGCATCGGTATTTGCTTACGGTAAATTGGCTGCGAAGAAATGGGCAAAAACCATTTCAGGTGGATGGGTAAAACCAGTTCAAGCTTTAATTTTCCTAGCGATGTTGGCGTGTGGTATCTACTTCTTCACTACAGGCAACATGAACGCATTCTGGGCAATGACTGTTCTTGCACTGGCATTTGGTTGGGTATGGATTGCACCAGTAGGCGGTGGTGATATGCCAGTGGTGGTGTCGCTACTGAACTCGTTCTCAGGCTGGGCAGCAGCAGGGATTGGTTTCACGCTTGAAAATAACATGCTGATTGTTGCAGGTTCACTGGTTGGTTCATCGGGTGCAATTCTGTCTTACATCATGTGTAAAGCCATGAACCGTTCAATCATCAACGTTTTGTTTGGTGGTGCAATGGGTGGTACAGCAGTAGCTGCAGCGGATAATGGTGAAAAAGCACAGCGTAATCACCGTTCAGGTTCTGCAGACGATGCTGGCTTCTTGATGTCAAATGCGGACAGCGTGGTGATCGTACCGGGTTATGGTATGGCGCAAGGTCGTGCACAAAATGCCGTGAAAGAATTGTGTGAAATCTTAAAAGAGCAAGGTGTAAAAGTTCGTTTTGCGATTCACCCTGTGGCAGGTCGTATGCCGGGCCACATGAACGTACTTTTAGCTGAAGCTGATGTTGCATATGAAGACATTCTTGAAATGGACGAGATCAACTCAGATTTCCCAGCAACGGATGTAGTACTGGTGATTGGTGCGAATGACGTTGTGAACCCAGCGGCAAAAGACGATCCAAGTTCTCCAATTTACGGTATGCCAATCCTTGAAGCGCATAAAGCACGTACCATTATGGTGATCAAACGTTCTATGGCTACAGGCTACGCAGGTCTAGATAATGACTTGTTCTATAACGATAAAACGATGATGATCTTCGGTGATGCGAAGAAAGTTGTGGAAGATATGACAAAAGCCATTAATGGCGGCGGTCATTAATCCATACTGCCAAAGTCCTGCTGTGATAAAGCGGGATTGAGGAAGATTTAAACCACCTTCGGGTGGTTTTTTGTTTTCTTTGCTTTTATTTTCCTCACTTTGATTAATTAATGCTTTACACTAAAAGTGCACAAATATTTAGCGCATCAGATGCTTGAATCAAATTGATGCGTGTTTTGAAACAAAGGTGCAGATTGATGCGCTGTTTTATTTCATTAAATTCAATCTCAGTGATTCAAAATATTGTCACGAACTTATTTTGTGACGCAATGCATTGAAAAATAATTAATTGTCTGAAATTTGGTATTCTTTTTGCACAGCATGGTTATTCTTGGGGGAATAATCATGAAAAAAACATACTTGATGGCACCATTTCTGAGTGTCCTGACATCGACTGCATGGGCAGTTGACCCGCAAATTGCCAGTAATATTCAAGACATTCGTATTTCGCTCGACAGTATTTGGGTGGTACTGGGCGGTATCTTGGTGTTCTTTATGCAAGCCGGATTTGCCATGATCGAAAGTGGTTCAGTTCGCAGTAAAAATACCGTGAACGTACTCATGAAAAACTACATGGATGCCTGCTTGGGTGGTCTGGTGTTTTGGCTAGTGGGTTTTGGTCTGATGTTTGGGGTCAATACCACGGGCTGGTTTGGCTTAAGTCATTTTGCACCCGATCAACTGGATGATTGGCACTGGAACCTTCTATTTTTCCAAATGATGTTTGCTGCAACTGCAACCACCATTGCCAGTGGTGCCATGGCAGAGCGGATTCATTTTGTGGCTTATGTGGTGAGTGCGGCCGTTGTGTCAGGTCTGATTTATCCTGTCTTTGGTAGTTGGGCATGGGGCAGTTTATTTGGCGGAGACGGTTGGTTAAAAGCACTCGGGTTTATCGACTTTGCAGGTTCGACCGTGGTGCATTCTATGGGCGGCTGGGTGGCTTTAGCTGGCATCATCGTACTGGGCCCACGTTTGGGGCGATTTGGACGCAATGGGCAAAGCCATTATTTACCGGGGCATAACTTACCTTTAGTGGCATTAGGTGGTTTTATTTTATGGTTAGCATGGTTTGGTTTCAATGCAGGCTCGACCATTAATGCCAATGTCAGCGTAGGACGTATTGCTTTAAATACGCATCTTGCTGCGTGTGCGGCAGCGGTTGCATACATGTTGCTCTGCCTCATCCGATCTAAAGCCATTTTGATCCGCAGCACGATCAATGCCTCACTGGGTGGACTAGTTGCCATTACGGCAGGCTGTGCAACGATGTCTCCACTGTATGCGGTCATCACCGGTTTATGTGCAGGTGTTATGGTGACCTTCCTGCCAATGCTTATGGAAAAAATGAAACAGGATGATGTAGTGGATGCGGTGACGGTACATGGTTTCTGTGGCGCATGGGGAACATTGGCGGCAGGGATATTCCTTGAAAATAACATGTTTAATGGCGATATCATCGCGATACAAGGGCTTGGGGTGATTGCAGCCTTTTTATGGGGCTTTGGCGTTGCGTTCATTGTATTTAAGGTCTTGGACAAATTGTTGGGTGGCTTACGTGTAAGTAAGCAACATGAACAACGTGGTTTGGACTATACCGAACATGCTGAATTGTCTTATCCCGAGTTTCAAAAAGATGTGACTTTTGAAACAGATGATATGACCAAACGTCATTAACAGGAGTAAAGCAATGAGCACCGAACTGTTGAATTTGGCACAACGCCGCGAAGCTTTAGAAAAAGGCTTACAACAATTTATTCATGGGACTTTACTCGACAGTGCGCTACGGCACTGGGAGCAGCAGTACAGCATGAAACCGTCATTTGTCTTGAATCGCTTCTTAAATGATATCTGTACCACAGAGGAGCTTCGCTTTTATCGTAAAGATATGCTGAAGCAAGTCTTGTATGAGTTATCTACCTTAGAAAAGCAGGAACTGTTAAGGGTTGAAAAACCGCAGGAGCAGGTGCAAGAAGACGAGCTCATTGCAGAGACCATTAGCGAGGCCTTTTTAGGCTTTATCGAGTCAGTCATGCTGACGGTGAAATTTACAGATCAGGCTGATTTCACCCAAGATGTGATTGAGAAATTAGAAGAAATCGGGCTGGCAATTGCGGCAAATGCACAAATAAATACGGCGAATTTTGTCGAGTTTTTGCCCTTGACCAGTTATGCCAAAGTTTTAACGAGCATTTATGAAGTGTATTGTGACTTTTATGGCCCGATGCGTGCAGACCAAGTTTATGCACAAACTAAGCTGAAAATTAAAGCCAATTATCCTGAGGTGGATTTACATCAACTGCTTTAGTGCAGTGGTAAAACACCATGAAGCTGATCGTTCGTGGTGTATAAAATCAAGGGATAAAAAAAGCGACCTATTTAGGTCGCTTTTTTCTGGAAGCTTAAGCTACAGTTTCTGGAGCTGTACGCCATAAGCTTTCAAGATCATAGAATTTACGTGCTGTAGGTAACATCACATGTACCACTACAAAACCGAGATCAATCAGGATCCATTCTGCATCACGTTCGCCTTCAACACCGATAGGGCGGAATCCAGCTTTACGTGCTTCTTCTGCCACGTTGTCTGCAAGAGACTTAATGTGACGAGTTGAAGTACCGCTCGCAATAACAATCGCATCTGCTACGTTGCTGATTGCTTTGATATCAAGTTCAACAATATCTTTGGCTTTTACATCTTCAAGTGCTTCACGTACAACAGCTAAACAAGCTTGTACATCTTTGATATTTGCGAGATCGTGAGAATTAGAAGCGCTGGGCGATGGTTCTAAATTCATAGAGGGTATGATTTCCTGACAATTTTACATGTTCTAATATAGCGGTTTTGTTGATGAATTTCAAATCAACACGTCATTGACCATTGGCTAAATGAGGGAAGTATTTGTCTTTCCACGCAAAAGAATGTGATGAGTTGCTTCGTGGTCGGTATTCAGCCGCGATGTAACCTGTATATTGGCTTTGATCTAACCATTTAAAAATCTCTGCAAATGGAATTTGCGCTGAATCAGGTTCATGTCTCCCCGGACAGTCAGCAAACTGTATATGACCGATATTCTGAATATTTTCTGCCAAAGTACTGAGAATATCTTCACCCATCATCGCCATGTGGTAGCAGTCATATTGCATCTTGAGGGCAGAGTGTTGTACAGCTTCAAGCATTTCCTGAGCTTGGGCAATATTTTGGACCAAAAAGCGCGGCATATCAGTGCCATTAATCATTTCAAATACCGGTTGAATATGATGTTCAGACAACATGTGGCACGCCAGTTTAAGGTTGCTCGACAGGGTATTTAAACATGGGAGCAAGTCTGCATCTTGTGGCTGTTTGCCGGCTAATATATTGACACTCGGTACATTTAACGCAGTGGCATAGCGAATGCATTGTTCTAAGGCCTGATGAAATTGATTTTCACGCCCCGGAACTCCCGCAAGACCATCACCACCTTGCATCAAATCACCCGCAGGGACATTGATTAAACACAGGCTTAAATCATTGATGGTGAGTTGGGTTTGGATTTGCTGAATACTCAGCTCATACGGAAACTGAATTTCTACATGCTTAAAACCGTGTTCACGAGCCAAAGCAAAACGCTCTAACAACGGCACTTCGGTAAAAATCATGGATAAATTAACCGCGAGCTGAGTCATGTATATCGTCCTTGAAGCAATTTACTTCTAAAGTGAAAGTCGTTAGTTATGTTCGACATGTTGAATGATGGTGGCTAAATCTTTTTCTGCAAAACCACTGTCCTGATGGGCTTTGAGTTGCGATAAAGCAAGGCTGGCAACAGGGATGCTTAACTCAAACTGGGCAGCCAGTTGGACTGCATTATTCAGGTCTTTAGATAAAGTTTGAACTTTCCATTGCACAGGCTCGAACTGATGCGTTGCCATACGTGGAGTTAAAATCTGAAAAGGCTTTGAATCTGCAAAACCACCGGCAAGTGCTGGTGCTAATAACGTGGTGTCTACACCTGATTTCTCGGCCAGTGCGACAGCTTCTGCGATTAACGTGCTATTGGCAGCGACGATCAGCTGATTACAAATTTTGGTGGCTTGACCTGTACCTGAGTCGCCCATGCGAGTAACACGTTGAGATAAAACATTGTAAATCAGACTCAAATCTTGAATCGTTTCAGCATCACCACCGGCAAAGATGACCAAGGTGCCTTGTTCAGCACCAGCTGTGCCCCCAGAAACAGGAGAGTCAATCCAAGTAACTTGTTTCAACGTTGCAGCATGAGCCAATTGATGAGTTTGATTCACAGATAGACTCGAGAAGTCGACAATAATTTGTCCTGCCGCTAAATGATTTTCGATGCTTGCATATACCGCAGCAACAGCAGCATCATCTGCGAGACAAGATAAAACCACAGGATAATGGGCAATCTTCTCCAATTGAAGCGCTGTCGCGCCAATCGCAATCAACTCATCACACGCAGCAGCAGTTCTGTTCCACACCGCAACTTCAAATCCTGCCTGAATGAGGCGCGTGGCCATGCGGCTACCCATCAGCCCCATACCTAGAAATGCAATTTTTGTATTACGATCAAACGCCATGTGCTGTACTCAATCTATCCTGTGTGACTATTTTACTTATATTGGCGTGGTAAAAACTGAACCTCTGGGTTCTTGTCTTTTTTACGTGCCAATTGGCTGTTTTTGCCGAGCAGTAATTTTAATTGCCAGATTTTTTCTAAGCGTAAAGATCGTTTTGGACTATGTTCCATGGCATCTAGCACTTGTTTTGCCGCTGCCAAGGCATCTGGTGAACGTTGTGATAATTCTTCGGCTAACTGCTGTGCCTGAAGCAAGGGCTGTTCATTTAAATGTGTCACCAATCCAATTTCCTTGGCATATTCTGCGTCAAAAATACGTGCTGTTAAGGTTAATTCTTTGGCTAAATCCAGTCCTATCACACCTTTGAGTGAGCGAGTTAAGCCCATATCAGGAACTAAGCCCCAACGACTTTCCATAATCGACATTTGCGTTTTCGGGTGGGCAATACGGATATCGGCAGCCAAGGCAAGTTGCATGCCTGCACCAAAGCAAAAGCCTTCAAGTGCAGCAATCACCGGCACAGGAAGCTGCTGCCAAATCAGGAAGGCTTTTTGAAATAAACTTTGACCGGGCTTTAACAGTTCCCACGCGGCATAGGCACGATTTTTTGGATCATTTAGGTCAGCCAAATCAATGCCAGCGCTAAATACATTGGCTTCACCCGTTAAAATGACACAGCGTAAGCTACGATCTTTTTTTAATTTTTCAGCGGTGCTGACCAATTCTTTAAGCAATGCAAAGCTCATTGCATTACGTTTTTCTGGACGGTTTAAGTAAACCGTTGCAATGCCATTATTTTTTTCTACACGTAATAAAGCCATGGTAATTACTCTTGTTGTTTCTGCGCCCGAGCATAGCATGCACCCTGATAGGATACATGACAGTGCAGTCACAACAGAAGCTGGACGGCACTGACTTTAGTCGGACTGCGCTTAATTATTTTGTTTGGCTAAGATTTGTTGAGCTGCGTGTTCAACTTGCGCCATGACATTTTTTAACTCATCAAAACGGTTCAGGGTTTCTTGGACAAAAGCGTCATCCGCTTTACGGCGTTCCTTACGTAAAGTCGAAACAAATTGCTCAAATTGACCTGAAACCTCTTGGAGGGTTGGAGCGCCTACATAGCGGGTTGCGCCATAAAGCCGATGTAGTACATGCTCTAATTGTGGAAAATCTTCATCTTCGATGAGTTGAGCCATTTCATGGATTTCTTGCTCAAAGCTATCGACGAGCATTTTCAGTAAATCGACCGCAAGGTCTTCTTTATTCGCGGCCAACTGCAAGCTTTGTTGCCAATCTAAAATACTCGGCTCTAGGGCTTCAATCACTGAACTGCGCTCTAAAACCGGCACTTTCTTAAAGTTATCGGTAGTCCATTGGGTCAAGATTTGAATAATTTGATCCATTTGAATGGGCTTGGTGACATAGTCATCCATACCACTTTGCAGGAGCTTTTGTTTTTCATCGGAGAGCGCATGTGCCGTCAAAGCGATAATTGGAAGGCGCTTATGATTTTCAAAAGTCGACTCAAGTGAACGAATGGCACGCGTGGTATCGACACCTGACATCACTGGCATTTGAATATCCATAAAGATGAGGTCAAAAGCCGTCAAACCTTGCTCTTGGCGAGCTTGAATGATTTCAATGGCTTCTTGTCCACTCAAAGCCTTGGTGGTTTTCACATTCAACTCTGAGAGCAGGGCTTCAAGCACAATCAGGTTTGGCAAATGGTCGTCGACAGCTAAAATGTGCAGACCTTGACCATTAAATTCTTCATGTTGCTCCTGATCAAACCAAGGCTCATTACTCAACAACTGAATCAGCGCTGTACGGCTGAGCGGTTGATGCAATGGACGTGCACGGTACTCGTTCAACATGTTTGGATCGAGCATCATTTGGTAGCCATAAACTGCTAAGTTACCGCTATAACGATGACGAATTTCTTTCAGTAAGGCTTCGGAGTCACCACTGTGATCGACGATCAACCAGGTATTTTCATTGGTTTTTAGCTGATTGAGTCGACTAAATAAATCAAGGATCGACTGCGTTTCAATATGTTCAACATCATAATTTTCTAAGTAATGACGCAGGACATTGGCGGTTGCTGGATGTGCTAAGTAGGAAACGACTTGTAGATTGCTAAATTGTGGATGCACAATTTCAATTTCTTCATCGACCACAAAGCGCGCAGTAAACCAGAAGGTTGAACCTTTTTCTGTTGGGGCACGTTCTTGGTTATCTTCAAAACCAATTTGTCCATGCATCAGGCTGACTAATTGTTTAGAGATGGCAAGACCTAAACCTGTACCACCAAATTGACGGGTAACAGATGCATCACCTTGCGAGAAGGATTCAAACAGTTTCTTACGGTCGGTACCGCTTAGGCCGATACCACTGTCTTGCACACTAAAGTGCAGCAGACATTGACCGATGTCATCATGCTCCATACGGACACGGACAATAATTTCACCATCTGGAGTGAATTTAATTGCATTTGAAATTAAGTTGGTCAAAATTTGCTTGAAGCGTAGGACATCACCAACCACAAATTTCGGCACATTGTCCGCATAGTAGAAGGTCATATCGATGTGTTTTTGTGCTGCCAATGGCGACAACATATCCATCACATCAAAGACGGCTTCTTCTAAGTCGAATTGCGCAGTTTCGAGTTCTAGTTTGCCTGCATCGATTTTCGAGAAATCAAGCACGTCATTAATTAAAGCCAATAAATGCGCAGAAGATTTACGAATCGTTTGTAGGTATAAATTTTGTTCATTACTGAGGTTGCCTTGGCGCAGTAAAAGATGAATAAAGCCATCAATACTGTTCAGCGGTGTGCGCAGTTCATGGGAAATATTGGCCAAAAACACTGATTTTGATTGGTTGGCTTGAATTGCTTGGTCACGTGCTTGACGGTAGGTAATATTTTGCACTTCTAAAGTATCAAGCGTGCGTCTTAAGTCATCTTCCGTTTGTTCGGTATGTTCACGTAGCTCTAAGAAACTGAAATGTAAGCGTTTAACCACATTGGCTATATCACGCTGTAATAACCGGAGTTCTCCAGTACTGTTAATGATCATGTGCTGATCTAGAGTGTCGGCATTTAAACGTTGTAACTGCATGCGAATTTCGTACATTGGTGCGATCCAACGACGTGAATAAAAATTCAAACACAGCAAAAGTAATAAGAGCGTTAATAAACCCGTTGCAATCAACACGATTAACACGCGATAGCGGGCAATTTGCAGCGGTTGATTGTCCAGTTCAATGCTTAACCATGCTGGGGTCTGGGTTGAATCTGAAATTTTCAGGGCATAAATATGGTTACCCTGATGTGCAATCGGTCCAATAAAAGATGCTTTACTGTTTAAAGCAGGCCAAATATCTTGATCTTGAAAGCCAATGCTCAGGCGGTTGTTGCCTTTGAGATCTAAAATCGCGGCACGAATCAAATGTTTTTCGTTCAACATGCTTTGCATGGCATTACGAGCTTGATCAAACTGCCAAGGGTAATGATTCAGCAAATCAATCGCAGATTCTGACGTGGGTTGATAGCGTGTCAGAATCGCGACAGCCATTTGTTTTTGTTGTGCTTTGGCTGCATTGGAGGTTTCTGTTATTACCAACATCGCACCGACACAAGCCAAAATGGTGATCGGCACAAAAATAAGTGCAATCAACTGACCATAGGCATGATTTAAGTGTAGGCGTTTAAAAAGCTTTTTGTTGATATTTGACATGGTTTAAGCAGTTTATTCCTTATGCCCCGAATATTAGCATGGATTATTTAAAACTGATTGTGCTTTAATCACTTTCGCGAAAAAGCGAGGCAAATGGGTGCAGGCAAAGGCATTTTTTCATACAATAGGCGCACCTCGATATAGGTGTGAATAATGAGTAATACAACCCCTGATTTTCAAGCAGACGATTTTTTATTAGACCATTATGTCGGCAACACGCCGTTAGTGCGTTTACAGCGTCTGGCAAGTCATACTCAAGCAACAGTATTAGCCAAGTTAGAAGGCAATAACCCAGCGGGTTCGGTCAAAGATCGCCCTGCATATAACATGATTATGCAAGCGGAAAAGCGTGGTCAGATTAAACCGGGTGATACGTTGATTGAAGCGACGAGCGGAAACACAGGGATTGCTTTAGCTATGGTTGCAGCAATGCGTGGCTATAAAATGACCTTGATCATGCCTGCAAGTTCTAGCCAAGAGCGTAAAGATGCCATGCGTGCCTACGGCGCTGAACTGATCGAATCAGAAAACATGGAAGAAGCACGTGATCTTGCCCTTCAAATGGAAAAAGACGGCAAAGGTTTAGTCCTAAACCAGTTTGGTAACCCAGACAATGTGGAAGCACATTACCTTACTACTGGGCCTGAAATTTGGAAACAAACAGGCGGTAAAATTACACATTTCGTCAGCTCAATGGGAACCACCGGGACCATTATGGGGATTTCGAAATATTTAAAAGAACAAAATCCAGATATTCAAATTGTCGGTTTACAACCGTCTGAAGGCTCAAATATTGCTGGTATTCGCCGTTGGCCACAAGAATATCTTCCTACGATTTTTGACCCTTCACGTGTTGATCGCATTATGGATATTCCGCAAATTGAAGCGGAAAAAACAGCTCGTCGTTTAGCACGTAGAGAAGGTATCAGTGCAGGTACCTCATCGGGTGGTGCGGTATGGGCTTCAGTTAAATTGGCTGAAGAAAATCCGGATGCCGTGATTGTTTGCATCGTATGTGACCGTGGTGACCGATACTTGTCTACTGGTCTATTCTCTGTTGTTGATCCTGAATAATTACAGTAGCCGATCGGCACTGGTGAGTACTTATGCGTTTACCTGTTTTAATTTTTGATATCGAAACACTGACAGATTTGAAGTCAGGTGCGCATTTGTATGGACTGGATCTGCCTGAGGTGGATCTAGATGCTGCGCTGACTAAACTGCGTCGCCAAGAGGCGGGCACGGATTTTCAGCGTTTGGCCTTGCATGAAATTGTCTGTATCTCTGGACTATGGATTGATGAAAAGGGCATGAAGTTGTTTTCATTTAGCCGTGAAGACAATAGCGAAGCTGAAATTTTAAAAAAATTCGTTTCTATTTTTGAAAAGCGTCATCCGACCTTGGTTAGTTGGAACGGTTCGCAGTTTGATTTGCCTGTGATTTTGTTCCGTGCCATGTATCACGGACTATCTGCACCAAGTTTGTTCGATCAGGGCGAGATTGATACGCAAAAGCGCTATAATAACTACCAGAATCGTTATCATCATCGTCATGTAGATTTGATGGATGTCATGGCCATGTTCCATGGTCGTCATTTTCAAAAGCTCGACGATGCAGCACATTTACTTGGTTTCCCAGGTAAACGTGGTGATGGTGGCTACCATGTGCCTGAATATGTACGTGAACAACAGTGGATGGAACTGACCAGCTACTGTGAAGGTGATGTGCTCAATACATGGTTGATTTATTTACGCTGGCTGTTGCTGAAAGGACAGTTATTGTTAAATGATCATCAGCACTTGATTCAAAGTACGATTCAATATTTACAAACTCAGCCGCAACACGCTGACTTTTTATTGGTATGGCAGCAAACCTCGCAACGTACCGAATTCACCCAATCTGATTTCCCATCTTCCACACATTAGGTACGCATGAAACACAAAGCCAAACCCCAAAAAGCCCAACAACCCATTTATACATTTCAGGTTGAATCGCTTTCACATGAGGGGCGAGGCATAGCGCATTTTGGCACGCATCCAGATCATCCTGCAGAAAAACACGGTAAGAAAGTCTTTATCCGTTATGCCTTGCCGGGTGAAACAGTGCGTGCGCGTATTACCAATGTCGTTAAGCGTCTTGAAGAAGCAGACAGTCTGGAATTGCTGAGTGAAGAGTCGTCTCTACGGGTAAAACCAGCCTGTCCACATTATGGGGTCTGTGGTGGTTGTAGCATGCAGCATATTCATCCCGACGAGCAAATTCATTTAAAACAAGACGTTTTACAATCACATTTGCAACATTTTGCAGGGATACAACCTGATCAATGGTTAGCTCCGTTACGTTCATTGCGTGAAGATTACCGTCGCAAAGCGCGTATCGGTGTGCGTTACCTACCTGCAAAAGATAAGCTTGTGGTTGGCTTTCGTGAAAGCCAGTCAAATAAACTGACTTCGATTGACCGTTGTATGGTGTTGGATCGTGAGTTTGGCTCCATCACCACACTCAAACAATTGTTACAAAGTCTGCAAGGTAAAGCAGATATTGGGCATATGGAACTGGCCATGGGAGATCAAGAAATCGCCCTCCTAATTCGTCATACGGCGGAACTTTGCGCGGAAGATGTCAACCAATTAGTAAAATTTGCGTTACATAAAGAGTGGCAACTGTACTTACAACCTGAAGGGCCAGACAGCTTACATCGCGTGGATCATCCCGATGCACCGATGCGTCTGCACTATGGTCTAAGTGACTTTGGTGTGGAATTTGGCTTTAATCCACAAGACTTCACGCAAGTGAATTCCACGATTAATCCGCAAATGGTGAAACTGGCATGTGAATTGCTTCAGTTACAACAAGGTGAGCGAGTTCTAGATCTGTTTTGTGGCTTAGGAAACTTTTCTTTACCACTTGCTCAATGTGTGGGTTCAACGGGTCAAGTCATTGCAGTTGAAGGGAGTGAAGAAATGGTTCAGCGTGGTGCAGAAAATGCACAAAACAATGGCCTTTCGCAACTGAAATTTTATTCACAAGATTTAACAAAAGATTTTTCGCATCATTCTTGGGCAAAACAAGGATTTGATGCATTATTGATAGACCCACCACGTTCTGGTGCAGAAGAAATAATGCGTTATGTGCCTAAATTTGGTGCAAAAAGAATCGTTTATGTGTCATGTAATCCTGCAACACTAGCACGCGATGCTGGAATGCTGGTACAACAAGGCTACCGTTTGAAAAAAGCGGGTGTCATGGACATGTTTACCCATACAGGGCATGTCGAATCGATTGCTTTGTTCGAAAAAGAAAATCAGATAAACGATTAAAAGTTATGAAGCGTAGAAAACTAGGAGTAGGGTATGGTCACAGTACGTGAACAATTACCTGGACGTCTCAATGAGCTGTCTCAGGAAACGACTGTAGAACATGCCGAGCAAGCACAGCATGATTTAGCTGAATGGCTAGAGCGTGTGAGTGGCATGTTTGACGGGGCTCCTCTAAAGCAACTCGAAGAAGTTGCACATCTGACCTTACAGAATGAACTTGAAACAACGGTCAACCATCGCTCGAATACCTTCTATACGGGTATTGAAATGGCGGATATTCTTGCTCATCTGTATGCGGATGAAGATACGTTATCAGCAGCCATGCTGTATCGAAGTGTTCGTGAAGGCGTAACCAGTTTAGAAGAAGTCCAAAGCAAATTTGGCGATCAAGTGCATGCTTTGGTGAAAGGCACGCTTGCCATGGGTAAGTTGTCTGACCTGATTGAGCAAAATAAACGTCTAGAAGATCATTTTAATAATAACCAGCGTGAACATTTGACCGGCATTTATAAAATGCTGATTTCGGTGACCGAAGATGTTCGTGTTGTATTAATCAAACTTTCTGAACGTACCTATGCATTACGTGAGTTGGCGCACTCAACCAAAGAGCGACAAGAGCGTGTCGCACGAGAAATTTTAACCATTTATTCGCCGCTCGCGCACCGTTTAGGGATTGCACAGCTTAAGTGGGAGCTTGAAGATCTTGCTTTCCGTTATCTTGCACCTGAACGCTATAAAGAAATTGCCTCTTTACTGAATGAAAAACGTTTAGAGCGTGAACAATATATTCAGTTCGTGACAGAAAAGTTGCGTAAAGAACTATTAGATCATGGCATTGAGGCCGAGATTAATGGACGGGTGAAACACATTTATTCGATCTATCGAAAAATGAAGAGTAAGAACCTGAGCTTTGATCAGCTTTATGACATTCGAGCGGTTCGCGTTTTGGTGGATAATGTACCTGAGTGTTATCACACACTGGGGATCGTTCATCAGATTTGGCGTCATATTCCGCATCAGTTCGATGATTATATTACTAACCCGAAAGCCAATGGTTATCGCTCACTGCACACGGCCGTGATTGCAGAGAACAAATCTTTAGAAGTGCAAATTCGTACGCATAATATGCACGAAGAAGCTGAGCTCGGGGTGTGTTCGCACTTTAACTATAAAGAAGGTTCTAAAACCACAGATTATTCATTTAATCATCGCTTACATTCTTTGCGTGCAGTGCTTGAACATTATCAAGAACGAAATGATGCTAGCGCCCATAAAGAAGATGAGGCTTCTGAAAACTTCGAACAAATCCAAGAGTTTGAAGATTTTGAGAAAATCTATGTGTTTAGTCGTGATGGTGATATCAAAGAATTACCACGCGGTTCGACTGTGCTCGACTTTGCCTATCATGTGCATACTGAAGTGGGCAACAAGTGCTATGCAGCACGGGTGAACCAACGTTATGTACCTTTAACCTATACCCTAAAAACTGGGGAACAGGTCGAGATTTTAACCAAGAAAGATCGTGAGCCTAACCGAGATTGGTTGGTAAACTCGCTGGGTTATATCAAGACGGCTCGTGCACGTGATAAGTTGCGTCATTGGTTCCGTCAGCAAGACCGTAGTAAAAACTTGGAAGTGGGACGTGAGATTCTGAATAAAGAATTGTCACGTTTGGCGATTCACCCGAAAAGTATCGATTTGAATGATTACTGCAATCATTTTAATGTGAAATTGGGTGAAGATATATTGATTGGCTTGGTGAGTGGTGACATTAGCTTGCATGCTTTAATCAATCAGGTTAACCGTCATATGCACCTCGATCAGGATGAGCCTGAACTGGTGTTAAAACCAACCTTGAACCCACGTGCAAGTCATACGCTTTCGGCGCATGGTATTTTGATTGATGGTTTGGACAATGTAGAACTACACATTGCTCAGTGTTGTCAGCCTGTGCATGGTGAATCGATTGCTGGTTATATCACCCTGAATCGTGGCGTGAGTATTCATAAGGTCGCATGTCCGGATTATATCCGTATGATTGGGCAAGAGCCTGAACGTGCGGTTGAAGCGGATTGGGAAATGCAGCCAACTCGTGGTCAAAGTGTGCAAATCGTGGTGGAAGCTTATGACCGTCGTGGTTTGCTTAAAGATCTGACTCAAGTGATTTTCTCAGACCAAATCAATATTCGTCAGGTGAATACCATTTCCGAGAGTGATGGTATTGCCAATATGAAGCTGTTGATTGAAGTGAAAGGCTTGGCGCAGTTGTCGAAACTGTTGGCACGTTTAGAGCAACAACCAGGCATTATTAGCGCACGTCGATTGGTACAAGGTAGCTAAAAATAAAGCTGTATAAAAAACCCGCTGCGTGCGGGTTTTTTATTATATTGGAGGGAGATGAATTATAAAATTGAATGCTTATGCTGCCTTCAGAGCTTTTTGAAAAGCGTCGACAGAATTTAACACGAGCGATTGACCATTGGGTGGCAACAGGCCCTTTTAAAAATGGTAAAGCCGTGTGTGAACATTTTGGCTTATCAGTTCCTTTAATTTCCCAATTATTAAATAGTCATCGGCAGATTGGAGAGAAATTTGCACGTGAGTTAGAGTCACAATTGGGACTCATAAAGGGAAGTTTAGATGATGAAGTTCAGTTTATGGAACAAGGCAAGCGCTCTAAGGAGCAAGAAAGCTTGGTTCTTTTTGAAATGCAGGTAGTTGAGACACAGGCATTTTCGTTAAAACTGATTTCAAATGATTCATCTCAATATTCAGCATTATTTAAAAACATTCAAGACTTGTATTTGATTCGCATCACAGCATCGTATTATGCCCCTGTATTACAAGAGGGTTGGCTTGTAGTCTGTGATGAACGGCGAGGGGTAGAGAGATCGGATCTAGCCTGTGTATATTTGCGAAATGGCTTAAATTTAATTTTAAACGTGATACAGCAAACAGATGATACATGGCAATTTGCAAGTCTAGACCAAAAACGACAGGTGGAATTCCTGCAATCCGATATTGAAAAGTTACATCCTATTATTGCGATTTTGCCTAGCTCATTTATTTAAGGTAGTCGCATAAAAAAACCCATCCGAAGATGGGTTTTGATTTGAACTATAAGTCGAAAAGCTTAAGGAATCTCTTCTTCTTCAAATTCAGGCTTCACTTGTACAATGAAGTCTTGACGGTTCAGGCCACGCCATAGCGCGAAGGCTGTACCAATGTAGATTGATGAATATGTACCCACAAATACACCAACAAACATTGCAACAGAGAACCATTTCAGACCATCACCGCCCAGTACCATCATCGCCACAACAACCAGTAACAGTGTCATAGAGGTGTGAATGGTACGGCGAAGTGTTTCAGTCAAAGCACTGTTCACAACTTCAAGAGGTTCAGCACCGCGAATCTTACGGAAGTTTTCACGAATACGGTCAGATACAACGATGTTATCGTTGAGCGAGAAACCAATAATCGCGAGTAGCGCAGCCAAAACTGTTAAGTCAAACGGCCACTGCATCATGGCAAAGATACCAATGGTCACCACGATATCGTGGAATAAAGACAATACAGCACCCATTGCAAGTTTGAACTCAAAGCGAATAGTGACATAAACCAGCATGAGCAGTAGGGCAAGACCTACAGCGCCCGCAGAACGCACATAGAGTTCGTTACCGACTTGACCACCAACCACATCAACTTTATGTACTTCTGCTTTATTGCCTGGCAATTGAGCAGCAGTCGTAATGGCTTTGGTTAAGTCTTCAGCTTCAATGTCTTTTTGAACTGGCATACGAACCATCAGGTCGCGGTCAGATCCTAAGGTTTGTACTACAGGATCTTTAAAACCAGCTTTTGTCAGCGCTGAGCTCACATCGGTAGATTTTACTGGTTGACTATAGTTCAACTCTGCTGCTACACCGCCAGTAAAGTCCAAACCGAGGTTTAGACCTTTGGTGCAAATAAAAAAGATACTTGCGAGCGTTAAGACAATCGATATCAAGGCTGCCGATTTGGCAATCTTCATAAACGGAATAATGCGCTCGTTGTCCGGACGGCCGTATTGTTTCGGTTGAGTATTTTCAGTCATCTTCGATCTCCTAAATGCTCAACTTCTTCAGGTTACGTTTTTTACCATAAATGATTTGTACGATTGCACGTGTCACGGTAATCGCTGTGAACATCGAGCACACAATACCAATCATTAGGGTAACCGCGAAGCCTTTAATCGGGCCTGTACCAATTGCAAACAGAATGAAAGCAACCAAGAATGTGGTTAAGTTGGAGTCAAAGATGGTGTTATACGCACGATCATAACCCGCAACAATCGCCTGTTTCGGCGAGGCACCCCATTTAATTTCTTCTCGTATCCGCTCACAGATCAGTACGTTGGCGTCGACCGCCATACCAATGGTAATCACGATACCTGCAATACCCGGAAGGGTGAGGGACGCGCCAATCCAAGACATGATGGTTAAAATCATGGCAAGGTTAACCACGAGTGCAAAGTTGGCAATCAAGCCGAACACACGGAAGAAGACCACCATCCAAATCGCAACCAATAAGAAACCGATTTGAGTTGATAATACGCCTTTATCGATGTTTTCTTGACCGAGACTCGGACCAATCACACGTTCTTCCACGAAGTACATTGGCGCTGCCAATGCACCTGCACGTAGCATCAATGCAAGTTCAGACGCTTCTTGAGGTGAATCCAGACCAGTAATACGGAACTGAGAACCCAATACGGCTTGAATCGTTGCCGCATTGATGACCACAGATTCGGTATAAGGTGTACGAACTTCAGTTTGTGTGCCTGTTGTAGGATCTGCAACATAACTAATTTTTTGTTTGTTCTCGATGAACAAAACTGCCATTCGTTTGCCTACAGCATTACGAGTGGCTTCAGACATCAACTTACCGCCCGCAGTATCCAAAGTAATATTTACTTCAGCACCACCTGTATCTTGGCTAAAACCTGATGACGCATTTTGTACACGTTCACCTGTTAAGATACGGTTACGGTTAAGCAATAATTGACGACCGCTGTCCAAAGATTCATAAGCAAATGCTTCTGTACCTGGCGGTAATGAGCCTTTTGCTTGACCTGTGTAAGGATCGATATATTGATCATTTAAGTCAGAAACTAAGCGGAACTCAAGGTTTGCAGTACGACCAAGTACACGTTTTGCTTCAGCAGTATCTTGTACACCCGGTAATTCAACCACAATACGGTTGCTACCTTGAGTTTGCACCAATGCTTCCGCTACACCTAACTCGTTAATACGGTTACGTAAAGTTGTTAAGTTTTGGTTGACAGCATAAGACTGAATTTCTTGTTTACGTGTATCTGTGTAGCTTAGACGAAGAGTCGAACCTTCAGTTGTTGCAACCGCTTGTTGAGTATATTCATTGCCGTTACGACGAAGGAAATCCATAGCTGCAGAACGGTCATCATTATTTGCAAATTGCATCGTAATGGTGTTGTTGTTCAAAGATAAGCTATTGAATTTTAATTTATTGTCACGAAGTTGGCGACGTAAGTCAGCCGCAGACGTTTCCATACGTTGTGAAATGGCTTTATCCATATCCACTTCGAGTAGGAAATGTACACCACCACGTAAATCCAGACCCAGCTTCATTGGTTTAGCACCAATTTTTTGTAGCCATTCTGGCGTAGTAGGCGCAAGGTTCAGTGCGACGACATAATTTTCACCGAGCCCACGACGCAGTGCTTCTTTCGCTTTTAATTGTTGTTCGCTCGAATCAACACGTAATAAAGCGGCATTATTGGTGAAGCTATTGTCATGGCTGGCAATATTTTCAGATTTTAAAATCTGCTCTGCTTTTTGTACGATGCTTTGGTCAATCTGGGTACCGGCTTTGGCACCTGAAATTTGAACAGCAGGTTCATCAGGATACAAACTTGGCAGGGCATATAATGTACTGATGACTAGTACCACTAGAATCAGTAGATATTTCCATGCTGGGTAACGCATTCGTTTTCTTCTTAAAATGAAAAAAGCCGTGCGGGTGCACGACTTATTTTTTGATTAAAGGTTATTTAGAGTGCCTTCAGGCAGAACTGAAATCACACTTGCGCGTTGTACTTTTACTTCTACGCCACGGTTCAGTTCAACAACTGCAAAATCACCTTCGATTTTTGTGATTTTACCCATTAAACCGCCCGCAAAAACAACTTCACTACCAACACCTAGGCTTTCAATTAGTGCACGATGTTCTTTTGCACGTTTTGATTGAGGGCGCCAGATCAAGAAGTAGAAGATTGCGACAAATACCGCAATCATCAACAGGTTTGCCATCATGCTTGGTTGCTGTGCAGCTTCACCTGCCGCGTGAGCAGTAGAAATAAAAAGGCTCATTTCATTTTCCTAAACTAAAAAAACTGGTTATCAATACTTTGATAAATAAATTGGACTTGTTCAGCAATTTACCTTGTCTTTTTCTTCAGCGCAAATGCTGAAAGAATTAATCTTGAGGACAAGGTGGCACTTCCATGCCGCGACGACGATAAAAGTCTTCAACAAACTCATCAAAAGTGCCATGATCGAGAGCATCACGCATCGCTTCAGTCAGACGTAGGTAATAACGTAAGTTATGAATAGTACCGAGCATCGAACCGAGCATTTCGCCGCATTTCTCAAGATGGAAGAGATAAGATTTGGTGAAGTTTGTACAGGTATAACAGTCGCAATGTGGGTCAAGCGGACTTTGATCATGACGATATTTGGCATTGCGAATACGCACTAAACCATCAGTCACAAAATAATGACCATTACGTGCATTTCGTGTTGGCATTACACAGTCAAACATATCGACACCGCGACGAACCGCTTCTACGATATCTTCTGGTTTACCGACTCCCATCAAGTAACGTGGTTTATCCGCAGGCATTTTCTCTGGAAGATAATCCAATACTTTGATCATTTCTTCTTTAGGTTCGCCAACAGACAAGCCGCCAATGGCATAACCATCAAAATCAATTTCTTTCAGACCATTTAAAGATTCATCACGTAAATCTTCGTACATGCCGCCTTGGATAATACCAAACAGGGCATTACGGTTTTTCAGCACGTCATGATGTTGAGTCTTACAACGTTTCGCCCAACGTAATGAAAGCTGCAATGATTTTTGCGCTTCTTCATGTGTCGCAGGATAAGGCGTACATTCATCAAAAATCATCACGATGTCTGAATTCAGTGTGTGCTGAATATCCATCGAAATTTCAGGAGATAAAAAGACTTTAGAGCCATCAATCGGAGAGCGGAAAGTCACGCCCTCTTCTTTAATTTTGCGCATAGCGCCAAGGCTGAAGACTTGGAAACCGCCTGAATCTGTCAAAATCGGGTTATTCCATTTCATGAATTGGTGTAAGCCACCATGTTCACGAATAACATCTAGGCCTGGACGTAGATATAAATGGAAGGTATTGCCCAAAATAACTTGGGATTTAATTTCTTTAATGTCACGTGGGAGCATGCCTTTTACAGTACCGTAAGTACCGACAGGCATGAACATAGGTGTTTCAACAACACCATGTTCAAGGGTTAAACGGCCGCGACGAGCACGGCCCGATTGCGCCAATTTTTCAAACTTCATACAAGGTCCAGATCAAGGCGAAAAAACAGTTCGCTGATGGTAAGAGTGCTAAAAGTGCTCTATTTTCCTTGATTCTGCGGTTAAACGCTAGCTTTGTCGGGTGTTAAGTCTGTAAATTTATAGATCGCTTCTTGTGACAAGGCTTCATCTGAACTCTTGGCATTAAAATAGAACTGGTTAATCCGCTGTAAAATTTCTTCTTTTTCCATCGCAAATGTACCTTTCGGGTCCGATGTCATGGCCACGATGCTGTCAATGAGTTTTTGAATATAGGGATTCGTGGTTGCATAGCTTTTTTCTAAGCTTAAAAGATAGACTTCATTGGCTACATGTAAATAGTTATAAGGTTGTATTTCAACGATTTGAGCCAAATCAATCAGCAGGTCTTTATCATACTGAGACAGCTTCATACGCTTGGGTAAGCTGTCGAGCTTGAGTGGTTGTTTGGATTTGAGAAAATCGTCAAGTTGTGTACTTGGAGTATTTAAAAGCTGAGCTGAATAAATCTCTATTTCGGGCTGTGTAGGCACCGTGATAAAAAACAGAATATTGTCCAATTCAATGCCATAGGACTGAGCCAAGTCGACTTTTGTTTGTTGTATGGCATTGAGCAAGATTGAAAGATGGTTAGTTGACTCAGACTTCATTGAGCTTTCGATCGAAGATGGATCAAGGTCTAAAAGACCCACTTCATTTACAGATGTCAGTTTGAACTGCGACAAGTCTTGACTTAAAGACGGTAGGCTACGATAGCGCCATTTCGACACATTCCATCGATCATGCGCTGCAAGATATTGAGCAGAATCTTCATCTTCGGCAAAAACACTACGCTGCGTAGAGACAGCGATATAGTCCATGGATAAATAGGAATTGAACACCAACGTACATGCGTAAATATGGTCGTCTTGGTGCTGCTCATAGAGTTTGAAAAACGCCTGAATCAGCACATTTTTCAGTGCATTAATTTGATTTTGCATATTTTATTTTTCTTTCTGGTTTTGGAGGTGCTTGATCACCTCATCATTATTTTTTTACTTTTGTGCACTAAAGCCCGAACTTAAAAGTTCGGACGATAATCAAAATTTTGGCTGGCAGCTTGATCGCGGAAAGGGCGAACCGCTTTTTTACTCAGCAATAGCGTATTAATAATATTGTTAGGAAACACTTGAATGTGGTTGTTGAACAACTCGACGTTGCGGTTAAAAATAGTAATCGCCGCACCGACATTTTCGTTTTGTTCTTCAATTTCATTCATCATTTTCAGATAAATATCATTGGCTTTGAGCTCTGGGTAGTTTTCAACCACAACATTCAGGCTGCGCATTAAATCTTGATTCAATGCTTCGATACGCTGTAATTGGCTGACATCGGTACTATTGACGTTCAAATTCATAATATTTTGACGGAGTTCAGTGACTTTTGCCAAAGTCCCTTGTTCAAAATTGGAATATTGCTCAACCAAAGGCTGTAATCCATCTAAAATTTTGATTTTTTGACGTTCATAGCTAGCTACATCTGACCATGCACGAATGGTTGCATTGTGATGTCGGACAATGTTGTTGCGAATCATGATTGCACCAATCACCAATGCAATGATGATTAAAACAAAGATCAAAAGCCCCATAAAATTTTATCCTCAAGATAAAAGGTCGTAATTTAAAACATTATTGTATGAAATCTATTTTAAAAACTGCGCTAAGTCGTTTTTCAAATTTTCTAAAGCATTTAATTTAAAGGTTCTGAGATGTCCACGCAATGCCGAAACATCCTGAATTCGTTTTGCTTTACTACTGACTTTAAATAAATCTGTAGAGCCAAGATAGCACATTATGCGGTGGCTCGGATGAAATAGCAGATCACCTTCACGGTTTTGAAAAAAATCCGCTAGTCGAAGGACAAAGCCCGGGCTGAGCAATTTAGCGATTTCCATTTGGTTATTGCCATAAAACTTTAATTTTTGATTGGTTTGAATGTCGCTGCTGTGCCAAGGAAAACTATAGGGATAGCCAAAGTTTTTGCCTGTTGCAGATACGGCAAGTCCATGGATGCCAATATCAAAAACAAATACGCCCCACAAGTCTTTATGAATTTCTTTAACCGTGACTTCATCACCGTCTTTGTCACGTACTTTCAGTTCATTCACATAGTGATAATGAAAGACCATGACTTGATGCTGTTGCTGATTTTCATCTTCCCAAACGGTGCTCGCGAAGGTCTGAATATCATTCGAAAGGCTGCCTTGCTTAAATACGGGGAACATACGTTTAAGATTGCCAATAAATTGTAGATTATTCAGCGGCATTGAAATGTATTGAGGCTGTCGGTTAAAAGCCAGTTGGTATTTTTTTGCGATGCATTCGGTTTCCAAAAACGCAATAACATCTTCGAGCGGGTCATCTTTTTCATAGCTAATATAAGCCCAGAACACCATGGCCAACCCCGCAGCAAAGCAGAGCTGTGCCCAGCCATGATCGGGCTGAATTACAATAAACAGCATGAATCCGATACCCAGTGCGGCTAAAGCTAGGGGGAGTAAATTTTCAAATTTGAGTGTAATGGGAGCATTCCATGGATGCAGTCCATCGAGGAGCTCTTGGTGTGTTTTGGCGTTTCGGCCTATATCCCAGAGCCGAGCGATATTCTGAAAAACCACAGCATTCTTTTTTCGACGAATATGGATGGAGTGCTTTACAGAATCGATCGGCATAGGGATGATTTCGGCGTAATTTTATTTGTGGTTAATATTATCAATTAACATCGCATCACCATAACTAAAGAAGCGATATTGGCTTTCGACGGCATGGTGATAGGCATTCAAAATATTATCTCGACTGGACAACGCTGACACTAACATGAGCAAGGTAGATTCTGGTAAATGGAAGTTGGTAATTAAACGATCGACTACTTTGAACTCATAACCCGGGTAGATAAAGATTTGTGTATCACCAGTCCAACCCTTGAGTTCGCCGCCATTGGCTTGAGCGGCACTTTCAGTCGCACGAGTCGCTGTAGTACCGACAGCAATAACTTTATTGCCACGTGCTTTTGTCTCACGGATTAAAGCCATAGATTCTTCTGATACGTCACACCACTCACTGTGCATGATGTGATTTTCAATGTCATTGGTACGTACGGGTAAGAATGTACCTGCACCCACATGCAAGGTAACAAAGGTTTTATTTATGCCTTTGTCCGCCAATTTTTTGAGTAGCGCTTCATCAAAATGTAAGCTTGCTGTTGGTGCTGCAACTGAAGCCAATTTGGTCGGATCGTTAAAAACAGTTTGGTAACGTTCGGTATCAATCGCTTCTGCTTCACGGTTAAAGTAAGGCGGAATCGGTAATGCGCCGTATAAATCTAAAACTTGTAAAATAGGCTGTGAAAATTCCACAACAAATAAGTTTTCATGACGGCCTTGAACGGTCACTTTAACTTCGTCTGGACCAATAAATAATTCTGCACCTTCTTTAGGCGTATTACTGGCTTTAATGTGGCAATGTGCGGTTTTTGGGTCAAGAATACGTTCAACTAAGACTTCAACTGCACCGCCAGTTGCTCGTTTGCCTTTTAAGCGGGCTTTCATCACTTTGGTATCGTTTAGTACCAATAAGTCACCTTCATTGAGCAAGTCTAAAATGTCAGTGAAATGATGGTCGTGATATTCACCATTGAGATCGAGATGGAGCAGGCGTGATGCACTACGTGTTTCAAGCGGATAGCGGGCAATGAGTTCGTCGGGGAGATTGAAGTTAAAGTCAGAAAGTTGCATGTTAAGAAATCTGAAAAGGGGATAATGAAATTTGGCTTAGTATAAGCTTTTTTGGGTTTTAACGCTGAAATTGATGGATTATCCATCTAAAAATTCTTATACGGTTTATTTTTAATCAAATGAGAACATCATGCGTTGACAAGTTTTTGAAACAGTTTATTATACGTTCCAACACCTTCCCGAGGTGGTGAAATTGGTAGACGCGGTGGATTCAAAATCCACTATCAGAGATGATGTGTCGGTTCGAGTCCGACCCTCGGGACCAAAATTCTAAAAGACCCCAAGCTTATTAAGACTTGGGGTTTTTTATTGCCTGAAGGAAATTAAAAATAAGATACTAATGGTGTTGGGTAAAATTTCGAAAGCCTAATTTATTAGGCTTTATCTATTACTTGGAGTTTCTAAATTTAAAGATTTTATCAATAAGATCTTTTTGATTGAGATAAAGAATTTCAAAGATATAAATTGGGGACGCAGTAATTACCACAAGTAATATATAAGCTAAATTATGATTGGTTGCATATAATCTAAAATTCTCAGAAAGGATGCTAAGACCGACGATTAACCAAAAATATGCCATCATACTTAAAAGAAAAATCATCAGATATGCATAGTACTTGATAACTTCCCGGTTAATTTTAACTTCATCTTTTAGAGTCTTTCTTACATATAGTAGGGTCTTAAGATTTGATTTCCTAATGCATCTACCGATTTTCCCTTTTTTATCTAAATGGTGTTTTATAAAGTTAAAAACTTTAGGAATGCCTGTGACAATTAGGCCAGTTACAATGCTTACAAACCAATTATTATTGATTAAGTCATTCATATTACTTGATCTCTTTATTCTTACTTATGCTTTGCGCTAAGGATTAGGTAATTCGATTTCTTTGTTTTTTGTTTAAAAGTAATAAGTTATAACTGTAAAAAAACCAGCGCCGAAGCGCTGGTTTTTTTACATCACTAACTTAAGTTAGTTTTGCATCAACTTATTGAGCAGCCTCAAGAGCAGCATTCAAAGTTGCGCTTGGACGCATTACAGCATTTACTTTTGCTGTATCTACAGCGTAGTAACCACCGATGTCCGCGGCTTTACCTTGAACTTCAGCAAGTTCTGCAACGATTTTTTCTTCGTTTTCAGCAAGTGCTTGAGCAAGAGGAGCGAATTTCGCTTTAAGCTCTGCATCTTCGTCTTGCGCAGCAAGTTCTTCAGCCCAGAATTTAGCCAGGTAGAAGTGGCTGCCACGGTTGTCCAGTTCACCTGTACGGCGTGATGGAGACTTGTCGTTGTCAAGCAATTTACCAGTCGCAGCATCAAGTGTCTTCGCAAGAAGTTTTGCTTTCGCGTTGTCTTCTTTAATGCCCATTTCTTCTAGAGAAACCGCAAGAGCCAAGAACTCACCTAAAGAATCCCAACGTAAGTGGTTTTCTTCAACAAGCTGTTGTACGTGTTTAGGAGCAGAACCACCGGCACCAGTTTCGTACATGCCGCCACCTGCCATTAAAGGCACGATAGAAAGCATTTTCGCAGAAGTACCCAATTCCATAATCGGGAATAAGTCTGTTAGGTAGTCACGTAGGATGTTACCAGTTACAGAAATTGTATCTAGGCCACGAGCAACACGTTCAAGTGTATAACGCATAGCACGTACTTGAGACATGATTTGAATGTCTAAACCAGTAGTGTCGTGCTCTTTCAAGTAAGTTTGAACTTTCTTGATGAGTTCGTTTTCGTGTGGACGGTACGGGTCAAGCCAGAAGATCGCAGGCATTCCTGAGTTGCGTGCACGAGTCACAGCAAGTTTCACCCAGTCACGGATTGGAGCGTCTTTCACTTGGCACATACGCCAGATATCGCCTTCTTCCACGTTTTGTGACATCAACACTTCACCAGTTTCCAGATCCGTGATGTTGGCAACACCAGCTTCAGGAATTTCGAAAGTCTTGTCGTGTGAACCGTATTCTTCCGCTTTTTGCGCCATCAGACCAACGTTAGGAACTGTACCCATAGTGCGTGGGTCAAAGTTACCATTCCATTTACAGAAATTGATCATTTCTTGGTAGATACGCGCGAAAGTAGATTCAGGCATTACAGCTTTACAGTCGTACTGTTTGCCGTCAGCACCCCACATTTTACCGCCACCACGGATCATTGCAGGCATAGATGCATCTACAATTACGTCATTAGGTGAGTGGAAGTTAGTGATGCCTTTTGCAGAATCAACCATTGCAAGTGCAGGACGGTGTTCTTGGCAAGCATGTAAGTCAGCAATGATTTCTTCACGAAGAGAAGTCGGAAGAGTTTCAATTTTTTCGTAAAGACCAGACATACCGTTGTTGATGTTAATACCTAACTCATCAAACAATTTGCCGTGTTTTTCGAATGCATCTTTGTAGTAAATCTTCACACAGTGACCGAAAACGATTGGGTGAGACACCTTCATCATGGTCGCTTTTACGTGTAGAGAGAACAAAATGCCTGCTTCTTTACAATCATCTAATTCTTTTTCATAGAAGTCGCAAAGTGCTTTTTTGCTCATGAACATTGAGTCGATGATTTCGCCTTCTTGAAGCGCAACTTTTGGCTTAAGAACAACAGTTTCACCAGACTTCGTGATCAATTCCATTTTTACATTGCGAGCGCGGTCTAAAGTCATAGACTTTTCGCCGTGGTAGAAGTCACCTTCGTCCATGTGAGAAACGTGAGTTTGTGACCACTGTTTCCATTCGCTCATAGAGTGCGGATGTTTCTTCGCGTAATTTTTTACTGCAGTAGGCGCACGACGGTCAGAGTTACCTTCACGAAGTACAGGGTTTACAGCAGAACCTAGGCATTTGCTATAACGCGCCTTGATTTCTTTTTCTTCCTCAGTCGCTGGGTTTTCTGGGTAGTTCGGAACTGCAAAACCTTTAGACTGTAATTCTTTAATGCAAGCAGTTAATTGGCCAACTGAAGCACTGATGTTCGGAAGTTTGATAATGTTTGTGCTTGGATCTTGGGTTAATTGTCCAAGCTCTGCCAAGTTATTTGGCACCTTTTGTTCTTCGCTTAGGTAGTCTGAAAATTCAGCGAGTACACGTGCTGCAACTGAGATATCGCGTTTAACGATTTCAACGCCAGCAGGTTTAGTAAAGGTTTCAATGATCGGCAGCAGAGAGTAAGTCGCCAATAATGGCGCCTCGTCGGTCAGTGTGTAGATGATAGTTGACTTTCCACCAGCCATATATAGCCCCTTGCTTTAGATTGTGTCTTTGAGGTCCGAGCTTGTGGCTCGCCTCTATGAACCGATTTGCTTAAATAAAACTATGAAAGTATCGGGGTTCATTGCTTTTCAGTCAACGCAAGATCCTGTGATGTGGTCATTTCGTAGAAAAATGATACAAAAGAAGTGCAGTTTGACGCCCAATTTTAGCGCAAAACCGAGAAGGGAAATATTGAAAGCTTGTTATTCATAGCTTAAAGCTATTGAACAATTAAATTTATATCATTTTTTGGGGGCTGATCTGTTCTTTATGGCTCGTTCAAGTTTTAGTTGTAAAGCAAAGCGTTTGATAGGTCAAACCGAATGCCTTAACTTTTAGGTGTAGATTTGGTGCGGAAGTTCGAAAATTAGTCAGGATTGGGGACTTTATTAAAGAACGACGTGAGTTTGATGCTCCGTTTGACTTTGAACGCTCGTGGAATGTTTATGCGATAACTTATATATCTGATGAATAAGGCATGGCACTTTTTCAGCTTCAGTCATTTGGGTGAATGAGTTCATGTGCAGTAGAAGCATGAAACGAATGTTTAGCTCAGTTTAATAAAGTAAAAGCGAGCAGGTATGGTTTAACGCTCAAATGACACACACAACTGATAAAAACTAATAAATTAGTCTAATAGAAAAACTTAAAAATAGATTCATTTAGTGTAGCTGACTGAAACGAGCATCCTGATGAGTAATCTGGTCCTAGAATAGTCATAAAACTCACTATTTTTTGTGATGTATTTAAAGAAAATTAAACCCAGTTTTTTAGGTCTTATGTAAATGAATATTTCTTTTGGTCATGTTTTTAGTTTGAATAAAACGCGAAAAGTACGATTTAAAATAAACAGTCAATAAAATTTAAATTAATTTAAGTTTCTAATTTTATTGTTTTAATTTTTGTATTGCATTTAATATGATGTTCTTTATAGATATTTTTATTTTCTAATTGGATGAAAGTTCGATTAAATAGCGCATTCGTAAATGATGTTTGTCTTTTTGTTGGGTTTTGTTATTGAGTGTTTGGGCTATTTTTGCTATTAATCTTGAACATAACAGTTGGTTTTTATCTTTAAGATAAACCCTGAGGAGAGCAACGGGATGGCTTTACGTTTACTGGATATTGGTACACAAACCGAATTATTAACTGCCTGTCGTTTGTCTTTATTGATGGGGGTTTATACCGACGACAACCGCATTGCAGAATTTTTAAAGTTCGCGCGTGGTATTGTGCAAGTCGATAATGCTGTCCTCGCATTTAAAAATGAACCTTATATATGGTATGCGTCAGAGCACATATTTAAGGCCTTTATGGCCGAAGCTGATGATGATCGTCTAGATCAGTTTTTTGCTGAACATTCTCGTATAGACCGAGACGCTGAAAATTACCAAGCTTATTCCGACTATATGCAAGAACTTGGATTAGGGCATCAGCGTTTAGTCGCTTTCGATTTAAAATATGATCAAGAATCTATCGGTAAAGTGATTTTATTCGATGATCAAGTCACTGCATTTGAAGCCAAACAATTAAAGATCGTTGAAGAATTTGTACAAAGTCTAGTCAATATTATTCAACTTCGTGTTGAAAATGCCGAATTAAAAGAAGCCTATGAACAGCAGTCGGCACTGAATTTTAGTAAGACTAAATTTTTCCAAATTATTGCGCATGATTTAAGAGCACCTTTTCATGGTCTATTAGGTTTTTCTGAAGTTTTGGCGCAGGAACGCAATACCTTAGATGATTCGAGTGTGCAAAATATTGCAGACTATTTGTATGACACCACACAGTCGACGTATAACCTTTTAGAAAGCTTATTAAACTGGGCTATGGCAGAAGGTGGTCGCTTTGTTTATCACCCGATTAATTTTGATTTACATCAGTCTGCAAAAATCGTCAGTGATGTCTTAAATAGCTTGGCTGTGAAGAAAAATATTCGACTGATCAATGCCGTGCCTGAAGGCATTAAAGTCAATGCAGATATCAATATGATCACATCAGTGATGCAAAACTTGGTGTCAAACGCATTGAAATTTACCCATACCGATGGTAGAGGTGTGGTGACGATTTCAGCCGATCGAGATGGAGAACGGGTTGTATTCACTATTCAAGATACTGGATTGGGGATGACCCAAGCTCAGATTGATGATTTATTTCAGCAAAAACTGACGGTTAGTATTAAAGGTACGGCAGGAGAACGTGGTACGGGGTTGGGTTTAGTCCTTTGTAAACGTTTTGTGGACTTAAATCAGGGTGAAATTGTGGTGAATTCGAAAGAAGGTGAAGGCACACAATTTAAAGTCTGGTTGCCACAGGCGACGAGCCTGCATCAAACCCTAAGTACCGAGAGCAGCAGTGCATAGAAAGATGCGACCTTAAGTGAACTTTAATGCGCATCTATTGGTATAAAAGCCTAAAAATACTTTTCCCTAAGCGTTATCAACTGTTATAACTAGAAAAAAATCACGCTAGGGTTTGTGAAATGAATACGGAGCAATTGCAGAAAACATTACGTGCCAGTCAATATGCTGAACAGGTGCTCGGAATCCATCAGGCCAGTTTAGAACAAGACTATGCAATTGATCAGTTTCAAACCTCGCTCAGTACAGCACAAATTCAACATTTTGTCGTAAGCAGCCTTGCCGATATCCAAGATGAAAATAGTTGGATGCGTGCAATTCGTGTGCTGCGCGCACGTCTGATGTTTCGTTGGATTTGGCAAGATGCCAATCAACTCACCGATGTCGTCACCTTAACGCGAGAGCTTTCAGACTTTGCCGATGCGTCCATCTGTGCGGCAAAAGATTTTGCGCGGAATCCGTTGATTGCGAAATATGGCGAACCGCTAGGCTATAAGGGGGAAGTTCAAGACCTAATTGTGGTTGCCATGGGAAAACTTGGTGCACAGGAACTTAATCTTTCAAGTGATATTGATCTTATTTTTGCCTTTGATGAACAGGGCGAAACCAATGGTCGAAAATGTATTGATGTACAGCAGTTCTGTATTTTGTGGGGACAAAAATTAATTTACCTGCTTGACCATATTACCGCAGATGGTTTTGTCTTCCGTGTAGATATGCGCCTTCGCCCATGGGGTGATGGTTCTGCCTTGGCAATCAGTCATGCGGCATTAGAAAAATATTTAAGCCAGCATGGACGCGAATGGGAGCGCTATGCCTGGATTAAGGCACGTATCGTCACGGGCGGTAAAGAAGGCGCCGAGTTACTGGAAATGACCCGACCTTTCGTCTTCCGTAAATATGTCGATTACACCGCTTTCGAAGCCATGCGTGAAATGAAGGCCATGATCGAACGTGAAGTGCTACGTCGTAATATCGAAGATGATATTAAACTCGGTGCAGGCGGAATTCGTGAAGTTGAGTTTATTGTTCAAGTCTTTCAGCTCATCTATGGCGGTTCAAAACTCGAGTTGCAAGACCGTCAATGTTTAGTGAGTCTGCATCATTTAGGTGAAGTTGGATTATTAGAAAATACCGCGGTTGCTGATTTAGAAGATGCGTATTTATTTTTACGTCGTATTGAACATGCGATACAAGCGCTAAATGATCAGCAAACCCAATCGTTGCCCCATGAGCCTGAACCCCGCCAGCGCATTTTAGATACTTTAGGTTTTGCATCTTGGGATGACTTTTTGAATGTGCTCAATCAGAAACGTGCCAAAGTCATTTACCAGTTTGAACATCTTATTAAAGAAAAAGAACCCGATCCGTTATTGGAAAGCTTTAGTCATTTAGAAGCACAGTTAAATGATGTTTTAGATGATGATGCCAAAAATTTAATTCACGAATTTTGGTATGGGCATGCGCTGAAAAAATTACCTGCCAAAGCAGTACAGCGTTTAAAAACTTTTTGGCCACATCTCATTGAAGCGATATTACAGTCAGATAAACCTCAGGTGGCTTTACTACGTCTCATGCCTCTGGTGGAGTCGGTGCTGCGCCGTACGGTCTATTTGGTGATGCTGATTGAGAGCAAAGGGGCATTACAACGATTAGTGAAAATGGCAACAGTGAGTCCGTGGATCTGCGAAGAATTGACGCATTATCCCGTGCTGTTGGATGAGTTTTTATCGATGGATTTTGAGCTGCCAAAGCGTAAAGATTTAGAAGACTCTCTACGTCAACAACTGCTTCGAATTGAAATTGATCAAGTTGAAGATCAGATGCGTGTTCTTCGATTATTTAAAAAATCCAATGTCTTAGCAGTAGCTGCTAGTGATGTTTTGGCTGAAAGCCCATTGATGAAAGTATCGGATGCATTGACCGATATTGCTGAAGTGTCTGTGAATGCAACCTTGCATTTGGCATATCAAATTGTTGCCAAAAAACATGGCTATCCAATTGATGCAGAAGGGCAGCGTTGTTCGATTGATCACACGGCTTTCGCGGTAATTGGCTATGGCAAGGTGGGTGGCATTGAGCTGGGTTATGGTTCGGACTTGGATTTGGTGTTTATTCACTATATGGACGAACAAGCCGATACCGATGGACAGAAACCAATTAGTGGCTTTGAATTTGCCATGCGGGTGGCACAAAAATTTATGTCCTTAATGACCACGCAAACCCTAGATGGTCGAGTGTATGAGGTGGATACACGTTTACGACCTTCGGGAGAGGCGGGTTTATTGGTGACCAGCTTAAAAGCCTTTGAGCAATATCAACATAAAAATGCTTGGGTCTGGGAGCATCAAGCTTTAGTACGTGCCAGAACGATTGCAGGTGAACACAGTTTACGGATTGAAATTGAAAACTTGCGCTGCAATATTTTGACTCAGCCACGCGATGAGAACAATGTTCGTGCAGAAGTGCTAAAAATGCGCCAAAAAATGAAAGACCATCTAGGTTCTTCTAAAGAGCAGCAAAAAGATGGAATTTTTCATTTAAAACAAGATGCAGGTGGTATCGTTGACATCGAATTTATGGCACAGTATGCAGTATTAGCATGGAGTGGGTCGAATCCCGATCTCGCCCATTACTCTGACAACGTACGAATCCTTGAGGATGCCGCAAGAACGGATTGCTTATCCAGCGCCGATGCGACAGCATTGATTCAAGCTTATCTCCGTGAACGAGCCGAGAGCCACCGTTTAGCGCTTGCGAATCAATCCATGCAAGTTTCAGCTGACGATTGGCACGATACCCGAGTGGTCGTTTGCAAGCTATGGCAAAGATTAATTGATCCAACTGCAACGTTTGCATTGGATAAAAATGACTGTGTATAAAAATTTGGAGTGTGTGCCATGAACTTGGCTGATCGTGATGGTTTTATTTGGCAAGATGGACAATTAGTTGACTGGCGTGAGGCGAAAACTCACGTATTAACACATACATTGCATTACAGCATGGGTGTGTTTGAAGGCGTCCGTGCTTATGAAACTCCGAATGGAACGGCTATTTTCCGTTTAAAAGAACACACTAAGCGTTTATTAAATTCTGCAAAAATTTATCAAATGAAAGTCCCATTTGATCATGCAGCATTAGAACAAGCTCAAATTGATGTGGTTCGTGAAAACAAATTGGCTTCTTGCTACCTACGTCCAATTATTTTTATTGGTTCAGAAAAGTTAGGTATCGCAGCAACTGACAATACCATTCATGCCGTTGTTGCTGCATGGAGTTGGGGTGCTTACCTTGGTGATGAAGCGATGGCGAAGGGTATTCGTGTTAAAACGTCTTCATTTACGCACCATCATCCAAACGTGACCATGTGTAAAGCAAAAGCATCTGGTAACTATACTTTGTCAATTCTTGCACACCAAGAAGTGGCACATGCTGGCTATGACGAAGCAATGTTACTCGACCCACAAGGTTATGTATGTCAAGGTTCAGGCGAAAACGTATTCTTAGTTCGTGATGGCGTGATTCATACTCCTGACATCGCGGGTGGTGCACTTGATGGTATTACCCGTCAAACCATTATTACGATTGCGAAAGACCTTGGTTTTGAAGTGGTTGAACGTCGTATTACACGTGACGAATTCTATATCGCTGATGAAGCATTCTTTACAGGTACTGCTGCTGAAGTGACGCCAATCCGTGAATATGATGACCGTCAAATTGGTGAAGGTTGTCGTGGTCCAATCACTGAGCAAATCCAAACTGCATTCTTTAATGCGGTTCAGGGTAAAGACCCTAAATATGCGCACTGGTTAACTTACGTAAAATAAGCTGATCGGTTAAGATGAAAAGGCGAAACTAAGTTTCGCCTTTTTTATTGGCTTGAAGACATTGAATTTTTGGGAAAGTGACTATGCATATTGTTTATGTCAGTGATGGTAAAGCAGGACATCGCTCACAAGCTTTGGGTTTATTTAAAGCCATGCAGCGCCAATCTCAGGAAGCAGTCACATTTCAAGAAATTTCAATTGATGATTTGCCTATAGTGACACTTATTTCTGCGCTATTTAGCCATCAGCTTCATGCCGTAGAACACGAGCCAACTTATATTTTTGGCGTCGGCAGCCATACACATTTTCGAGTATGGCTGTTGGGCAAAGTGTATAACAAAGCCAAAACCATTATTTTAATGAAGCCAAGCTTGCCGTTTGCATGGTTTGATTATGCGGTGATTCCACAGCACGATGGTATTCAGGCATCTAATAAAGTACTAACGACACAAGGTGCGTTAAATCCTATTGTAAATGAAGAACGGCATCAGCATGGTCGAATCTTGATCGCTTTGGGGGGGGCGTCAAAACACCATCAGTGGAATGCAGCTAAAGTGCTCCAAGCGATTGAACAGATAGTCGAGCACAATCCAAATTCACAAATCATTTTGACCACTTCACGGCGCACCCCGAAAGCGTTTTTAGCAGAATTAAAACAGTTAAAGAATATTGAAAAAGTACAGATTTTCCCAGTTGAAGTCACTCCGCAAGGTTGGATTTTCGAAGAAATGCAAAAAGCCGAAGCGGTTTGGGTAACTGAAGATAGTGTTTCAATGATTTACGAGGCTCTCACCGCGGGTTGTAAAGTCGGGGTGATAGAAGTGGATCGCTTGAAGGAAGACCGGATTACCAAGTCTGTAGATGAAATTTTAAGACAAGGTTTGGTGTCATTACAGACGACTTTAACTGACTTGAATCTCGCTAGCGAATTTAAAGAAACTGACCGTATCGCCAAAAAGATTGTACTCGGTCCCTAAAGTATAGATAATACCCGACGAAAAATTTCTACCAACATTTCAGTCTAACTAGACAATGTTTGAATAATATTAAAGGGTTGTCAGGTCATGCTAAAAACCTATTTGTTTCCGCTTTTGCTTTCGATTGGGTTTTGCGTTGGCTTAGGTTTTTGGGACTATTTATCTGAAATCAAAGATGCTCCTTTATTCTTTGTTTTGGTTCTTTCGAGTACGTTTTTTTTCATTGCAGTAAAACAACTACATAGTTCTATTTTTAAGTACATTTTCCTTGCGCTATTTTTTGTCATTAGCCTGTATATTGCAAGTGGGACAGGGTTCTTACAAGGGCATATGTCTTTGGGAATCGTGGCATCGATGTTTCAAAGTAATACCAATGAAGCCTTTGAGTTTTTATCTGTAGTCGATCCTAAATATATTGTTTTTGCCTTTGTTATTTTCTTAAGCCTTTGTTTTTATATTTTATTTTTTAATCAATCTAATCAGGGAAATTATCCCAAGCTGATTTTGACACTTATCTTTATTGCTAACGGCGTTAGTGTGTTTGGTATTCAAACTGCAATGGCGACGGTTAAATATAAACAAGAAGAGGCCAAACTCCTTGAAGATAATTTGCAAGATATCGATTGGGAAATTCAGCAGGTGAATGCTAGCTATGACAATCAAGTGATTATCATTGGTGAGAGTGTTCAGCGAGATCATTTATCACTCTACGGTTCGAAAGACGATACCACACCTTTTTTAAATGAGATGCCACTGGATGTTGTAGATCATTACATCTCAACTGCACCGAATACAGTAACTAGTCTGACTCGAACGCTGACTCTGGTTGATCAAAATCGTGAACCGCAGATTGCAAAAAATGTTGTGACGCTAGCAAAACAAGCGGGCTATAACACCATTTGGATTTCAAATCAGGGATTTATGGGGAAAAATGATACGGCGATTTCTAAAATTGCCATTCATGCCGATCATCAGTTCTTCCTGAAAAGTGGTAACTATATGTCGAGTAATATTGATGACGACAAAATGGTCGAAATATTACAGGCCCAGTTAAAAAAATATGCCAATCAAAAAAATGTAATTTTTATTCATATGATGGGCTCACATCCGGATGCTTGTGAACGTCTGTTTAATGCACCACGTATGTATGCGAATAAACCTGAAACGATTAATTGTTATTTATCTTCTATCAATAAGTTGGATCACTTTATAGAACAGATATATACCACTTTGAAGGCTGATCAGCGTAGTTTCAGTGTGACCTATTTTTCAGATCATGGTATGACCGTAGATGAAGATTCATATCACATTGATAATGATTATAAAGATAATTATCAAGTTCCGTTTTTTGTATTACGTAGCGATGCACAGGCAAAAAACCACTATAACAAGACTGTGAGTGCCTATGATTATATGCATATTTATGCAGATTTATTGGGGGTGAAAACACCATTATTAGATCCTAAAAAATCGTTGGCGAATATCGAAGACAATCAAAATGTCACCGTTTTTGATTGGGATGCGTATGTTTCTTATCAAGAGTTAGATGAGAGTGAAATGAGATGATTCATAATTAAATATAAAAATCAATAAAATTAAAATTTTACTGTTTAGGCTGCAGGAAAAATACACATAAATTTTTATTAAAGTTTGAAAGTTTTTTTTGTAAGATAGTCTAGGTTTTTTTATTGCTGATAAGTTTTAGAAATCTGTTGTTCGATGCAGGTAGATCATTACTGAGTTAATTTATGAAAATATTACATATTAATAACTTTGCGTTTAAAAAGTCAGGTGCAGAATTCTACAATACTGATCGAAAAATCTCGGCAGGTTTGGTTTTAAATGGTCATCATGTTTATGATTTCTCTTTTCATGATATGGCGTACTATGGAACAGTATGGAGAACGAAAAAAGTTGGCAAAAAGTGGGCGAATGAAGAAGTTATAAAAATTGTTGAAAACTTTGAGCCGGATTTAATTTTAATTGGACATTCTTCTTTATTAAGCAGTGAAACATTAAAAACAATCAAATCAGTTTATCCACAAACTAAAATTGCATTTTGGTATGTAGACTGGATTTGTGTGGATAAGAAAGCGAATTTTATTAAAGAATGGTCGCCATATTTAGATACTATTTTTGTGACAACAAGTGGTGAACTCCTCAAAACGTTGGGTCATGGAAATACGGTGGCTTATATGCCAAATATGAGTCTAGATACTATCGATAGCCTAAAAAATTTTGAAAAAAATGAATTTGAAAATGAACTGGTATTCTGCGGTTCATCATCTGATCAAGAGCGAACCAAGTTTATCCGTAGTTTGCAAGCGAAAATTAAACATATTCCGGCGCGTTATTGTGGATTTGACCAAGATCCAAAGGTTTTTGGGGCGGGCTATTTTAAAGTCCTCAGTCAGTCTCGTATGGGATTAAATTATTCACGGGCTAATTCATTAGACTTATATACTTCAGACCGTATCACGCAACTTACAGGTAATGGTCTGTTGACCTTTACACCTCGTATTCCAGGATTTGAAACTTTATTTTCGGATAAAGAAGTGGTCTACTTTAGTCATGTTGATGAATTGGCAGATCAAATCAATTATTTTGCACATCATCCGGCAGAAGCTCAAGAAGTTGCAAAAGCAGGTTGGAGCCGGACACATTCTAGTTATAACTCTAAACGCGTAACAAAGTTTATGTTAGAGACAATTTTTAAGCAGCCTTATACTGAAGACTATGAATGGAAGGCACATGTTTTCAATTGCTGAGTTGGAATCTGCACATTATCTGGGCGAAGGTGCAAATCGTTATTGTGTCGTTTCTCCATCTGACCCCAAGATATGTTTGAAAATAGATTTGCCTAAAGAACGCCGTCAAATTAAAAATTGGCGTCAAAAGCTACAGCGTTTTTTAAGTACTCAGTTTTATCGGTTTAATGAAAATTATATTGAATGGTGCGCTTATCAACGTTTACAAGCTCGCATTGATCAGAAAGAATTAAATAGATTTATTGCAGCGTGTTTAAAACTGGAGGTTATTGAAGATCAACTGATTTTAAGTTGTGAATTAATTCGAGATGAACACGGGGAAATTTCTTTGAGCCTACATCATTATTTAAAGCATAAAATGCCTTTAAATATAGATGGCGTATCTCAATCGATAGATCAATTAACCGATTGGCTGATTCAATATAATATTCCTCTGTTTGACTTAAATTCGGGTAATTTAGTTGTCCAACACCATCATGAAGGCATTCGATTAAAGTGTATTGATGTGAAATCCACATTCAAGAGCAAAGAAATTATTCCATTATCTTACTGGTCTAGAGTATTGATGCATAAGAAAATTCGTCGTCGTGCAGAGCGTCTTAAACAGTTAATACGAAAAACTATGTAGTCGGGGTAACCATGAAAATTGTACAAGTTATGGCAACAAGTGGTGGTATGGGGGGGCTTGAAAAACATACCCTGGATTTATGTCATGGATTAGCACAACATCATGAAGTTCATTTAATTGCAGATCAATCTTATCAGCAAAAGCTCAGTTCGAATATCACATTGCACGCTGTTGATTTTTCAAGAAGCCGATGGAATCCATTTCTTATTTATGAGTTAGTTAAAAAAATAAAACAGCTGCAACCCGATATTTTGCATGTGCAGGCAAGTAAAGCAGCAAGCATTTTAGCCCCTTGGCTGAAGCAATTTTCATGTAAAAAAATTGTGACCGTGCATGGTATGAAGAGCAATTTAAAACCTTTTATGGCCTTTGATCAGATCATTGCTGTAAGTGGAAAAATTAAAGAGGAGTTTCCTGCTTCACAGTCGGTTCAAGTGATTTGGAATGGCGGGAATCAACTCCTTAGCCCAGTCAAAGATATAGTTATAAAGAAAAATAAGCCTATTATTGCTTTAGCGATTGGACGTTTAGAAAAGGTCAAAGGGTTTCATATCCTGATTGAAGCATGGAGAAACATCAATAGCGAACTATGGATAGTGGGGGACGGAACTCAATATCAAGTTTTAAAAACTCAAATTGCTCAGCTTAATTTAAATGACCGCGTGAAATTACTGGGTTTTCGTTCAGACATTCCAAAGCTATTAACGCAAGCAGACTGTTTAGTGATTTCTTCTTTGAAAGAAGGGGGGCCGATTACACTGGCCGAAGCATTATTGAGTCATACACCGGTGTTATCTTCTAATGTGGGAATGGTTGCCGACTTTATTGATGAGCAGTTTATATGTGAACCGGACTCTGTTGAACAGATGGCGAGTTTAATTTCTATCGCGTTAAAACCAAAAGCACAAATGCTTCCTCTATTTGAGAAAGCATTTATAAAAGCAGAACAGAACCTAAAATTTGAGTCAATGTTGGCACAAACTGAAAATCTGTATCGAAACTAAGTTACAAATCTTTAGGCGTTTCACGAATTGCGTCTATCACCATATGCTGGTTAAAAATATTAAAGGTATGACAGCCATTATCATTTGGATGCCATTCACTATCTAATTTTATCCAAAATTTTTCTTCATAGTGCTCTGGGGAAAGTTTGGTAATCTCGTTGAGGTCTAAACTCCCACCATAGCGCTTGAGAGAATCCTGTGATGGACGGACTAACTTATCATTAATTGTGGTCAAGTGACCCCCTGGGCGATATTGCACAATTCCTTTTTTAACAGGGTTTTGGGGATGTGATTTCCAATCGCTGCTCAGTAGATGGTCACTATAAAAAATATGGAGTTCATTGCCATACTTTTTTGAATATTTATTTTTGATTGCAGTAAATAGATACCACATTCCATTTTGATAATAAGGGGTAGTATCCGCAGCGTTTACATCATTTACTAATATGCGATCAAATTCCCATGAAAATGGAAAATTTGTACATTTCCATAACTCGATACTTTTATTGGCTGCACTTTCAGGAATCATATACCACGTATCTTCGTGTTTGAATACACAGGGATAAGAGAGATGATAAGAACATTGAATAATTGGAATAGGTGGACTGTATTGACCATCCTGAAAAACTTCCATGACAGATAAATAACCAACAGGATGCTCAGGTGAAATTTCTTCAATAAAAATATATGTACGTCCATTTTCTTCTACGATAAATGGATCGGCATAAACGTGCCCTTCTGGTGCATGAATTTCATGTAAGGATGGAATTTGCTGTGGTTTAAAAGGCTGGTGTAGTTTGCCAAAGCGGAGATACCATCTAGAGTTAAATTTTAACTCTCTTTTTTTTTGTAGAAATGAAAACCATTTTTTTACAATAAACCGCATATATAACTCTATTTTTAATTAAGATTCTCGAACAATTGAATAATTAAACAGACAAATGATATGATTTAGCTATAAATTTAGCATTTATTTTGAAACAGTTCATGAAAAAATATGTGATTTCTATTGAGAAAGAAAATAGTGAACGACTAGTGGGCTTTTTTCAGCAAAGAATATTTAGAAATTCAAGTTCATTTAATAAAATTGGCGTTGCTGGTAAAAAATTAACAGTTGATGAGTATTTTCATTTGGGGGTATTAGGAAAAACCAGACCTTTAACGCCAGGTGAATTAGGTTGTACACTTTCTCATTTAAAAGCTTATCAAGACTTTTTAGATACAGATGCTAAATTGGCATTTGTATTTGAAGATGATGCAATTTCACTATTAAGTGAGATTGATTTTGATGAGTTTTATTCACATATAAAAAAATTGAGCTTAAAATCTACATTTTTTCTTAGTTTAGGTGGTATTCAGCTCAGTTGTTCTAAAAATGTCTATGGTAGATTTATTGAGCAAAAAATATTTGGGCGCAATATATTGAAGATTCATCCTTTTTTTATTGAAAATATGGCGTCCGCATATGCTTATGTTATAGATAGAGCAATGGCAGAAGTTTTAGTTAAATATCATGAATCACCGAACCTCTCTGATCAATGGGCAGACTTAATTGTTGAATACCCTCAAGTAAATTTTTATGCATCTTATCTTTTTGAACATCCTCCTATATTAGATGTAGATAAAGATAGTCACTTGCAAAAAGAAAGACAGCAAATACAATTAACAATACGTAAGAAAAAAAGATATATAAATAAATATAAAAAGAAAATTATGAAAATATTCTTAAGTAAGTATAAATAATTGAATACGAATAATTTATTCTGTTTTTATAAAATTATATCCTACTTTATTTCTAAATAAAATTTCATGTAAATATAAAGTAGGTCAAATTTTTAGTTAACAGTTTATAAAATTTCTAAACTATTTAATTTTATAAAAGAGACTTTAGAGTGTTTTAAGAGTCCTTTTCCGCATTACCTTTCAACACCATATAAATCAAACCGACAAAGATTAATAATGCACCTGCAAGGCTGCTGACACAGAATAAAACGATTCGGTTATAGGTGGTTAAGTTGAATAATTCATTGGCTAAAATGTAGCGCATGAACAACCATTGTACGACAGAAAAAACAATCAACACGATTGCACGACGACGGACTTCAGGACGCATAGCCATAGGAGAATCACTTAAAGTGGAAATTGAGGCTATTATGCCACTGTCGATAATCGATCTCAATTCAATAAGATTAATCCAAGCCTGTGGAACACAACTCTAAAGGTTGAGAAGTTCTTAGATCACCTTTATTTGCGGTACATATTGATATTGCCAAAGCAGACCCGAAAGCGTTTATAAGACCAGATATACTGTTCTGGTGCTTGGTTAATGGTGTCTTGCATCGCGATGTTCAATGCGTCGACAGAGGATTGTAAGTCTTTAGATAAAATCTCGTCTGATAAGGTTTGGCAATGCACATCAAAGTACTGTAGGTTAGATTGTCGGATACAACTTAAGCCGATGATATTGCATTGGGTTTTTGCAGCAAGCTTTGAAACAAGTGTGATCGATAAAGTATTTTGCCCAAAAAAATTGGAATAAATGCCGCCTGAAGGCTTTGGTAAATGGTCTGGTAAAATCACCGTTAGGCCGCCTTGTTTTAAATGTTTAAAAATGGCACGGATCCCTGTTTCATCTGTCGGGACTAAGGTTGCATTGAACTTCTCTCGTGCTTCTAACAGATACCGATTGATCCCTTTATTTTTATTCGGTTTATACATAATCATCGGTTCTGTATACAAGTTCAGCCATGCATTGAGTAGTTCCCAACAGCCAAAATGCGGAACCACAACAATGACACCTTTTTTATTCGCAAGCGCTTCCGTAAGGATATTTTCACCATAAATGTTTTTCAGTAAGCTCAGGCTATAACTTGGTGGCATCCCCCAACATTTAATAAATTCAATATAGGTCAAGCATTGGCTGCGGATACTTTGACTGACGAGCTGTCTCTTCGCTGTCGTTGACATATCTGGGTAGGCCAGTTGAATATTGATGCTAGTGATACGTTTGATTGATGAATTAAATAGATTAAGAATAAACGCGATCATCAAGGCGAAGTTTTGTAACAGCCAAAGTGGCAATAACGCGATGATTTTGAATAGAAAGTACATGAATCACAAGGTCTCAAAATTGACAGCATGGGATAAAATAAATTTTGCCAAGAGACCGGACTTATTCAGTGAAAAGTACAAAAAGATCTGAATCTAAAAACAAAATAATCGGAAGTGGAAAATTGAGCTATCCATTGCTCAAAGGATGTAGTGCAACATCATAACGTACTTGAAGCGTTTTGATATTAGCAAAGTAAATCAAATCTTTAATTTATGTTTTGTAGGTTTTCTACCACCTTTTGTAGGTTGACATAAAAAACCCTGCATAGCGCAGGGTTTTTTGAAACTTAAAATCTAAATCTTAAAATGTAAGATTATTTAGATTCTTCAGCTTTTGGTTTTTCACGTAAGCGAATACCTAAGTCACGTAATTGGTTCGCTTCAACTGGCGCAGGCGCTTGAGTTAAAGGACATTCCGCAGTCTTAGTTTTCGGGAATGCAATCACGTCACGGATAGAAGATGCACCAGTCATCAACATCACTAAACGGTCAAGACCGAATGCTAAACCACCGTGAGGAGGCGCACCGAATTTCAACGCATTTAACAAGAAGCTGAATTTCTCTTCTGCTTCTTCTTCAGAAATACCAAGCGCTTCAAAGATCGCTTTTTGCATTTCTAGGTTATAAATACGAAGTGAACCACCACCGATTTCAGTACCGTTCAATACCATATCGTAAGCAACAGAAAGTGCAGCACCTGGGTTGTTCTTCACTTCTTCAACGCTTGATTTTGGCAGCGTGAATGGGTGGTGAACAGACGTCCATTTACCGTCATCAGTTTCTTCGAACATTGGGAAGTCAACAACCCAAAGTGGCGCCCACTCGCAAGTTGCAAGTTTCATGTCGTGACCGATTTTAATACGTAAAGCACCCATCGCATCATTTACGATTTTCGCTTTGTCCGCACCAAAGAACACAATGTCGCCATTTTCAGCACCAACGCGTTTCAATAGATCAAGTACGATAGGCTCGATGAATTTAACGATTGGAGATTGAAGACCTTCAATACCTTTTTCAAGCTCGTTGACTTTGATGTAAGCCAAACCTTTCGCGCCATAGATACCCACGAATTTAGTGTATTCGTCGATTTGGCTGCGTGGAAGCGCGCCAGCACCTGGTACGCGAAGCGCAACAATACGGCCTTTAGGATCTTTAGCAGGACCTGCGAATACTTTGAACTCAACGTCTTGCATCATGTCTGCAACGTCAACCAATTTCAAAGGAATACGTAAGTCAGGTTTATCAGATGCATAGTCACGTATTGCGTCTGCATAAGTCAGGCGAGGGAATTTGTCGAATTCAACGTTTAGAAGTTCTTTGAACATCTTAACCGTTAAACGTTCCATTAAATCCATGATGTCATCGTCACTCATGAACGATGTTTCAACGTCGATTTGTGTGAATTCAGGCTGACGGTCAGCACGTAAGTCTTCATCACGGAAACATTTAGCAATTTGGTAGTAACGATCGATACCGCCAACCATTAACAACTGTTTGAACAATTGTGGAGATTGTGGAAGTGCGTAGAAGCTACCGTTAGAAACACGACTTGGTACTAAATAGTCACGCGCACCTTCAGGAGTCGCACGAGTCAAAATCGGTGTTTCAACGTCTAGGAAACCATTTTCTTCGAAGTAGTTACGAATAAGGTTTGTTAATTTAGAACGGAAACGTAAACGATCTAACATTTCTGGACGACGAATATCGAGGAAACGATATTTCAAACGTACTTCTTCAGAAATATTGGTATTTTCATCATTCAATGGGAATGGAGGAGTTTCAGACGCAGCAAGAACTTCAATTTCTTTGCCTAAAACTTCGATTTGACCACTCACGATATTCGCGTTTTCAGTACCTTCGTAACGACGACGTACACGGCCTGTAATTTTTAATACGAATTCTGAACGTGATTTATCAGCAGTCGCGAAAGCTTCAGGAGTATCAGGGTCAATCACTACTTGAACAAGGCCATCACGGTCGCGCATGTCAAGGAAGATTACACCACCGTGGTCACGGCGACGGTGAACCCAACCGCATAATGTAACGGTTTGGTCGATTTGGGCTTCAGTAAGTGAGCCGCAGTAATGAGTTCGCATCATAGCGTTAGAAATCCAACTATATGGGTTAAGGTCAGCGAATGCGTAAACAGCGCACCGCTTTTATTCGAATAGGGGATTATGCCTCTTTTTGGCTGTTTTGTCACAAGGACTTATTGCTAAAACTGCCAAATTTACAGCAAATTTTCGGTCAATGATGGGCTTAAGCCGATGACGTTGAAAAAATATTGGTGCTCTTGCTTAAGATCAGAAATATCAGACTACCGAAGCTAAACGTGGCTAAAAATGCACGGAAAAAATAATTAATGGCTTTGCCGACATAGGCATACAAGTCGTGTACAAAGGCATCAGAATAAATACTGTCAGCAAAATAAAAATAACTTGCGATGCCCGCAGCTAAAGACAGGGCCGCTAAACCATATACATAGACTTTGATGGATGTGGGGATGCTTACTGTACTTCGATAATGAAGATGATGACGATAAATCATCCATGCCAAAACGGGGAGTGCCAAGCCAGATAATCCAATTTGCAACACACGATGTAAGGGATATGAATGACCGAAAAATTGAATCGGTAGACTCAATAGATCCTTAAATGCAAAGGTACGAAAGTCAACATGGGTCAAGCCATCCCAAACAATATGCGTCGAAGTTCCAATGATGAGTGCGAGGATGAGACTGAGCATAAACCCACAGCATTGATTGAAATTCTGTAGATTCAGCGGCTTATTTAAACCAAAAAAAGCAAATAACATCGGGCGATAGAGCACATACCACAGCATACAAAACAGCAAACCAAGGATTAAGTTTGGAACAATTAACCCCGACCATTGATGTGAACCTGCATAGTCAGCATTGGTAAATAAACGGAATAAATCTGGCACCATGCTACCAATTGCGAGTGCTGCAATAGGCAGGCGGTTTCCGCTTAACTTGGAAATAGGCGGTGCGAGTACAGCATGGGATATGGTAAAAGGCATTGAACTAAAATAAATATATGAATAAATACAATGTAGTATCGGTGAGTGTATATGATTTGGGCAAATTAGAATGTTTTTTATTGCAAAACGAATGAAATGTTATATTATAACATTATTCAAAAATAGCCTGATTTGAGTCTCTCCAACATGTCTTTTCATAAGAATTTAATAACTGTTTCGATTTTTGCAGTGATTGCACCCAACCTTTATGCCGATGACCCAGAACAACAGGTACAAAAGCTCGAAGCTATTAATGTTCAGGTCCATCCTTTAAACCAAAGTGCGGCAGATTTTGCTGTTGCCGATAATGTCATTCAACATAAAGCTCTTGCACAAGGTGGCGTCACAATTGGTGATGCGTTAGCCGGACAGCCGGGTGTATATTCAAATCAGTTTGGTGCAGGTTCAAGTCGTCCTGTGCTGCGTGGTCAAGATGGCCCTCGTGTCAAAGTTTTAGAACACGCCTCAGAGACTGCTGATGTTTCGACCTTATCTCCTGACCATGCGGTTACGGTAGATCCGATTTTGGCAAAACAAATTGAAGTGATCCGTGGGCCATCAACGCTGTTATACGCGGCAGGCACAGTTGGCGGTTTGGTTAATGTGACGGATCAAAAGATTCCTACCTCTATTCCTGATAAAGGTTATGAAGGGCAAGTTGGGGTTCGTTATAACTCAGGCAGTGATGAAAAATTGGCGAGTGCCGGTGTGACGGCTGCTTTAGGTGAGCAATTTGCCATCCGTGTAGAAGGCTCGAAACGTAAAGCCAATGACTATATTGCACCCAATTATTTTCATGATCATGATGGCGAATTAGAAAAAGAACGCCGTGTCGGCAACACCTTTGCAGAAGGGCAAAATGTCAGTGTAGGTGCGTCATGGATTCATGATCGAGGTTTTGCTGGACTTTCTTATAGCAACCGTCAAGACCAATATGGCTTGCCGGGACATAGTCATGAATATGAAAGCTGTCATCCACATGATGACCATTTACATTGTGATGGTCATGACAACCATGGGCATACCGATGAGCATGATCATTCAGCCCATGACGAGCATGATCACGATCATGATGCCGCAGGCCCATGGGTTGATTTAAAGTCAGAACGCTATGATTTCCGTACCGAACTTGCGAATCCGTTTGCGGGCTTCCAAAAAATCCGTGCACATGCAAGTTATACCGATTATCAACATGATGAAATTGAAGGTGATACAGCGGCAACCACCTTTAAAAGTCAGGGCTATGATGGTCGTTTAGAGTTGGTGCATAACCCGATTGCGGATTGGGAAGGGGTGATAGGCGCCCAATACAATCAGCAAAAGCTCAATATCAGTGGCGAAGAGTCATTGATGAACCCAAATAAAACCCAAAAATGGAGTGTATTTGGTTTAGAACATAAACAATTTGGTGATTTTCATGTCGAGCTGGGCGCCCGTGTCGATCAGCAGAAAATTCAGATCGATTCTGCACAAAAAGATTATGACGATTATGGTATTTCCTACTCAGGTGCTGTGAACTGGGCGTTTGCACCCAATTATAAATTATCCTTGGTGGGTTCTCATCAAGAGCGTTTGCCATTGGCGCAAGAGCTCTATGCAGATGGTAAGCATTTTGCGACCAATACCTATGAACGCGGAAATGAAAATCTAGATGTTGAAAAATCTAATAATCTAGAATTAGGTTTCCATTATGAAAAAGATCAGTTGGATTATCACGTTCATGTGTACCACAACTGGTATGACAACTACATTTATGCTGCAACCAAAGATAATTTTGAAAACTTCCGCTTAGTTGATTACACCCAAGACAAAGCCAAGTTCTATGGCGCGGAAGCTCAAGTGGGTTATGCAGTAAATGACATGTATAAACTCAGTGTCTTTGGTGATTATGTTCGCGGCAAAATTGATGGTGAAAATGCGCCACGTGTGCCTGCAGGGCGCTTAGGAACCAAGGTCGATGTTGACTTTGCCGATGGTTGGTCAGGTCTTGCAGAATATTCACATGTATTCAAACAAGACAAAATTACTGCATTTGAGCGTGAAACAGATGGCTACAACATGGTGAATTTGGGTGTGGCCTATAGTGGTCAATTGAAAGATCAAAATGATTATCGAGTCTATTTCAAAGCCAATAATTTATTGAATGAAGATGTTTACTCTCATACGTCATTCCTTGCCAATATTCCACAAGTCGGTCGTAATTTTACGGTTGGTCTTGAATTTGGTTTCTAATTGAATTTGCACAGACTTCTCTAAGTAAGTCTAGGTAAAGTCACAGAAATCCTCTTGAAAAATCAATGAATAAAACCTAGTCTGAGCGCATTAGACTAGGTTTTTTCTTATGCGCATCATTCAACGAATACATCACAAGCTCAATTGGTCACGTCGTCGCTATGTGGGCGTGGTCATTGGTTTATTGGTTTTAGGTTATTTGGCATCGGCAACTTATCACACGCTAAAGCCACTCCCAGAAGGGTTGAACTACACGGGAAAACTTAGCCATGCTGAAGTGAACTTTTTAGTGGATGAAACCTATATCGATGCGCAAGGAAAGCAGCAACAGGAACATCGCATTTTTAAAGAAATGCTGAAAATGATTGAGGAAGCACAGTCGACCATTGTGTTGGATATGTTTCTCTTTAATCCGCAAGTTGGTGACTCTCAATTAAAACATGAACAATTAACACAGGAGTTGACCGATGCGCTGATTTTGAAGCGTCGACTATCTCCTCAAGTGGAAATTTTTGTGATTACTGACCCCGTCAATTCGGTATATGGCGGCATTCAACCTGAACATTATCGTCAATTGCGTCAAGGTGGAATTGAGTTAATCGAAACCAATTTGGTACCGCTTCGTGCATCCAATCCTGCATGGTCAGGCTTTTGGTATATCTGCTGTCAAGATATTGGCAATAATCCTGAACAAGGCTGGTTACCGAATCCATTGGGAACCGAGAAAGTGACGATTCGAAGTTATATGGATCTGTTTAACTTTAAAGCCAATCACCGAAAAACTTTGGTGGTGGATACCGTAGATGGGTGGAAAGGCTTAGTCACCTCTATGAATCCTCATGATGGTAGCTCACGACATTCCAATGTGGCCTTAACCGTCAAAGGCATGACCGCGATTGATCTGTTAAAAACCGAGCAAGCAGTCGGCATGATGTCGAAAGGCAATATACCATTTGTCGTGATTAAAGATATTGAAGCCGCGAAAACTCAGCCACAGGTTCAAGTGCTGACTGAAAAAGCCATTTATGATGCCACACTCGACTTAATTGATAGTGCGAAGAAAGCTGGAACTGAAATTGATATTGCGATGTTCTACTTGTCAGAACGTAAAATTATCAAGGCACTCATTGCTGCGCATGAACGTGGCGTGAAAGTTCGTGTATTACTCGATCCGAATAAGGATGCTTTTGGACGTACCAAAAATGGCATTCCAAATCGACCTGTAGCATCCGAATTACATGAGGCGGGTATTGATGTACGTTGGTGTAATACCCAAGGTGAGCAGTGCCATAGCAAGATGATTTTAAAACGTACTGCTTATCAAGCCGATATGATTTTAGGTTCTGCCAATTTCACGGCGCGTAACTTGAAAAATTATAATTTAGAAACTGATTTACGCGTGATCGGTGTGAAAGATGCGCAAGTTTTTAAAGATGCATCACAGTACTTCAATACGGCTTGGTCAAATCTGGATGGTAAACAAATGAGTGTCGATTATAGTAAATATGCAGATGAATCGACCTTGAAATATGTGTTGTATCGCTTTATGGAATGGAGCGGAATATCTACTTTTTAGAATTGTCTTAATCTCCCAAATCCCTCTTTTAAAAAGAGGGACTTTCCTCTCTTTTTTAAAGGGAGGTTAGGAGGAATTTAATCAGTTTTAATTCTTCGGTACAGGATTCGGCGGAACGATTTGATCTAAATCTTTATCTGACATTTGATCTAATTCTTTAATATCCGTTTTGATTTTCCATTTATCTGCATCTTCCACCGGTTGTGGCAAACGAGCTTCTAACCAGTCACAGATGACATCTGGTGGAAAATCGGCGTGGTTACATTGAATCACCCAAGACAAGAATTGTTTTGCTTCGCCATTCATATATGGTGGCGGAGAAACAGGTAAAAATTGAGTCGGTAAGCGTTCATTTTTAGAAATATAGTTCAATACATGGCCCAATTCTTGAACAGTTTGCCATGCTAAAGGGTGATCTACATTAATTTGAAATTTGAACCACCACGCATTTTTGCCATCGGTGCCGTAGGAGTCGATTAAGGCTTCTTGGATACTTGGTACTTTCGAAAAAAATTGATGAAGTCGGTCAAAACTTAATTCAGACACAGCATTTGATCCACTACGAAATAAAATCAATCTTAGCATAATCCAATGAAAAACAGGCTAGCTTGAAGGTGCGATCAGCTTGGTCGGAAAATTAACAAATTCTTGCATTTGATGGATTTTTATTCATTTTTTCTCCTAAAATGGGTTTTATACTTAATCTATATACCGTGAAGGAGAGCTTGAGTGAAAGCAACATTATTCTATGCGATTGCAGGTGTGATGCTGATCAGTGCTTCGGCCAGTACTTTTGCGGAAAACAAATGGGCAAACTACCAAGGTGTGGATACATCAAAACCACAACACCGCCCACCGTCGATGAATCGGCCTGGCTATCCGCAGCATGCGCCGAATTATCCTCAACATTATCCTCATTATCCAAGTCGCCCGCCGGTTTATCCGCAATATCCAAATCGACCTTATCCGCAGTATCCACAAAGTGGCATTAGTATTCAATACAACGCGCCGACCACGATTACTCAAAATTCGCAGAGCTATAGTTGGGTCAATGGCGATCCTGCCAGCGCTAGTATTTCGAGTTCGACCTATACCTTTATCAGTGATTGGAAACGGATCGGTTTACCAGCACCACCCAATGGAATGTACTGGATTTTTGAAAATGGTCGCTATGTATTGGTGCCAAATAGATAAGGTTTATAACCTCTCCCTTGCGTAGCAGTGCTACTCGTCTCCTAAAAGGAGAGGGAACGAATTAGTGTTTAAGCCAATTCATCATCTTGCGGACGTGGGGTTTTTCCTTCAGGTAAAGGCTTTTCGGAATGCTTGTCTCGAATAACCGAAGGGTAAGTCCAAGAGGCATAGCGCACAATCAAAATGGCCACAGCAAGAATGAGGATCGAACCTGTAGTAATGACCAAGCCCATATCTGCTTTATGGTCATGTTGAATATCCGCAATGAGCAAGCGGGTTAGGGCAGTAATAGCAATATAAATTAAAAAGCGTACAGGCATATGGTTGGTCTTAAAGTAAATTCCGACCATGGCACCGAGTTCGAGGTAAATAAACAATAATAAAATATCGTCAATCGTGGCGAATTGTTTAACCGTAATAATTTCAAAAATGGTATGACCCGCAGACCATAAAATCATACAGCCGATGACAAACAGTGCAAGATAATGAAAACCTTCTACAGCAATATTGCCAAGTCGGTCGAGGAGGGCTTCGATTTTTTCTACTTTGGGATCACGATGTGTCATATATATTCCTCCTGTGTAAATTGCGTGAATATTCAATGAAGAACAAGTCATTAAATACCAAGCAAATTTCATGCACATGAAGCGCATATGACAAAAATATTTTTTAGGTTCAATAAAGGTTTTAATGTTAAGTTTAAGCTTAAATTTTGTCCTATAAGAATGAAGCGACGATGTATCAACCAACGCATTTTAAACATGATGAACTCCCTGATCTGATTGATCTTATGCGTAAGTATGCTTTGGGGACAGTAATACTGACTGCACCCAATGGTGAGTTGGAAGTGAATCATTTACCACTAGAATATGACGCTGAGTCAGGCGAATTGGGTATATTGCGCGGTCATATTGCCAAGGCCAATCCAATGTTTGAATTGCTAAATCAGTCAGCACAAGCCTATGTGATTTTTCATGCCGATGATGCATATATTTCGCCAAGCTGGTATGAAGGAAAACAGGAGCATCATCGCGTTGTACCGACATGGAATTACCGCGTGGTACATGTCAAAGGCAAGATACGTAAAGTTGCAGATGAAAAATATTTACGAGGGCTTCTGGCTCGGTTGACTCGGCAACATGAAGCTAGCCAACCCATGCCATGGAAAATGGGTGATGCACCGAATGATTTTATTGCGGAACAACTGGAAAAAATTGTAGCAATTGAAATCGATATTCAGTCGATGATCGGGAAATTTAAAGTGAGTCAAAATCGCAGCGCTATAGATGCGATGAATGTGGCAAAAGCTTTGGAAAGGTCGAATGCTGAAATGGCGGAGTCGATCAAAAAATTTTATCCCATGAAATAACAGGCTAAATAATCATGCCCAATAGGATTGAAACTGAACGTTTATGCCTGAGAAAGTATCAGTTAGGAGATGAAATTTCATTATTTGATACATATTTTTCGAATATAGAAGCAACTCGTTATCTGCAGCGGTTGCCACATTTAACGATTCAACAGACTAAGAGTGTTTTAGAAAAGTGGGCAGATCATTATTGGTCGATACACAATCCTGATTTTGCATGGGTGATTAGTGATAAGAATACGCATTTAGCGATGGGCTTACTGTATTTCTTCAATCAAGAAAACCATGGAGAAATACATTTTGGGTTAGGGGTGAATTTTCATGGTTGTGGTTATATGACTGAGGCTTTAATTGGAGGAATTAAGTATTTAAAGCAGAATCATGTCACGAATGTTGTTTCATCTTTTTGTGCTGAGGAACATCTAGCATCACAAAATGTCTTAATGAAGGCCGGATTTAAATTAGATAAAGATAAAACGCATTGGGCGAAATTTCCAATGCTAGACGATCAGTTCCATCCTTGTTTTACATATCGAATGGAATTGGAAGATTATGAATAAGTTGGTACGTTTATTATTTTTGCTTAAAGAATCCTATTCATTGGTTATGTATGAAGAGTAATAAGTAAAAAATGCCCGATAAATCGGGCATTTTTGATTTTGTGTATTTAATTAAGCTTGGTTGGTAAAGTAATCTTCAGAGAAGTTCATGATCACTTCAGAACCTGCTTTTACTTTAGCAATGCGTAATGCCAATTCAGGTAAAATACGCTGCGTGAAGTAAAGAGTCAGTGCAAGTTTGTTTTGGTAGAACTCGCCATCTTTGTCTTTTGCTGCATCTGCAATGCGGGCAAACATATAGGCAAAGCTGAGTAGGCCTACAGCATGTAGGTAATCAACTGCTGCTGAGTTCGGGAACTCAATGTTTTCACGAGCAGCTTCCAGTACATATTGAGTTACAGCTTCAACTTCAGCTGCTGCATCTAAGGTTGCATCTTTGATGTAGTTCAAGCTGGCATCTAAGTTATTGGCAAAATCGCGGATTTCTTGGATATATTCAGCAATGAATTCACCATTGCACTTAATGGTTTTACGACCAATTAAGTCTTGCGATTGAACACCGTTGGTCCCTTCGTAAATCTGTGCAATACGGAGGTCACGGATACATTGTTCCATACCCCATTCACGAATAAAGCCGTGACCACCGAAGACCATTTGGGCATCTAGCGTTGCTTGGAAAGCTGTATCTGTTAAATACGCTTTCGCAATAGGTGTTAACAGCGCAACACGGTTATTGGCTGCTTTGACTGCTTCTGGATCCGTAGAGAACTTGGTAATGTCCAGTTGTTGACCCACATAAACCGCAAATGCACGAGACGCTTCATTGTTGGCACGTGCGTTCAGTAACATACGACGTACATCACCATGAACTAAGATGCTGTCTGCAGGTTTTGCAGGCGATTGAACGCCAGAAGCGCTGCGACCTTGTAAACGATCAGTCGCATATTGCGCTGCATTTTGATAAGCAAATTCAGAAGCACCTAGGCCTTGAATACCCATAGACAGACGTTCGTAGTTCATCATGACGAACATCGCTGCAAGGCCTTCATTTTCTTTACCAACCAGGTAGCCTTTCGCGCCATCAAAGTTCATCACACATGTTGCAGACGCTTTGATCCCCATTTTATGTTCAATAGAACCAGGGCCTACAGCATTACGCTCTCCCAATGAACCATCTGCATTCACCAAGAATTTAGGTACGATGAATAGTGAAATTCCGCGTGAGCCCGCAGGCGCATCAGGCGTTTTCGCTAAAACTAAGTGGATGATATTTTCAGAAAGGTCGTGGTCACCGCCAGTGATGAAGATTTTCGTACCAGTAATGTTATAAGTACCGTCTTCATTACGTTCGGCTTTAGTTTTAATAATGCCTAAGTCTGTACCTGCATGCGGCTCAGTTAAGCACATCGTGCCTGACCATTCGCCTGTATACATTTTTGGCAAATAAGTTTCTTTTTGCTCTTGTGATGCATAGCTGTTTAATGCCATGCCTGCACCCACAGAAAGAAGCGGGTAGAGCATGAATGATGGGTTGGTTGCAAACAGCATTTCGTCAGACAGAACAGTCAGCATTTTTGGCATGCCTTGACCGCCCCATTCTTCATCTGCGCCTAGACCAATCCAACCGCCTTCTGCATATTGTTTAAATGCTTCTTTGAAACCAGCAGGAGTCGTGACATTGCCATTGCTATAGGTTGCGCCTTCTTCATCACCTGTGCGGTTTAAAGGATGAGTGACGTTTTGCGCAAATTTTGCCATTTCTTCAAGAATGGCTTCTGCAGTTGCAGCATCAACGTGAGCAAGATTTTCGTTGTTTTGCCAGAATTGTTCTGCTTTAAAAACATCATTTAAGATGAATTTCATATCTGCAAGCGGTGCATTATAAATTGGCATGTTCGTTCACCTGTTTATTGTTTGAATCTGTGGACTTGGGGCAATTTGTATCGACATAAAGCGTGGAGAAAATTGACCAAAGTAAAATTATGAGACTATTTATAAAGAAAAAGGACTGCCAATGCTATGACCGTCCTTTCTCTATTTCTGCACTCAAGAGTACAATTTTTTGAATATGTTTTAGATATTCACATTAGAATGCAAAGTGTTCTGCATCCAATGCCATAAGAGGATCTAGGCCACCTGCGATCACTTCTACATGAGAGCGAACGCGCGGTAAGATTTTCTTGAAGTAGAAGCGAGCAGTCGTTACTTTTGCATTGTAGAAATCAACATCTGTTGTTCCTGCAGCTAAAGTTTCTTGTGCAACTAAGGCCATGCGAGCCCATAAATAAGCAAGCGTTACATAACCAGAGAAGTAAAGGTAATCGACTGCAGCAGCACCTACTTCTTCAGGGTTTTGCATTGCTTTCATACCAATCTGCATGGTTAAGTCGCCCCATTCTTTGTTTAGCGCAGCAAGCGGCTCAACAAATTCTTTCATGGCAGCGTTGTCTTTGTTAGCTTCAACAAATTTATGGATGATCTTGGTGAAGTCTTTCAACATTGCACCTTGAGTACCCAATACTTTACGGCCTAACAAGTCAATTGCTTGAATTTCAGTCGTACCTTCGTACAAGCAAGAGATACGTGTATCACGTACGATTTGCTCCATACCGTGTTCTGAAATGAAGCCGTGGCCACCAAATACTTGAACACCGTGTTTTGCAGATTCAGAACCTGTTTCAGTTAAGAATGCTTTAGCAATTGGTGTTAGTAGAGACAAAATGTTGTCAGAGAATTTACGTTCTTCTTCCGTTGCACCTTGTTCCACGATATCGGCATGGAAAGATAATAAGTAAACCAGAGCACGACCAGCTTCAGCAAATGATTTTTGCGTAAGCAGCATGTTGCGTACTGCAGGGTGCACGATAATTGGATCTGCTTCTTTTTCAGGTGCTTTAGGGCCTGAAAGTGAACGCATTGCCAAACGGTCTTTTGCGTAAGCAAGTGCACCTTGGAAAGCGCCTTCAGAAGCTGAAAGACCTTGTACAGCAGTACCGATACGTGCAGTGTTCATGAATGTGAACATGCAGTTTAGACCGCGGTTTTCAGGGCCAATCAAGAAGCCTTTTGCGTTATCAAAGTTGATGACACAAGTCGCGTTACCATGGATACCCATTTTGTGTTCAATCGAACCACAACGTACCGCATTGCGCTCACCAATTGAGCCATCAGCATTTACATTGAATTTAGGTACGATGAATAATGAAATACCTTTCGTGCCTTTTGGTGCACCTGGAAGACGAGCAAGTACGATATGGATGATATTTTCAGCCATGTCGTGTTCACCAGCAGAGATAAAGATTTTCTCGCCAGAGATTGCGTAGCTACCGTCTGCTTGTGGTTCAGCTTTAGAACGGATAATACCTAAGTCAGAACCTGCATGAGATTCTGTTAAGCACATCGTACCTGTCCATTCACCTGAAACAAGTTTAGGCAGGTAAGTGTCTTTTTGTTCTTGAGAACCGTGATGTTCTAATGTGCGGACAGCACCGTGAGACAGACCAGGGTACATACCCCATGCCCAGTTCGAAGTACCCACCATTTCTGAAATGATGTTGCCTAAAGAAACCGGTAAGCCTTGACCGCCGTATTGCTCTTCAGCAGATAGAGATGGGAAACCGAGTTCGATATATTTTTGATACGCTTCTTTAAAACCAGTTGGTGTTGTTACAACGCCATCATTCCAAGTACAACCTTCACGGTCGCCGACTTGGTTAAGAGGAGAAAGTTCATTTTCACAGAAGTCAGCAGCCGCTTCTAGATATTGGTCAACCAACTCACGACTTACGGTGTCAGAAAATGCAGGCAGTTGTGCATAGTGATCTTCTGCTTTTAAAAGTTCATGCAGAACAAATTGCATATCACGTAAGGGCGCTTTGTATTGTGGCATATCGTTTTCCTCAATACTGGTTTCTACCAGCGTTAGTAATCCTAAATAACATTTGAACGTGTCTTCAATGACACGTATTGGAATGGTTCTAATCGTGCAACATCTTCTTATTGGGTACAAGCATTTCAGGGTGATTTGTTGGTGACTGTAAAGTCAAAGAAATATCCCTTGAAAAAGCTAAGTGCATTGAGTGTAAACGCTTTTAGATGAAAATGAATGACACAAATAGTCAAAAAGCGTAAAAAGATATGTCCAATAAAAAAGGCACTCATGGGAGTGCCTTTTTTACGCAATGATATTGCGATCTAAGTTTGGATTATTTCACTGGTGCTGGCGTCGGGGCAACAGGAGCTTTAGGTTGGAAGCGAACTTCACATTTACCATTGATTTGCTGTTCGCCAACTTTAATCGCAACCGCACTGCCATCGGTTTTGCCTTGGCATGCTTTCATAATCGCTTGTTGTTTGGCTTGGCGTTCCGCTAAACGCTGATCAAACTGTTTAGTCAGCTCTGCACGTTTTGCATCAGTCAGTGGCTCATCGCGTTGCATCTGACCACGTATGTCGCCACGCATTGGACGATGTTCACCGCGCATTGGTTTGTGTTCACCACGTGCTTTTTTCATGTCTTGACGGTCTGCTTTGAACACCATGGTACATGTACCATCAATATTTTTATCGCCAGCTTTTACTTGAACTGTTGAACCTGTAGCCTTGCCATCGCAGGCTTTTTGCATATCAGCAAACACTTGACGTTGCTCGGCACGCATTTGTTTAAAATGTTCACGTTGCTCAGGTGACATACGACGGTCGTGATCACCATGATGTTGTTTCATCATACGGCCATGATCGTTATCTTTTGGTGCGGTTGTCGATTGACAGGCAGTTAATGCACCCATGCTCAGTACGCTTGCACCGATTAAAGCAATTTTGGTCATTTGTTTCATAGTCTTTACCCCACCAGATTAGATCTTTTTCCGATGGTTAAAGATTAAATAATAAAGATGTAGAAACAATGGAGAGTTTTTTAGTTGCGTGTTCGCTACAATAATGAATATAGAAGAAAAATGAGAGCTCTCTTTTGAAAATACGTCGTATCCCGATTGCCCTACGCTTGTTTCTGACTGTGCTGTTGACGACGCTCGTCATCACAACGGTAAGTCTTGGCGTTTTGCATTGGAATATGCAGCGTAATTTCACCAAATATGTGGCCGATGTCGAGATGCAAAAGCTTGACCATGTCATTGAAAATTTAGCCGATGTGTATACGGTCTATCATGATTGGGGCAATGCGATTCAGGCACAGATTCTGCAAATTGAAGGGCAGGCAGCGCCAGATGACTATGATCGTCTCTCTCGGTGGTGGCTACGTCGTCAATATGACATTGCATTGCAGCAGCGCTATTTCCAAGATCATAGTTTAAATGCAGCATCGATGCTGGCAACACCACAGCAAACAGCAGAGCAAAAAATTGAAGAGCTGAAATGGCTGGAACAAAACTTACCATCTGAGTTCCAACCCTTTGAAGGTTTAAAATTTCCTTTAAGTACGAACCAAAATGTATTCCGTCCAAAAGAGTCGAACACGGATGAAAAAGATGCAGATCAATCCTCACAAAGTAACAGTAATAATGGTGGTAAGAAACAATTTATCCAAATGCCTGACCGCTTGGGCTTGAGTTCGCGTTTATCTTTATATGATGCACATCGCCAATTTGTTGTGGGTGAGCCGACAGATGAACAAATCTCTTATCGTCCGATTATGGTGAATAATCAAATCGTGGGATATTTGGGGCTCAAACCTGTCCTCGATCAAGATGATGCGATCAGTATTAACTTCTTTAGTAAGCAAAAACGTTATTTATTATTGGTTTATGCGCTTACGTTTATTGCAAGTTTGATCGCAGCATTGTTATTGGCAACATACTTTAAAAAACCGATTCAGCGTTTGTTAATGGGAACACGTGAATTAACCAAGGGCAATTATCAACATCAAGTTGCAGTGAACCGTAATGATGAGCTTGGTGATTTATCGAATGAATTGAATCAGTTGGCCGTAATTCTCGATCAGCATGAAACCTCACGTCGTCAATGGGTGGCTGATACTTCACATGAATTGAAAACGCCATTGGCCGTGTTACAGGCTCAAATTGAGGCGATGCAGGACGGTATTCGTAAGCCAACGCCAGAGCATTTTACTTCGATGCTGAATCAAGTCAGTAGTCTGAAAAAATTGACCAAAGATTTGGCTGATTTGGCGCAAGCTGATGCACAGCAATTAAATTGTTATCTCACTACGATTAATCCGTGGGATGTCGTTGTGCAGGAAGTTGAAAGCTTTAAACCGAAGTTTGAACAAGCCGATTTGAAAATTACAGCAACGGGCGATGGCACTTCATTACAATTAGATATAGACCGTTTTAAACAGATTATGGTCAACTTATTGGGTAACAGTATTCGTTATACGGAAGCTGGTGGTGAAGTGCATGTTCATACTGAGCAAGATGAAACCCAGTGGACCGTGTATGTTGATGACAGCCCATTTGGTTTAACTGATGAACAGTTGGCACGTTTAGGTGAGCGTTTCTATCGTGTGGATGATTCACGTACGCGTGCAACTGGTGGTACAGGATTAGGATTGGCGTTATCCGTAAAAATAGCTAGAGCATTGGGTGGAGAGTTGAGTTTTGATCATTCTCCATTGGGCGGTTTGCGTTGCAAATTGACATTTCCCAAACAGATGAAATATTAAAAGGAAGCATGCATGAAACATATCATGTTGGTTGAAGATGAAGTGGAACTTGCACAGCTGGTGCGTGATTATCTAGAGGCTGCAGGCTTTGAAGTCAGCATGTTTCATGATGGGCAAGAAGCCTATGACAGCTTCACACAACGTAAACCGAGTCTGATGATTTTAGACCTGATGGTGCCCCGTATGGATGGCTTAACCATTTGCCGTAAAGTCCGTGAGCAGTCTGATTTGCCGATTATTATGGTGACTGCACGCACTGAAGAAATTGACCGTGTATTGGGGCTTAATATGGGTGCTGACGATTATGTCTGCAAACCGTTTAGTCCGAAAGAATTGGTGGCACGTGTGCAAGCAGTATTACGTCGTTTAGAACGTAAAGCAGAGCCAGAGGTGAATGATTTATTCCGTATGGACAAAGCACAGCAACGCATTTGGTATCAACAAAAAGCGTTGAGCTTAACGCCAACAGAGTTTCGTTTACTAGAGTTGTTTTTAGAGCATGTAGGGCAGGTGTATTCACGTGCGCAGTTACTGGATCATATCAACCCAGACAGTTTTGAAGTGGCTGACCGTGTGATTGATAGTCATATTAAAAATTTACGTCGTAAGATTTCAGATGCAGCGGAAACCGGCAACCGTCATGAGTGGATTCAAGCCGTGTATGGCGTTGGTTATCGTTTTGAATATCCAGAAGATTAAAATAGATTGTAAATACTGAAAGGACAGGCTTCGGCCTGTTTTTTTTGCTACGTGTATAGCTAGTTGCATTAATTTTAAATACAAGAAGAACCGAAAGCCATAAAGACTTAAAATGCGAAATTTGCGCATTTAATGAAAATTGGTTATTATTTTGCTGGAATATTCACCAGTATGTTTGAGCTGGCAGAGTTCAATGTAGAGATAACAATTTTTAAAAATGGAACAGCCAGAGGGCAGAACAGATGAAAAATAGCGCTTTTGTAAAAATAATAATGGTCACGGGTGTCTTGGGTTTAACGGCATGTGGTGGTAGTGATCGTGAGGAGACAGGGAGTGTACCGCCAGAGCCAGTTGCCGATGCTATGGTACAAAAGAGTGTAGAAGAGCTGACTTTATTAGATGTGAATAATCTTGCTTTAAATGCTGCGTCGATTCAGATTTTAAGTGATGAAGAATGGCAAAAAGTACAATCAGGCAGTCTGAAAATAGCAACAAATACAATCACAGCAGATGATTCTGAACAGTTATTTCCACCGATCAACAGTTTACCGACAGCGACTCATTTTAAAGGTCAAAGTTACCTTGCGAATGCTCAAGGCATCGTTAAACTGCCTAAATTGGCTGCAGGCACATATTATGTTTTGGTCACTAAAAATGGACAGTCTGCAGTTTCGGCATTCTTGATCCATCCTAAAAATACCAATAAGAGCATTGTGTTGAATGTGGTTCTTAACTGCTTAGACCAAGACTGTCAGACACTAAGTGATGCACCAGTCAATGATGCAGTGGTCGGAACATTGTCTGGTCAAGTGATTTTTAAAGGGAAGCCTTTGGCGAATGCGCAAGTGTCATTGTCTGGCGGTACAGCGACCAATGGCGCATTTGTTAGTGCTTTGACTGATGCCAATGGATATTTCACGCTTTCATTTAATGTATCCAGTGCGCTACTTGAAGCATTGAAAAATGCCACGCTCACTATTAACGGTGCAGGAATTAATACTATTACGAAAAAAGTTACGGTCATTGCTTCTTCTGCATCGGGCTATCAATTTGAAGTGCTACCTGAAACAGTGTCTGCAGATGCAGTTTGGCGTGAAACTTTTGAAGTGGACTCAGCAACCCGCAATGCATGGACAAGGTCGCAGCCAAGTGTGGCCAATGTTGATTGGCAGTTGCTAAACAAAGGTCACAACATTCGTAATAATCAAGTGAATCAGCGTGTACGCTTAGCGCCAAATGACCAAAGTCAAGGCAAGGTGCCTGAGCCACTGCAAGGCAATACTGCGTATTGGTATGGTGACAAAGTAAATGGCAACTTTATTGGCGCTTTAAGTGATTCATCTATGGCTCCAGAGTTTGATGGCGGAACATCTAATACCCATAATATGGGTGAGTTAATCTCACCTGCCATTAATCTAAGCCAGTATCAAGCGCCTTTGAGTTTAAGCTTTAAAACATGGTGGGAAATTGAGTCGGTCAATCCAAATAATCAAGGGTTCGATTTGATGAATATTTTAGTTTCTACCGACGGTGGCAACAGCTTTAAGACCTTGGCTCGATTAAACCCGCTGGCAGATCCGTCCTCTGCATATGAGCGCGCGCCGATTCCATACAGTAATTTAGGCTTTAACCTCGCGCCGGCTGCTGTTCAGCAAGAAGCAATTTCATTGGATGAATATGCAGGCAAGGCCAATGTTCAACTGAAATTCCAATTCAGAACAGTCGATGGACTTTATAATGGTTTCCGTGGCTGGATGATTGATGATGTGGTGATTCAGAAAAAAGCCGGAACTTTCCCATTATTTGATGGAGCGAGTTTTGATGAATATTCAGATAGTTTCTCTCAGGACTATACTGGCGTCGCTGCAAAACAAGCGGGCACTGTGCTGAAAAGCACGAAGAGTTATGCACGCTGGGCTGATGTTCCACAGCGTAAATAACGATTTACATGACACCGCAGCATAAATAAATAGGTTTAGACGTACTGCATTCACTATCAATCATCCATCAAGTGAAGTGAATGCTAAAAAGCAGCTCTCTATTGAGGGCTGTTTATATTTAAAGGGACAATATATTCAGCCACTTAAGTATGCTGGCAGCTAAATTTTCTGGCTGTTCTAATAGAACCATATGGCCTATATTGTCCATCCTATCAAGTTGACTATGTGCTATAGATTGATGCAGCTCACGCACTGTATTCCATAATGATTCATACAGAAATGATCTGCGAATATTTGGCTGCAAAGAGCTGCACAGGCTACAATCCACTTTTTTATAAGATGAGAACGTGTTGTGAGCAGCGAAATGCCTCAACTGCAGCGCCGATTAAAGAACCGTCATATTCAGCTGATTGCAATGGGTGGCGCAATCGGGACAGGGCTATTTTTAGGCTCTGCGCATATTATTGAGTCGGCTGGACCATCGATAATTCTGGGCTATTTGATTGGTGGTTTGATTGCTTTTCTGATTATGCGCCAGCTGGGCGAGATGATCGTGCAAGAGCCAGTCACAGGTTCATTCAGTCATTTTGCTTTTAAGTATTGGGGCAAGTTTGCTGGCTTTTTAACGGGCTGGAACTACTGGATTCTCTACATTTTAGTGGTGATGACCGAGCTGACTGCGATAGGCAAATATGTCAATTACTGGTGGCCGCATGTGCCTGCTTGGGTTTCAGTTCTGGTGTTTTTTGCTGTGATTACGCTAGCCAATTTAGCCAATGTCAAACTGTATGCAGAATCTGAATTTTGGCTGTCGATGATTAAAGTTGTGGCGATTGTTGCCATGATTATTTTTGGTATATATCTGCTACTTACAGCAGGCGCAGACTCTACCGCTTCGATTAGTAATTTATGGGTACATGGCGGCTTCTTCCCGCACGGTTTTGAAGGCTTATTCTACATGCTAGCCTTTATGATGTTTGCTTTTGGCGGCATTGAATTAATCAGCATGGCGGCGGCTGAAACTGAAAATCCTGATCAAAATATCCCGAAAGCGGTGAATCAGACCGTAATCCGCGTGTTCTTATTTTATATCTGTTCCTTGGCGGTACTGCTGTCGCTGGTGCCGTGGAATCAGTTGAAACTTGGCGGTTTGGATCATAGTCCTTTTGTGATGATTTTTAATCAGATGGGGATTGATTGGGCGGCGCATTTGCTGAATTTTATTATTTTGACGGCCTCCGTTTCGGTCTGTAATAGCGGCATGTATGCCAATAGCCGCATGCTGCTTGGTTTGGCAGAACAGGGCAATGCGCCAAAAGCCTTTAAACAGGTGAATAAGCACGGGACACCGATTGCTGCAGTTTTATTTTCTGCTTTGCTGATTTTTGGCTGTGTGCTGCTGAATTATTTCTTACCTGAAAAAGCATTGAGTTATTTGATTTATATCGTGGTGAGCGCTGCGGTGCTGAATTGGATGCTGATCAGCTTGATTCATTTGAAGTTTAGAAAAGCGATGCAGCAGCAGGGCATACAAACTAAGTTTCCTGCTTTATTTGCACCGTTCACCAACTACTTTGTTTTGGTGTTCATGCTGATGATTTTGTACATCATGTGGAATCAGGGTTTTATGCTGTCGGTGCTGATGCAGCCGGTGTGGATTGTATTGTTATTTGTCATATTTAAGCTATCTCAAAAATAGTTATTATTAAATGTGTTAGATGAAAATCTAAGTTATAAGAACTTGGGTTTTCATTTTCATATATAATTTATAAAATAAAAATCAGATATTGCTATGTCGACAGAAGTGAACAATAAATTATCAAAAAAATTTGGGTTTTTACCTGAAAATTTGAATATTACTAACGAATATTTTTCTATCCAAACACTAGATAATCTTGAAGAAAAAATTAGCTTAATTTCACTAGATTCAAATGTTTATAAAGATTGGATATATGCACCAGAAGCACAGATGATGGATTTTATGACTGATAAAATTCATATTTTGCCGTACAAATCTCGTATTTTTGGATTGCCTAAAACTCACAGTTTAACAGTATTTAATTTGCATGAAGCTCAATTAGAGTTTTTATTATGGTGCTTATCCTTTTTTGTAGGAATGCGTTTATCGACAACAGAAGATGGTTTTTTAGATGCTACCCCACTCAAACAAAGAAAAATTTTTGATTTTATAGTGCCTAACTCTGAATTAGAGACAGCATTGCTTTGTTTAACACAGTATATGATTTCATTAGATGATGATGAGCTTAGTTTTAAAAGAATTTCTTCAGTTGTGCATCTGCTCTTATTGGCACAAAATCCGCAAAATTTAAATTTTGAAAAGTTTAATTACTTATATATGGGTTTAGATACTTGCTATAAAATTGTGCAGAATAAAGCAGGAAAAGAGTCAAGACCTAAATCTAACGGTCATCGTATACAATGGATGTGTGAATATTTTGAAATATCAGTGCCGGATTGGGCAGTTTTACATAAAAAGAATTCTTTAATTTCCGAAATTAGAAATAACACGTTTCATGAAGCGTTATTTTTCGATGAGCCTTTGGGTTTTGCGATATTTAAGTCAGACTCTAATCGGAATGTTCTTTTAGAGATGCAAAATTTAATCTGTCGCTTTTTGATCGCTATCTTAATCAATCCAAAAATTGATTATGTAAAAACGCCACTTGACACGAGAATGATGCAATTATTAAAGCTTTGATTAGAGAGATAAAAGCTTAACTCAATAAGCACTTTTTAAAATATCAATTCTCAATTTTTCCGCTTTTTTGAGTTTTGAAACCACCAATTCATAAGAATTCAGTACCAAATCTTGCAGCAGTTCTTCTTCTAATTCTTCATCTGCAAATACGGAAATCCAATGCTTCTTATTCATATGCCAGCCCGCACGAATAAAGGGATAAATATCTTTAAGCATTCCGCCATTGTCTGGCAGCACTTTTAAATTGATCGCTGCTTTGCCTTCTAAATGAAAACTCAGCATAAAAACCTTATCCATCACTTTAAACACATCACAGCCTTCACCAAAAGGCTGGCTGCATGTGGTTTCTGGCAGGGCTAAGGCTGTCTTCGCAGCTACAGCATGTAATGCAATCATAGGGGATACCCAAAAATAAGCCTGAGCGTTAAAGCCTAAGGATGAATATTAATCGCTGTATCATTATTCACCAGTTGCCAAATTTCATCCATATCAATATTGCGCACTGCAATACAGCCCCAAGTCCAATCTTTTTGTGGGAAATACGTCATCAGTTGTGGTGCAGCTTTCATTTGTAAACTGGTCGCCGAACCATGAATCATAATGTCACCACCTGCAGAAACCCCTAGATTTTTAGCCTTCTGTTTATCGGCCGCATTGGGGTAAGAGATATGCAAAGATTTATAAAATGCGCTTTGCGGATTACGCCAATCTATATGATAAGTTCCTTCTGGCGTCTTGCCATCACCTTCTTGAACTTTATGTCCAAGCGGTTGAAAACCCAGACGCATCGAGTAACGCCGAATGACCTGATCCTGATGTTTTAACTCTAAATAACGATCAGCTTTATGTACTTGAATACTGTCGATCGGCGTTTCTGTGCGAATTTTTTGAATTTGTGCATCGCTTAATTCAGGTGGAAAGTCTAGTGCATTGGTAGGTGTAGGTAGATATTTTTCAAATTTTTGATAGGCAAAGTAGGCTACCGCAATACAGAGGAGGGTAGCGAAACTAAAGATCGTGATATTTTTTCTTGTCATTGTAATTTAGTGGATAAACTGCTTTCGCAGTCCATCGATTTCTGAATTGTGGATAATGTTTAAATTATCCACAATTTTGATTCGAGTGAAATGTGGATTTGTGGATAATTTTTTAAGACGAGCAGCTGACCATCACTTCAGGCACATCACTTGGCAAGGGGCCTAAATCTTCTGTTGTTTCCAGTTCAGGCTGTTTGCTAAAGGGCTGACTGAGCAATGTAAACAAGCGCTCAACTTCTGAAAAATCATTGCGTTCAGCAAGCTCAATCGCTTTTTGCGCCATATGGTTACGCAAGATATATTGCGGATTGGCCTGTGCCATTTCAGCATCTAAAGCATCGGTGTCCTGATGCGCACGGATGCTTTCATATTGTGCCAAGAAACCTTCAAAGGTGCGGCGGTCTAAGCAGTCATCTTTAATGGCTTCATATTCATGATTTTGCAGACGAATAAAGCTTTGCGTGTAGTCCAGCTGTTCACTTTGCAGAATACGCAAAAAGGCCATGGCGCAGTTAAAGCTGTCTTTATGGAAACTTGGCAAACCCATTTTCTGAGCTAAGCCCAATTTATAATGTTCTAAGAAGGTCAGTTCAAAATGCTCTAAGCACTTAGCTAAATCTTCTTTCCACTGTTCTTTGTCATAGTCCGTAGGGCAGAGCGGAATGAGATTATTCAGCCACTGCCAGAGATTCCAATGCCCGATACTTGGCTGCTGCTGATAGGTATAGCGGCCTTGGTAATCCGAATGGTTGTTGATCCAGTTTGGGCGGAAGCGCTCCATAAATCCATAAGGTCCAAAATCGAGCGTTGAACCAGTAATATTCAGATTGTCAGTATTCATCACGCCATGTGCGAAACCAATGAGCTGCCATTTGGCAATCATCACTGCGGTACGCTGAATGACTTGAGTGGCAAAAGCTAAAATCGGTTGTTCGGCATCCAAGCATTCAGGGTAGTGCCATTCAATGCATTTTTGCGTGAATTCAGGTAGTAAATCACCCTGATATTGATTGATCCATTCAAAATGTCCCAATCGGATATGACAGTCAGATGTACGTAGCATCATCGCGCCAAGCTCGAGTTTTTCACGCTGTACGCCTTGTTCAGAGCTGGTAAAACCCACGGCATTACTTGATGCAACACCTAAGCTGTTCAGCGCATGTCCTGCAAGATATTCACGAACTACTGAACGTAGCACCGCACGGCCATCACCCATGCGTGAATAAGGTGTAGAACCTGCACCTTTGAGATGGAGGTCAATGGTTTGCCCATGTTTATCTACTATTTGCGCAATCAATAAGCCGCGACCATCGCCCAATTGGCCGGCCCATTGACCAAACTGATGACCAGCATAGACCATCGCTAGCGGCTCAAATTCCTCAAAGGTTTTTTGCCCACTGCAAATCTCTACCCATTGAGCTTTATCTTCATCCGACCATTGTAACTGTTCAGCCAAAGCAGCATTGAAATGTCCTGATTTTGAGCCTTTTAAGGGTACAGGCTGCTGATGATGGTACAGGCGAGGTGGCAGGGTGTTATATCGGGCATTGAACAGCATAATGATCTTTAAAAATTCAAATTATGTAGAAACTATAGCAAAGACCAGATAGAAAAACTGTAGCTTAAAATGATAAAGCCTCCATAAGGGAGGCTTTATCATTTGAGGGGCTTAAAAGAATTAAGCAGTTTTCTTTTTCAAGTTACGCATCAATTGATTCAGTGTTTCACGGTGCTGTGACAGACGCTGTTCAACTTGTAGGAATTCAAGTTTGAGTTTGTCATCCATCTGATGAATTTTTTCAGCAACTGCTGTTTTCTTCGCTTGAATTTCCTGTTCTTTTAATTTTGCCCAGTCATTCAAAGTTTGCGAAAACGCATCATATTCTTGAGAAATACGTTGTTTTGCTGTGGCAATGTCATCGGTCATATTCAGACCATAAATCGCAAGGTCTTGTTCAGCATATTTAAACTTCATTGCCAACTCAGCTTTTTTAATATTAAAGCTTGGAATACGGCGTAAGTTCTTTGCCAAACCTAATTTAGAACATGACCAAATTAGCCATTTAGTTGGGTCATATTGCCACCATTTCACACCATTACGGTAGTCGTATTGGAAAATGTGATGGTAGTTATGATAACCCTCACCCCAAGTAGCAATAGCTAGAACAAAGTTGTCACGTGCTGTATTTTCATCAGTATACGGACGTTTTCCCCACATATGGCAAAGTGAGTTAATAAAGAAAGTTACGTGATGGCTTAAGATTAAACGCATTAAACCGCCCAATAATAGAACGCCCCACATGTCGCCTACAGCCCAACCAATTGGTAACAAAATAGCTGCGTGAACGGCAATCACTAGAGGGATGTAATATTTGTCTTGGAACATCACGACTTTATCTTTTAATAAGTCAGGTGCATTTTTATAGTTTGGTGCTGCTGCTGGATAATCACGAAGCATCCAACCAATATGTGCATACCAAAAACCGCGGTTGATTGAGTATGGATCTTGATCCACATCATCAACATGACGGTGATGTGTACGGTGGCCTGAAGCCCAAAATAAAATACTATTTTGAACTGCAAAAGTACCCATGAGCATTAAAATGATCTTTAAAGGCAAGGTTGCTTCATAAGCACGGTGTGCCCACAAGCGGTGATAACCCGCAGTAATACCTAAACTGCTGACACCCAGTAAAACAAACATACTGATCCAAGCAGCGGCACTAAAATCATGATTAATGGCATATAACGGAATTGCAATAACTGCGACAATAGGTAAAAACACCAATGCAAAAATGGCAATCCAGTTCATTGGGGCTTTGGGTAGGGGAGCATTCATCTCCAACAGCACTCCTGAAACCTTGGGAGGTATAGATAGGACGAATCCCATTAATTTTTTAAGGGATTTTAAACGTACAGAATAGTAGCACGGGAAAACCCGTTTTCACCACTGTTATTGTACAGTTGTATTGTTCTAAACAGTAACATAATACGACTGAAGTTATTTGACTTTTTGTGGAGTAAAAGATGCCAAAAAATCAGCAAATTTGTCAAAATAATCTGAAATTACTTATCAAATACTGCATCTGGGGCAGCTTTCTGATCAGTTGTCTTGGACTGATGGCTTGTCAAAATTCTCCTACGCAGACGGTGACTATAAAGTCACACGGAAAGTCACTGGGCAACAGTATTGAGCAGCCATTAAAAGTTATTCGCGTGAATGATGGGATACAAGATATTCCATGGACGATTGTGCAAATTGTAGGGCAAAAAGCCAAGTTCTTTCATCATCAACCTTATCTTCAGTTCAATTCGCAGTTTCGACAAATTCAGGGAAATACGGGATGTAACACTATCAGTGGCACTTATGTGATCGATACATTAAAACACAGCATTGATCTGAATGCCCGAGCAGGTTATTTCAGCTGTGATTCGGCTTTGGCTCAAGAGGCTGAACTTTCAGATGCCTTGCAAGCCGCAACACAATTCCAAATAAAAGGGAAACACATGACGATGCAAAACAGTCGGGGACAAACTGTATTGGTTTTGGAAAGAAAATAGACCGATTGAAATAGCGACGTGTTGATTGAGAAGTGAATTACACAAATCTAGGTGAACAAAGCAGCATTAAAAATGCTGCATCATTAATTTAGGATAGTCGGTAATTAAACCGTTGATGCCCCAATCTTTAAGCTGTTTAGCACGATCAACGTCGTTGACAGTCCACACGCTCACATTTAATTTTGCCTGCTGTGTGGCCTGAATAATGTCTGAATTGGCAAGTTGGTTCATCCAACCGATTTGGATACAACCTAATTCAAGTGCTTGTTCAATCGCTTTAAATTTTACGTCCGTTTCAACCAAAAGCCCGCGTTTGAAGCCAGATTTTTTTTGTTGCAAAGCAAGATGAATTTTAGGGTCAAAACTAGTGATCACCGCGGAATGTTCGAAACCTTGGAGCTGTTGTTCCAAGGTTTCAGTCAGTGCTTCAGCTTCAGTCTGTGTCTTCACTGCTTTCACTTCGACTTCAATATGATCGAAGTTATGAATAATTTTGAGCGTTTGTTCGAGCAGTGGCGTCGGCTCAACTTTATTCCATTCTGACCAAGTCACAGCATGGTTATAGGGTTCTAACTCTTGTGAACTACATTCATATAGATGTTTATCTTGACCTGTCGTTCGCATAAATTGGTCATCATGCATGATCACTAGGGCACGATCTTTAAGTTGCCGAACGTCAAATTCGACAGCACGAATTCCTAAGTCTTGAATATATTGGAAACCACCTAGGGTATTTTCAGGTGCTTCACCACGAGCGCCACGGTGACCGATTATGCGCATACGAGGCCTACAAAAAAAGATGTTAAGAACATAATGTCCTGTAAGAATGACAGGGAGATGACACTGTTATTTTGATCCGATCATTCTGAAATACAAGAATGATCGGACGAAATGTTTCGATTTATTTCAATGTAAAGTAGACTTTTAATTGATCAAAGGATTTGAGCAATTTTTGAATCCAAAACTTATTGATCGATCGTGTCGTTAATATTTTTCTGCCATAGCACTTCAGAGCCACCTTCAGCACGTTGTAATGTACGCGATGCGACAAATAACCAGTCTGAAAGTCGGTTCAAAAGCTGCAATGACGGTGCTTGAATGTTCTGGTCGCGGTTATGTACAGCCATTAAACGGCGTTCTGCGCGGCGGCATACGCTACGAGCCTGATGGGCAAAGCTACATACTAAAGTGCCTGAAGGCAGGATAAAGTCTTTCAGCATCGGCAGCGCTTCATTCATGCGGTCGATGTCATTTTCCAAAAACTCAATCGACACAGGCTGTACCAAGTTGAAGTTTGGAATACAGACTTCACCGCCAAGGTCGAATAACCAATGTTGAATTAGGCTGAGGGATTTATCCCAAGTCGCTTTGTCTTCAATGCTGCTAAGTGCAATGTGTGAACGCAGAATACCAATACTTGAATTGAGTTCATCGACATCGCCTAGGGCTTCGATGCGTAAATCATCTTTAGCTACGCGAGAACCGTCGCCTAAACCTGTCGTGCCTGAATCGCCTGTGCGGGTATAAATTTTACTTAAACGGTGGCCCATTTTAATTGTCCATTTTTTGATTAAAAGTTGAATAAAGTGATGTGTATTAATATTTAACAGTGACACCGATAGAGGCTAAACGCCCGCCATTCATATAATACAAACCTGAACCATACGATGAGGTTTTGTATTCGACATCACCGATATTTTGTAAATTGGTAAAGACTTTGAGGTTGGGATTGATATTCCAAAATGCACTCATTTCAATAGTGGCATAACCGGGATTGCGTGCCTGATAATCTACGGTATCTGACTTGGCATTCAAGGTTGCATTCATGCCATAAATGTCATTGCTCCAACCTGTAGTCAAGCTTAAATTCTGACGTGGGCGACGCTGTAAATCTTGTTTTTTCTCATCATCTTGTGCTTTCACATAATGATAGCTAAGTTTGCTTGACCATTCGCCATTTTGCCATTGCAGATAGGTTTCCACGCCTTGATAAACCGCTGTATTTAGATTTTCTAAAGTGTAATGAGGACCGTTCACAATCAGATGGTCGATTTTGGTATGGTACACGGATAGACCGGTACTTAGCCCATGATTCAGCTTTTGGTCGACGCCAATCTCATAAGAAATACTTTCTTCAGGCTTTAAGTTTGGATTGCCTGACCAGCTGTTATAGCGTTCATCTAAGGTTGGCGATTTAAACGCAGTACCAATATTGGCATATACACTGGTAAGAGGCAGTGCTTGCAGACGAATTGCAGCTTGACCAATGGTATGGCTGCCATACTTTGCATCGTCTTCTAGGCGAATTCCGAGCTGTGTATTAAGACCATCTTGATGATATTGATGCTGTAAGTAATAACCAGTGCTACGGTTATCATCTTGGTAGGCTGTGCCATAAGACACAATATCACCGCTGATTTTGCGGTGTGTGATCCCGCTTAAAAGCGTTTGCTTTGGCGTCAGATCAAATTTGGAATAGATTTCCGCTTCTTGGGTTTTATTGTGGGTGAAGTCGGCGGTTGTAACCTGATCTAGCTCATCTTTAAATTGAGAAAGGCGAGCGTGCAGTTCTAAAGCAGGTAAAAGATGCACTTCACCACGGAGGTTGATCATTTCATTGCTAAAGTCTTGCGCGACATTGCTGTAGTTTAGGCAGTTATAGTCTTTATCTTCATTGCTACAACTGACATAAAAGCTGCGACCATCGTTATAGCTATAGTCCAATGAGTAAGCATGATTTTCTTGTTTTGATCCAACTTTTGCGCTCCAGCCTTTTTGGTCATAGCTTGCTGTACTCAGTTCATCTAGGTCAAACACTTTGGTGGCATCGGATTCTAAGCGTTGTCCTCGAATCTGTGCGTAATAACCATTTTTTGTGGCATCTGCGCCAATAATACTTTTATAGGTTTTGTGTTCACCCACTTCGGTACTGGCAAAGGCTATATTTTCTGTGGGTGTCTTGGAAATAATTTGTACCACACCGCCAATCGCATCTGAGCCATACAACACAGAGGCAGGGCCTTTTAAAACCTCTATTTGTTGAATATCGGTAGTATCCAAAAATTGTAATGGCGCCATGCCTGATGTAGCCGAGTTCAAGCGTACGCCATCGCGTAGTACTAAGGTGTGGTCAGATTCTGTGCCACGCACAAAAATCGAAGCCACTTGTCCTAAGCCGCCGTTTTGCACCATATTGATAGAAGCATCGTTACGCAGCAAATCACTCATTTGGGAAATAGGGGATTGTGCAACGGTTGCAGGTTCAATAATGGCGATACGCGCAGGCACATTTTCTAATTTTTCTGCAGAACGTGTTGCTGTGACGACAATGGTGTCCATTTTAGGTTGTGCAATTGAATCTGCTGCAACAGATATTTGGGAGCTAAAAATACAAAGGGCAGATATGCCAGCTGCAAGAGCAGTCGGCTGAAAAGGAAAAGGCATACAATGCTCCATGCATTTACCCCACGTAAATGATTGAGTGATAGAACACAGTGAGCAGGTATCGGACTGGCAAAGCATTGCTTGCACACCGTTGCGGGGGCAGTGTTGTGGAAACTTCCCATGCCAACTGTTGTGAATGGCTTAAGTATAGAGAACTCCGATTTATCGAACAATCGAAACTATGGGGTATTTGAAGATAGGTACATATACAGCTTGACTTGCTGTGGAGCAGAAATTAATCTGCCTGCGCTTCAGGTGCTTCCTTAATTGAGAAGTGAAACTGGGAAGTCAGTCCAGCAGTATAGAGCTGTTGTTATCTGACACTGCCCCCGCAACGGTGAATCGTTATTCATAACGTAAGTCCGGAGACCGGCCTGATGCAGACCTATTCATAATGCGGCGGGCGTTATAGCGGGATTGCATGCTTTTGTCTGAAAAATGGCAAGCCTTGTCTTACCCCAAAACCGCCTCGCGTTATCCAACTTTTATTTCGCACGGGCGGTGCGATCGGGGAATACAGCATGCATTCTTTCTCTAAGACTCTTATCGGGTCGCTTTTTGTTTTATCTCCACTTTCTGCTGCGATGGCAGAAGACCAAGTTCATCAACTTCCAGTCATTACCAACACGGTTGCCAATATTGTTGAGCAAGACTCACAAAAAACTTTGGCGGCAGTGACCGTGATTAACCGTGAAGAAATTGAGCGCAAGCAATTTACTTCTTTACAAGAATTGCTTCGTACAGTGCCGGGCGTAACGTATACCAACTCTGGTGGTTTAGGTCAGCCAACAAGTATTTCCATTCGTGGTACAGGCTCTACTGCGGTATTGGTATTGGTGGATGGTCAAAAATTGGGTTCAGCAACTTCAGGCCAAACTTCATTTGAGCATTTGCCAGTTGATCAAATTGAACGTGTAGAAGTGGTCAAAGGTCCGCGCTCAAGTTTATATGGTTCTGAAGCTGTAGGCGGTGTGATTCAAATCTTCACCCGTAAAGGGACGCAAAATGGCGTAAAACCATTTGCTTCGCTCAAGTATGGTTCACATGAAACTTACGATGCAAATGTCGGTGTGAATATTCGTCAGGATAATTCTTGGGCGACGCTGAGTTTGGCAGGCTTGAAAACACAAGGTTTAGATGTAACAACTTTGCCGACTGAAACAGATAAAGATGGTTATGAAAACTATTCTGCGTCAATTAAAGCGGGTCATCAGTTTAATGATCAATTTGCAGCTGATTTTAATGTTCTCTATGTAAATGGCGAAACAAATTACGATAGTCCATATAACCTAAATCCTTATAACAAGGTTGAACAAAATGTGTATGGCGTTGGCTTTAGCTATTCTCCTGTAGATCTTTGGAAAACGCAGCTTAAATTTGGCCGTTCAGAAGATAAATACGAAACCTTTAGTGCAGATAAATCGACGGGTGTATTTGATACCACAAAAGACAGCATCAGCTGGTTAAACACATTATCTTTCAATGCAAACAACACACTATTGGTGGGTGTGGATTACTTAAATGATCAAGTCGACAGCACCACCAATTACGATGAAAAAGAGCGTGATAATGTCGGTTACTATGCGCAATATCTTGGCGATTTTGGTCGAGTGAACCTGCAAGCTGCTATTCGTTTAGATGATAATGAACAGTTTGGTGATCACACCACAGGCAATGCCGCTGTTGGTTATTCATTTAATGACAACTACGGCACTTATGTTTCATACGGTACAGCTTTCCGCTCACCGACATTTAATGACTTATATTATCCGGGTTGGTCAAATCCAAATCTAGTACCTGAAGAGTCTGAAAACATTGAAATTGGATTCAAAGGGTCGCAATGGCTGAACTGGTCTGTTTCTGCCTTCCATAATGAAATTGATAATATGATTTCAGGCGGAACCAATATTGCAAAAGCAAAAATTAAGGGTGTGGAAGCTGAGTTCGGACAGTCACTGGGCAACTTCACGTGGAACTTAAACTATACTTATCAAGAGCCTGAATATAATTCTGGGGCGACCAAAGGTAATCAAATTGCGGGTCGTGCAGGTCAATTGTTGAATATATCTGCAGATTATACGATGGATAAATGGACGCTAGGTGGCTCTGTACACGCAGAAGACCAGCGTTATAAGGATGCCGCTAATACAACAAGCTTTGGCAGTTTTGCGACAGCAGATGTACGTTTAACCTATCAAGCGACTCCTGAATTTTCTGTACAAGCGAAGCTTGCTAATATGTTTGATAAAGAATATTACACGGTGTATGACTCTTGGAGTGATTATTACTACCGTCAAGAAGGCCGTACTGCTTGGGTAACATTACGTTATGCAATGAAATAATTCATTAAAATGTCAAAAGGCCCTGATCATTCAGGGCTTTTTATTTTTGCGTAGCAATAATGCTGAAAATCCACGCAATTCATGAAAATTGCATTACAATGATTCGCCTTTATATTCATAGATAGGCTATGAATAGGGCGGAGTCAGAGCCAAAACAACATGCGAACCCGTGCCAAAATCTGCGGAATTACACGTATTCAAGATATTCAATCTGTCGTCCAAGCTGGCGCAGATGCGATAGGATTCGTATTCTTTGCGCCAAGCCCGCGCAGTGTAACGGCAGCGCAAGCTGCTGAGCTGATTCAGCATGTGCCGCCGTATGTGCAGACAGTGGGTTTATTCGTGAATGCATCGGCTGCAGACATACAGAATATTTTAAAAATTTCACCTGTAGACATCCTGCAATTTCATGGCGATGAAAGCCCTGAACAGTGCCAAACAATTGCGCAGACCGTTGGACGCCGATGGTACAAAGCCATTCAGGTGAAGCCTGATTTAGATGTGATTAGCGAAATCCAAGCTTTTCAGCAGGCAGGGGCAAGCGCCGTACTGCTCGATGCATGGCATCCAGAACTGAAAGGCGGTACAGGGCATAGCTTTGACTGGGCACAGTTTCCAAAACTCGATATTCCTTTAATTTTGGCGGGCGGTTTAAAGCCTGACAATATTGAAGAAGCGATTCAAATCACTGGTGCTTACGCCGTAGATGTGAGCGGTGGTGTAGAATCGGCAAAAGGTATTAAAGACCAACAACTCATAGAACGCTTTATGCAAGGAGTCCATCGTGGATCAGCAAAATAAGATTGACTATACCCAATTCCCTGACGCACAAGGGCATTTCGGTATTCATGGCGGGCGTTTTGTGTCAGAAACTCTAATGGCAGCACTTGAGGATTTAGAAAAACTCTATTTCCGCATGAAAGATGATGCTCAGTTTTTGGCAGAATTCGACCGTGACTTGGCGTATTACGTCGGTCGTCCTAGTCCTTTGTATTATGCTGAGCGATGGTCGAAAGAGTTGGGTGGTGCGCAAATTTATTTAAAACGTGAAGACCTGAACCATACAGGTTCACATAAAGTGAACAACACCATTGGTCAGGCTTTGCTGGCTAAACTTTCAGGAAAAAAACGTATTATTGCGGAAACAGGCGCAGGTCAGCACGGTGTAGCAACGGCAACGATTGCTGCGCGTTTAGGCCTTGAATGCGTGGTGTTCATGGGTGCAGAAGACGTAAAACGTCAAGCCATGAATGTGTACCGTATGCGTTTGCTTGGAGCGACAGTTGTATCTGTAGAAAGCGGTTCAAAAACATTGAAAGATGCCATGAACGAAGCGATGCGTGACTGGGTAACCAATGTTGATTCAACTTATTATGTGATTGGTACCGTTGCAGGTCCGCATCCATATCCGCAATTGGTTCGTGATTTCCAATCGATCATTGGCCGTGAAGCGCGTAAACAAATTCAAGAACAAGCAGGCCGTTTACCAGATGCCTTGGTTGCATGTGTGGGCGGCGGTTCAAATGCGATGGGCTTGTTCTATCCATTCTTAAATGATGAAGATGTGAAAATGTACGGTGTCGAAGCTGCAGGCTATGGCATTGAAACAGGCAAACACTCTGCACCACTCAATGCAGGTCATGTGGGTGTACTTCACGGTAACCGTACTTACCTGATGTCGGATGATCAAGGTCAAATCATTGAAACACATTCAATTTCTGCAGGTCTGGACTACCCAGGTGTAGGCCCTGAGCACAGTTTCCTCAAAGATATGCACCGTGTGAACTATGTGCCAATCAATGACACTGAAGCGCTACAAGGCTTCCGTGATTTAACCCAAATTGAAGGTATTATCCCTGCATTGGAAAGCTCACATGCGATGGCTTATGTGACGAAACTTGCGCCGACCATGGACAAAGACCAAATCATTATTGCGACTGTATCAGGCCGTGGCGATAAAGATTTAATGACCGTTGCCCGCATTGATGGCGTGGAAATGGTTGAGATGTAAACTCCTTTAAGCCTCTCCCTTTGGGATGAGAATCTCGGAATATATTCTGAGTTCGCAAGTGGAGAGGGTGAATTAAAAATCGCGCAGAAGCAATTCCGCGCGATTTTTTCTTGCTGAAAATTTTATTGAGGCAAATCACTACAAAATAGATGCAGAATAAAAGTGTGAAATAAATCACAATACTGTGGAAATTTTATTGCTTTAGAAAGACTTTATAACAATGACATTTACCCAATTGGTTCGTGCAGAATCCTTTCCAACCCATATTTCTTGGCAATGGCGTGATACTTTTGCGCTGTGTATTCTTCCGCTGATCTTGTTCAACAGTTATGTCTTAGACCAATTTTTGGGTGTTTCAGCTCAAGTTGCTTTGGGTGATTCGATCTTTCGCGGTATTTTATTTATTGCCGTGTGTTGGCTCTATAAAACGATGCTGTATACGCACTGACAAAAGTATAAACAGGCTTTTTGGCGTTCAAGCCTGTTGGTGGTTGTCGGTGCAGTCGCTTTACAAGTGGTGATTTTTTTTACACGCAGCCTGTTGCCAGTGGGCGAGAGCATTGAAAAAGAATCGACCATTGATCCCAATACGATTGCCTTTTTCAGTTTGTTGATCATCAGTCTTGGGCCATTATTTACCGCATTGCTCGAAGATATTATTTTCCGCTATACCTTACTACAAAAGCTATTTGTACAGCCGTGGCCGTGGCGAGTGATCTTGGTCTTGCTGAACTCAATCTTATTTGGCTTGATTCATTATCATAATTTTGATGGCAATTTAATTGCGACCATCAGTTTTATGGCGGCAGGCCTATTTCTCAACCTGATCTATTTGTGGACGCGTAACATTTGGCATGTCTTACTCATTCATTTCGTTAACAACGCGGTACTATCGTTAGGCGGCGTGATTTTATTGAAATTGCTTCAGCCCTATGTGGGCAGTTGAAGTCAAAAATAGGGGGGAAGATTGTGTCTAGTTTATTTATGGTGATGCTCGGCGGACGCCATTCAAGAGCAAATATCGAAGTGCATGATGTCATTCTTGCAGTGGGTAACGCATTAGAAGAGGTTTATCCACAACTGAGAACGGCATGGTTTGGTGAGCAAAAAGGCTTACATATTGATGCTTGGGCACAGGTACATACAGTCAGCACTGAAAATCGGCATTATCGTATCCAATTTTGTGATGCCGCGCCCCGAGCTGAAGATGAAAAATTATGGCTGATTAATCTCGGGGGATATGATGCCCGCGAATTTGGTGAATTACATCGTTATGTTTTGGTGACGGGACAAAATGCCAGCGTTGCAAAACAACGGGGCAAGGCTTTTTTTGAGTCACATTGGCAAAAACAACATACCGACCGAACCCTAGATGTTGATGATTGTATTGCGATTGATCATGTCTATGGGCGCTATATCGAATTGGTTGAAACGCCGCATAGCCAGCAAAATTCATGGAAAAATGATTACATCTTAATAAATGAATAATTGTGATGATTAAGAGCTGAAATGTCAGCTTTTATATTTTTTTGTGATATTCGCCTGAAATCAGATGGATTGTCTTTTCAGGCGTTAAATAATAGGCATAATAACATTCAGGATTTAGACCTTAAACCTCAATGGAATGGCGTATATGGATTTAATACGGCCGAATGGACAGCCGCATTATGGGCGTTTTAGTGAACTTCCCAATCGCATCGATTTAAGTAAGTATGAATATAAGACACCGTATGGAAAACGACTTCAAGGTTGGCGTAAGCGTTTAAAATATAAAAAATTTAAATTTTGTTGTATTCAGCATGAACATTATACGATTGGTCTAGCGATCGCCGATATCGCGTGGGCGGGGCACGGTTTTGTCTATGTGTATGATCATATTTCGAATGAAGTATTGGAATGGAATTCGATTAATTTCCTGTCACGTAATACCGTTTTAGATGAACAACCTTTATTTAATCAGAGTCATTTTATTAAGTCAGGGATTCAACTGGACATTCAGCATGCCAATGGTGTGCGATACATTCAAATGTCGAAACATGGTGAACTCAAACTGAGTGCCCGAGTGTTTTGTGCGGGGACAGATCCGCTGAGTATGTGTAGCCCTACAGGGATTAATGGTTGGACCTATACTCAAAAACTAACGACGTTAGGCTGTGAAGGTTTCTTTATCAATAAACAAGGCAAGACCATTCAATTTCATGACCGGACATTGGTGTCTTTAGATGATACCTGTGGTTTTCTTCGTCCTGAAACCGCATGGTTTTGGTTATCGTGTAACTTTTGGGACAGTCAAAATCGACGCGTTGGGATCAATCTTGCCTCAGGGGTAAATGAAAGCTTTGGCAATGAAAATTGCCTTTGGGTCAATGGACATCTATATGCCATGTCTGATGTACTGTTTCAGCAACAAGGCGATAATCAATGGAATATTAGCTCATTAGATAACAGCTTAAATTTGATCGTCACCACAGGTTGGCGGCGCTATGAAAACCTGAATTTAAGATTGGTCGGTAGTCAGTTCAGTCAATGGCAGGCAAAAATTAGCGGTACAATTCAACGTGATGGCGAAGAAATAGTATTCTTAAATGAATATGGTTTACTTGAGCAGCACTATGCAAAATGGTAAGTCTAAGCCTATAAAAAAGCCGCAATCGATGCGGCTTTTTTTATTCAATTTTTATTTTGCAGCTTGCCAAAACACTTCCGCAGCTTGAATTGGATCATTGGTTTCTTCATAAGTTTTTAACCAAAGATCATAATTTTGCACAATGGGATGCTGACTCGGATGGAAGTCTTTTTTAAACCAATCTCGATATGGCTTGCTCATTCGGGTGAGGGTGCCATTTTTACCAAAGAACCACGGTAAGCCTTTCATATTTAATTTTAAACGTTCAGTGAAACTGAAGCCGTCATGTTTCAGCATCACATTGGCACGGTATAAGGTAAAGCCGAGCATCAATCCACTGGTCCAAACCAAAGTGAATTTCTTTAAATTTTCATCGACCTTAGCCACATCTTTCATCACATCAAAAGCCACATCGCGATGTTCCATTTCTTCTATCGCATGCCAAATAAATAATGCACGGACATAAGGATGCGCAGATTCTAGTACGGACTTTTGGCTACAGAACGTTTCAGCCATCAGCGCAGTCAAATGCTCGGCAGAAGCCGTCATGGCAATGTTGTATTCAGGTGAGCGTTTGCTCAGTTCAAATTTAAAAATTTTATTCAGACGTTTAATGAACGCATCGACAGGCATGCCTTGTTGTTTCATCAACATATTCATTTTGTCATGCGCCATACCGTGCTGCGCTTCTTGACGAATAAAGTCAGCGACACGTTGCTGTAAATCAGGGTCTTGAATTTGACTGCGGAACAGTCGTACAGATTCAATAAAATAGCGCTCGCCATCAGGAAAGGTCAGGCTCAAGGCATCAAACATACGAGTTAAAAAGGGGTCTCCGCCAAACCAATAGCGCGGGATTTCTTCTAACTTAAAATTCAGTTTTGTGCGAACAATAGGTTCGACTTGATATTTGACGATAGCATTCATGATATTTTTTCTGTGCGAGTCGTGTTGATTGCAGTATGTCGGAGAAATTGCACTTTATTTTGACAGATATTGCCAATTTTTATACATTTTACGCCATGATGAAAATATAAAATGTCAGAATTGGCAGGTCAGAAAGAGGGGCGAGATGGCTGAAATTCAGATCCCAAATGGTTACTTCCAACTATGGAATATGGTCTTACTTGAGCGTGAATTAAACTATACACAGCTCGAATGGATTGCGCCGTATGCTGCGCAAATTCAGCATGTGCTGTCTTTGCCGATCGACTCTCAATCGCCGAATTCTTTTTTTAACAGCATCATGCAACTGACTCAGCAGCATCTGGATTGTCCGCAATTGGTTTTTGAAATGGCCAAGTATATTCGTGCGGAGCATTTTGGGGTGTTAGGCTATATGGCGACACTGAGTAATAGCGTTGCAGATGCTTTGAAATATGTGATGCGATTTAGTCGTTTGGTGATTGATGGGGCGCAAATTGTGCCAATGAATATGAGCCATCAAGATCATCAAATTATTCTGTCTTGGCCACAGCATGATGATGAATATGCTTTGGTGAATGAGTTGACCATGGCCTGTATGGCACATTTGGCCAAGCAAATTTTTCCAGATTCTTTAAAGTTACTCCGCATTCATTTTGCCCATGCGCCGCGGATGGCACGTTATCACTATGAAAAGTTTTATGGCTGCCAAATGGAATTTTCGACCCTTAAATATTCATTTGTGATTCATGCAGATAGTTTGGATTTAAAGTCAGAACTTGCTGATCCGTCACTGATGCAATTGTTATTACGTCAGGCCGAAGAGGCGATCGCCGCTCGTCCGCAACATGCAGATCCAATTCTACAGATGCAACAATGCATCGCTGATCATCTCAAACAAAAACAGCAAGCCCCTAAAATAGAGTGGTTAGCAGAGGAGTTACATCTGTCAGTCAGAACCTTGCAACGACAGTTAAAGGAGAAAGACACCTCGTTTAAACGGCTTTTGGAGCTTGAACGGATGAAACGCTGTGAATATCTACTTTCACAACAAACCCATTTGACGGATATCGCGTTGCAGTTAGGATATTCAGATCAGTCTGCTTTGGCACGTGCTTTTAAGGCATATAGTGGAGAGACATTATTAGCGCGAAAAAAAACCTTGAGATTAGAATAAAACTTGCAGATTGCTCGTTAAGAAAAGCCTTTTAAACAACATTAAAAAAAGCGGTCAAACGACCGCTTTTCTTTAAAGCCAAGCTTATGCCGCAGCTTTTAATTTTGGATACCGAAGTAAAATGGCAAGGATGGCAAAGATTGCCAAGACCCAACAGTAATACACACTACCAATCAGTTCCACAGGCGAAAGTTTTGCGATCGAACAAGCCAGTAACAGCTGTGCACCATAAGGAATGAGACCTTGGACTACGCAAGAGAAAATGTCCAAGAGCGCAGCAGCACGTTTAGGGTCTACACCATATTCTTTCGCGACTTCACGTGCCATGTCACCAGATAAAATAATTGCGACAGTGTTGTTTGCCACAAATAGGTTGGAGAAAATCACCAAGAAACTGATACCAATTTCACCTGCGCGTTCAGCACCAACTTTAAAGTAGCGTGTCATGCTGTAAATGCGTTGAATTAGCCATTCTAAACCGCCTTCTTTTTGCATAATGGCAGAAATACCACCCAAGAAAATAGAAAGCAGGGCAACTTCAAACATGCCGGTAAAGCCGTCATAAATAGAATTATTTAAGCTTAAGAAATTAAATTCAGGTTGAATCACCATACCAATCAAGCCAGACAGTAAGACACCAATGGTCAGTACAGCAAGCACGTGCAAACGTGAAAAGGCCAAAATAAATACGGCTAAATACGGCAAGATCAGCCACGCATTATAGGCTTTGTGTTCAATCGCTTGTGAGCCTTGACTCATGAATAAATAGATACAGATGCTGACAATCGATGCAGGAACAGCAATCCAAACATTGACTCTAAATTTATCGCGAAGCTGAACTTTTTGACTGTTCGTTGCAGCAATGGTGGTATCTGAAATCATCGACAGATTATCACCAAACATAGCACCGCCGACCACAGCACCAATGGCATACACCACTTCAATTTCGGTGACTTGAGCAAAACCAAAGGCAATTGGTGCACAGGCTGCAATAGTGCCCATGGAGGTTCCCATCGCTGTGGCAATAAAGGCCGCAATAATAAACAGCATGGGCAGCACGAACTCAGGCGCAATCATCGATAGTCCCAACTGCACTGTTGCATCGACACTACCGATGGCACTGCTGACACTGGCAAAAGCACCAGCGAGCATAAAGACCATGAACATTAAGATCAAATTCGGGTGGCTAGCACCTTTCATAAATGTATCAATCGCGTCATTTATCTTGCCGCGATAGAGCAAAATTGCCAATACAATTGCAGGAAGAGCAGCGACTGGGGCTTTCACTTGATAGAACGCAAACTCAGTTCCAATGATGGAATGGTAAATACCACTGCCCAAAAAAATGGTCAGAAAAACAATAAGCGGGAGCAGTGCAAATGCCCGAGCAGGCACTTTCACTTGTGAATCGGAGGACATAGGAGATAAAAAAATAAAAGTATGCGGCTAGTATAAAGCAGGTTTTGCAATTTAAGGAAAATTAAAATGTAAATGCTAAGCCTGTTATTTTTAACATTTTTTTGATGATAAAATTAAGTTAATCTAAAACCTTATAATTTTGCCAGATCCTAAAATTAGGCATCTTTGATCATTGTGAAAAAAACTGAAATATCGGTAAATGATGCTTTCGGGTTGTTCTGGAAAATTATGTTTGCATGAGAAATGCCGACTGAGGATTGTATGCCCTGTTCAATGGGTAAAAAATAGCGTTACAATGCGATGTCTTGTATTTCGACAAAACCCACATCATAGTTTTGATTCATTCAAGGAAAGTATAACCCTATGTCACGTTTAGCCACTCGATTTGGAACGCTTAAATCTCAACAGCGTAAGGCCTTGGTTTCTTATGTTATGGCTGGTGACCCTCATCCACAAGTAACGGTACCTTTGTTACATCAAATGGTTGAGGCAGGTGTAGATGTGATCGAATTGGGTCTTCCATTTTCAGACCCAATGGCGGATGGTCCTGTTATTGCACTTGCCGCGGAGCGTGCGCTTGCTGCAGGAACCAATACTCTAGATGCCTTGAACATGGTGAAAGAGTTCCGTAAAAACGATTCAGAAACACCCGTGGTACTGATGGGCTATTTAAACCCCGTTGAAGTAATCGGCTATGAAAAGTTTGTTGCCTATGCACATGAATGCGGTGTAGATGGCGTGCTCTTGGTGGACCTTCCACCAGAAGAAGCAAAAGATCTAGATGCAGTATTGAAAAAATACGACATGGATCAAATCTTCTTACTTGCGCCAACATCCACTGATGAACGTATTCAGCATGTGGTGAAACAAGCCAGTGGATTTATCTACTATGTTTCTTTGAAAGGTGTGACAGGTGCAGCGACTTTAGACGTTGCTGAAGCTGCGGCACGTATTCAAAAAATCAAATCGTATACTCAGGTACCAGTTGGCGTTGGCTTTGGTATCAGTGATGCAGCATCGGCGAAAGCCATGGGTGTGGCTGCAGATGCGGTGATTGTAGGTAGTGCTTTTGTTAAACAATTTGCAAACTTAGCGCCAGAACAAGCTGTAATCGAAACAGTGAATAAAGTGAAGGAGCTTCGAGCTGCGCTCGATGAGTTAGTATGAGTCAAGACGCAAAAACAGGCAAAATTCTGAGCGCATCTACGCCATGGACAGAGCGTGCGGTACCAGGTATTCATGTACCTGATGAACAGCAAGCATTAAAGGCGACATTTACTGAGCCGACGATTGAATGTCCTGAGTGTCATGCACTTGTGACTCGTACTGCAATGTCATTTAATGCCTACGTTTGTCCGCAGTGTGATGAACACTTGCGAATGAAAGCGCGTGATCGTTTGAACTGGTTCTTTGACCAAGTACAAAAAGAATTGGGTCAAGAATTTAAAGCCAAAGATCCACTGAAATTTGTTGATAGCAAAGCGTATCCAGACCGTATGTCTGAAGCGCAGAAGAAAACCGGTGAAACAGAAGCTTTAGTGGTGATGCAAGGAACGCTGAAAGGCATTCCAATGATTGCGACTGCTTTCGAATTTGATTTCATGGGCGGTTCAATGGGCACTGTAGTTGGTGACCGTTTTGTTCAAGCGGCTGAACTTGCGATTAAATCCAAACAACCACTTATTTGCTTCGCTGCCTCTGGTGGTGCGCGTATGCAAGAAGGCATGTTGTCACTCATGCAAATGGCGCGTACTTCTGCTGCCATCCAAAAAATGAAAGATGCAGGCTTGCCTTATCTAGTGGTGCTGACACATCCAGTCTATGGTGGTGTGACTGCATCATTGGCAATGCTCGGTGATGTTCACTTGGCTGAACCGAAAGCCATGATTGGTTTTGCTGGTAAGCGTGTGATTGAGCAAACTGTACGTGAAAAATTGGAAGAACCGTTCCAACGTGCAGAATACTTGCTTGATCATGGTGTAGTCGATCAAATTGTCCACCGTCATGCATTACGTGATACAGTTTATCGTATTGTAGCGAAATTGATGAACTTGCCTTGAACACAGCACCACTTGCAACTGATTCTTTAAACACATGGCTCGATTATTGGAGCCATGTTCATGTTACGGGTATTGATTTAGGACTGGAGCGGGTAATTCCTGTTGCAGATCGATTGGGCGTAACTCAGTCTGATGCCAAAGTTCTGACGGTTGCTGGAACCAATGGGAAAGGCTCAACCACAACGACATTGGCTGCCATTTTAAATGCGCAAGGTTATAATGTGGGTTTATACCAATCACCGCATATCTATCGATTCAATGAACGTGTAAAGCTTCAAGGTGTTGAAGTAGCCGACCAAACCCTGATTGATGCTTTTGTAGCTGTTGATCAGGCGCGTCGTGAATGTGAATTAAGTTTATCTTTTTTTGAAGCGACCACTTTGGCCGCTTTTGTTATTTTTAAACAACGACATTGTGATGTATGGGTACTTGAAGTAGGCCTAGGTGGTCGACTTGATGTAGTCAATGTTGTCGATCCAGATGTTGCAGTGATTACCAATATTGGTTTAGACCATACCGATTGGTTGGGCGACACCATTGAAAAAATTGCTTTTGAGAAAGCAGGAATTATTCGTCCGAATATTCCCGTAATTTTTGGTGGGCAGCAAGTTTTGCCTGAAGCTATTCGTCAAAAAGCAGAAGATTGCCAAGCCGCTTTACATGTACTCAATCGTGATTATTTTTATCAGTACAGTGATGACGGACAATCTTGGATGTTTGCCTCATCAGGTTCAACCTTAAAACTCCCCGTGGGTTCTTTGGCACTCGAAAATATCTCTACGGCTGTAGCAGCAATATTGGCCAGTGGTTTGGTGGTCTCTCAGCAGTCGATCGCTCAGGGGATTATCAATGCCAAGTTACAAGGCCGTTTTGAAGTTAGAGAAATTGCAGGAAAAACGGTGATTTTCGATGCGGGACATAACCCGCATGGTGTTGAATTTTTGTTAAAGCAATTGCGAAATTTCCTCCAGTACAATAAACAATACACAGAAGTGATCAGCGTTTTCTCCATGCTGACTGATAAAGACATAAATTCTGTCGTTAACTTATTGAAAGATACGGTAAGAATGTGGAAAATTGCACAATTAAATGTGCCACGTGCGGCATCTATCACACAATTGGATAGCGCACTGCAGCATCAAGTCGTAGAACATTATGACAATGTGCAATTAGCTTTTAAGTCCGCGCTGGAAGAAACAAAGAATAATCAGCTGATTCTGGTATGTGGTTCATTTCATACCTTAGAAGCGGTATGGGAGTATCTGGAAGAATGTCAATGAATAACAAACAACGCTGGATGGGTGGTGTTGTTTTATTAGGTGGTGGTGTACTGCTGGCCGCACTTTTACTTAAAGGCAAAGAAGAAATACATCAAAATCAAAGCCAAACCCCTGAAATGGCTCAAGTTGAGCAACAAGGTCAGGGTGCGGGTAAAATGTCATCATTGACAGTTGATGTTGAAACTGAAAAGCGCTTGCTCGAAGAACAACGACGTACTCGTGAAAAATCGGTTGCGGAGCAAGAAGCACGCGCAGCAGAATTTTTAGCGATGCAACAACAAGCGGAAGCTGATGCAGCACGTAAAGCAGCAGAAGAATATGCAGCTTTAAACGCACATCGTTCAGCTCAACAAAGTTCGGATAATATTCCTCCCGAATTGGTTGAAGATGAAAAAGCCAAGCAAAAGCGTTTAGCTGAGGATAAGTTGGCGGCTCAAAAAAAGTTAGAGAGTCAGTCGGCGCAGCAAAAGGCTGATCAGGCACGTATCGCAGCAGAAAAACAAAAAGCTGAAGCAAAACGTAAAGCGGACGCTCAAAAAGAAGCTGAACGTAAAGCACATGCTGAAGCTGAGAAAAAAGCTGCAGATAAGAAAGCAGCCGAAGCGAAGCAACAAGCTGAAGAAAAGCGTAAAGCCGAAGAAAAACACAAGGCGGAAGAAAAGCGTAAAGCCGAAGCCAAGAAAAAAGCTGAAGCTGAAAAAGCACGTGATCTGTTGGAAAATGGCGATAAGCAATGGATGGTGCAAGTTGCACTGGCTGCCAATGAAGCCAATGCAGATGCCGTCGCTGCAAAATTACGTGCAAAAGGCTATAAAGTGACGAAGAGTCCTACATCTAAAGGCATTCGTATTATGGTCGGTCCTTCGAAGGACCGTGATGCTGCGGACGCAACACGTAAAAAGATCAATTCAGATGCAAGTTTGAATATGAAATCGGCTTGGGTGATTGATTGGGTACCACTCGATAAACGCTAAGTTTATATGAGGATTTACCTTTGATAAGATGGATTCAGTAGTTGCTGCTGAATCCATTTTACATTTTCAGGGCTGAATAATCGGTCTATATTTTTCCAAATAGGGTGGAAGCCATAGCCACCTTGTTTCATTTCACGTTTTGCCTCCTCAATGGACCAATGCTGAAAAATAATACGGTACATTGCCACACTCGCGCCTGTACGGTCTGAGCCGTGGTAGCAATGGATTAACACTTTTTGCTGCTGTTGTTCAGCCACTTTTATAGTTTTCATCACTGCCAGTAAATCTTCACGATCGATTTGCCACGTGTGTATCGGAATATGTACAAATTTAACCTTTTGCGTATCAATGACATTGTTTAAGCGTTCTGGGTCATGATGCCGTGAACGTAAATTTATGATCACATCGATTTGCTGTTCTCGTAGAACAAGGGCGAGATCTGCATCAGGTTGTTCACTGCGAAATAGCGTTGGGCTGATTTGATAAAAATTATGCTGTTGATGAACGACTTTCCCCCAATGCTGAGGACGTTCATTTAACGGTAATGGATTTGATGTCATGCAACCCGTGAAGCTGAAGCTAACACTGAGTAGGATCATTGGTAGGATTTTAGCGGTCATAGCTTATATTCTGATAGCGAGCGAATTCGAATGGGTCATGTGCACAGATGAGATCGATGTCCGGATGCTGCGCTAACTGCTGAATCTTATGAAGAGAGTGCAGTCGCTGTGTATTGTCGGTGGCAAATAAACGCTCAAGCTGATTTAAGGCCCGCGAATGAAAATTTGGATTTAATTGATGATGTGAGTAATAAGCATCGCCACAATATAACAACCAGCGACGGTTATTTTTTATTGCAATACCGGCATGACCCGCGGTATGTCCCAAAAGCGGGAGCATTAAAATTTCCTCTTGAAAAATAGATAGACCGGCAGTGTGCTCTAAGTTAAACCATGCTTTAGTCCCGATGCTTTCGATAAAATTCCAATAACGATGCAGTTGGAATTGCTGTGGTCGATAGCGCAGTCGTGATTTTAAGCTATGAATGTTTTGAGTGGCGTTATATTCACTGGCTAAGACATGCACAGTCGCCTGCGGAAAATCAGAGATCCCGCCAGCATGATCAAAATCTAAGTGTGACAACAAAATGTGTTTAACATCTTGAGCCTTAAAGCCTAATTTTTGAATTTGATGAATCGCACTTAGCTGCGGATTAAATTTGATCTGCGCTGTGCGTGAAATAAACCGACCTAAACGATTTTGTGGATGCAAATAATCTTGTAAGCCCAGTCCTGTATCGACTAAGACGAGCCCTTTATCGGTTTCAATGAGCAGGCAATGACAGACCAAATGTGCGCGAAAGCCTTTCTGTCCAAATAAAGGGGCACACGTTGGACAAAAACTACCACAATGTAAATGATGAATTTGATGAATCACGGTTTGTTATTTTCAAGTTTTTATTAGTTATAACGGAATTGTGATGTTTAACCAATCTAATCCCTGAAAGGAATTTGTAATCAAAAAAAGCTCATCCGGAGATGAGCAGGTTGGAGAATGCCAGAACGGGCTCGTCATTCGTTCTGAGGGGAAAACTATAAGTAACTATAAGTAACTATGGTTATGATTCTGAGTTGGGTCAGGTGCTGCACTTAAAAATAGTTAAATTTGTACCTTCGCTTTGGTCACTCACAGCAGAGCTTCTTATCTTGCGCTCGGACAGCGTAATGCTCCGTTTTATCCTCACTTAGGTTGAGGCGTTAAACGAAGGTAAGGCGTAACTGCGTTATACCCTTGAGGAAAGCGTTGTTTGATTTCCTCTTCATCTTTTAATGACGGCACAATCACCACATCTTCACCTTGTTGCCAGTTGGCCGGTGTTGCAACTTTATGGTTGTCTGTCAGTTGCAAAGAGTCAATGACACGTAAAATTTCATGGAAGTTACGCCCTGTAGATGCAGGATAAGTAATGATTAAACGGACTTTTTTATGTGGATCGATGATCACCAAAGAGCGAACAGTTAATGTTTCGCTTGCATTGGGGTGAATGAAATCATAAAGGGTGGACACTTTACGGTCTTTGTCTGCAATGATCGGGAAGTTGACCGTGGTATTTTGAGTATTATTAATGTCATTAATCCAACCATGATGCGACTCAACATCATCAACAGACAGGGCAATGGCCTTGACACCACGTTTGCTAAATTCATCTTTTAGTTTTGCGGTAAATCCAAGTTCTGTGGTGCAGACTGGGGTGTAATCGGCAGGATGCGAAAATAAAATGCCCCAACTGTCACCTAAAAAGTCATAAAAATGAATGCTGCCTTCGCTTGAGTCTTGAGTAAAGTCTGGTGCAGTATCACCTAAACGAATCGTCATGGAATATCCCCGTATTTATTGAATTTGTTTAACTTGAAAATAAATATGAAGGATTTTTTTTATGATTAAAAATAGTGTTTTTTCATTTCTTTATGAATATATTTCATATAAAACAGTTTTATTGGGGAATAAATGCGAAATATCTCACGACAGAGTCACTATGTTGTCTGCAGAAAATTTGTTACATTAGCTTGCCTTAAGTCTCCGGGGCTAGAACCCGAGCGCAGAATATTTAAGGGGATTTTTGTGCAAAACCCTTGTACTTCGAATTTCTAGCACCATAATAACGACTAAGAAAATATATTCATTTGACAAGCAAGATTTAGAGAGTCTATTCATGTTGGCAAGTCTGATCGGAGGAATCTTCGGTACCAAAAATGAGCGCGAACTCAAACGCATGCGTAAAATCGTAGAGAAGATTAATGCGCTCGAGCCGACGATATCTGTTCTAAGCGATGCAGACTTATCTGCAAAAACTGAAGAATTCAAAGAACGTTATAAAAAAGGCGACAGCCTTGATAAATTATTACCTGAAGCGTTTGCTGTTTGTCGTGAAGCTGCGAAGCGTGTCATGGGCATGCGTCATTATGATGTACAGCTGATTGGTGGTATTACTTTACATGAAGGTAAGATCGCAGAGATGCGTACCGGTGAAGGTAAAACCCTCATGGGAACGCTTGCTTGTTACCTCAATGCGATTAGTGGTGAAGGTGTTCACGTGATTACGGTGAACGACTATCTCGCACAGCGAGATGCTGAGTTAAACCGTCCATTATTCGAATTTTTAGGTTTAAGCATTGGGATTATTTACTCAATGCAAGACCCAACTGAAAAAGCTCAAGCGTATCGAGCTGACATTACTTACGGTACCAACAACGAATTCGGTTTCGATTACTTGCGTGACAACATGGTGTTTTCTGCTGCTGAGAAAAAACAGCGCAGCTTAACCTATGCCATCATCGATGAGGTCGATTCGATCCTGATTGATGAAGCGCGTACACCGTTGATCATTTCTGGTCAATCAGAAGACTCATCTCAGTTGTATGCTGCCATTAACAGCATTCCACCAAAACTTCATGCACAAAAAGAAGAGAAGGTACCAGATGGTGGTCACTTCTGGATTGACGAAAAACAGCGCTCTGTAGAAATGACCGAAGTCGGTTATGAAACTGTTGAAGCTGAATTGATTCAAATGGGCTTGCTTGCTGAAGGTGAAAGTTTATATTCATCTGCTAATTTAAACTTGGTACACCATGTTTCTGCGGCCATTCGTGCGCATTACCTATACCAACGCAACGTGCATTACATCATCCACGAAGGTGAAGTGATCATTGTCGATGAAAACACTGGTCGTACCATGCCGGGTCGCCGTTGGTCAGAAGGTTTGCATCAAGCAGTAGAAGCCAAAGAAGGTTTGGAAATTCAACCTGAAAACCAAACACTAGCAACCACAACATTCCAGAACTATTTCCGTCTTTACAAGAAATTATCGGGTATGACGGGTACTGCAGATACTGAAGCTGCAGAGATGAAAGAAATTTATGGCTTGGATGTTGTACTTATTCCAACCCATCGCCCGATGATTCGTAATGACCAAAACGATTTAATCTATTTAAATCGTGAAGGTAAATACAACGCCATCATTCAAGAAATTCAACGTATTCATGAAGCGGGTGTTGCGCCGATTCTGATTGGTACAGCAACCATTGAAGCCTCTGAAATTTTATCAGATAAGCTGAAAGAAGCTGGTATTCAACATGAAGTACTTAATGCGAAACAACATGAGCGCGAAGCGGATATTATTGCGCAAGCAGGTTCACCTCGTGCAGTGACCATTGCGACTAACATGGCTGGTCGTGGTACTGATATTCTGTTAGGTGGTAACTGGAAAGCGTTGCTGGCGAAGATTGAAGAGCCGACTGAAGCAGACGAAGCACGTTTGAAAGCAGAGTGGGAACAAAATCATGAAATGGTGCTGAACTCTGGCGGTTTACATATTATCGGTTCAGAACGTCATGAATCTCGTCGTATCGATAACCAGTTACGTGGTCGTGCGGGCCGTCAAGGTGACCCAGGTGTATCACGTTTCTACTTGTCGCTTGAAGATGACTTGATGCGTATCTTCGCAGGTGATCGCGTAGTTGCAATGATGCGTGCCATGGGTCTGAAAGAAGATGAAGCCATTGAGCATAAAATGGTTTCACGCTCGATTGAAAATGCACAACGTAAAGTTGAAGCACGTAACTTCGATATTCGTAAAAATTTATTGAAATACGATGACGTAAACAACGAACAACGTAAGATTATTTACTCGCAACGTGATGAAATTCTTGTTGAACCGTCTTTACAAGATTACATCGAAACAATGATTCAGGATGTGACTAAAGGCATGATCGAAGTATATATTCCACCTGAGTCTATTCACGATCAGTGGGATATAGAAGGTCTTGAAAAGGCGCTACGTGAAGATCTATCGATTGAACTGCCAATTTCGCAGTGGTTAGAGCAAGATCGTCGTTTGGATGAAGAAGCTTTGGTTGAACGTATTACTGATGAAGTTCTTCAGCACTACCGTTCACGTCGTACGCAAATGGGTGACGAAACGGCTGCAATGCTCGAACGTCACTTTATGTTGAATTCATTGGACCGCCATTGGAAAGAGCATTTGGCAGCAATGGATTACTTACGTCAAGGGATTCATTTACGTGGTTATGCGCAGAAAAATCCTGAGCAAGAATACAAAAAAGAAGCCTTTAATTTATTTGTAAACATGCTTGCTGTGATTAAGTCCGATGTCGTGACAGATTTATCTCGTATTCATGTGCCTACAGCCGAAGAACTTGCAGAAATGGAAGCTCAAAAACAGGCTCAAGCTGAATCAATGAATCTTCAGCTGTCACACAACGACTTTGATAATTTGTTGGCTGAAGCCAATGGTAATGATGTTATCGATGCGCAATACACACCTGCAGAGCAAGTGATTGTTCCGCCAGAAAGTCGTAACTCGCCTTGCCCATGTGGTTCAGGTCTAAAATATAAACAATGTCACGGTAAAATCTAAACAGCATTTTTTAATTTCAAATAAATCAGAGCCTTAGTGCTCTGATTTTTTATTTACACTACTAATCTGACCTGAATAGTATTTGCAGTTCAGTAGATTAAATGTTATTTAGTTTCTATCAATAACCGTAAGACGGAAAAGACAATGAAAAAAGTACTAAAACCGTTCATGATTGCTGCTTTGGCTTTGCCAACTTTTGCCTTTGCAAACGCTCCTCAGACGACTTCTTTAGAGAAAGTTCAACAAGCAGTTGGTCCAACAACAACTCAAGTACAGGTTGGTACTGACGGTCAAGTGACTGTAGCAAGCCCGCGTACGGGTATTCGTTATACCTTTGCCAATCCAAATCGTCCAATCGTATTGCAAACTGCAAAAATTGCAGCAGCCAATGCGGCGAATGCTGACCGTATTGTGGCTGAAAACCCAGCCCTTTCTGCTGCGAGTCAACAAAAAGCGAAACAAGTGCTTCTTGATGAAGCAACTCAGCTTGCGCGTAACTAATTTACGACGAACATCGATAAAGACCAGTCGAAAGACTGGTTTTTTATGTGCAAAAGAAATGCTCAATAAAATTACAGCAAAACCGTGCTTCTGCTCGATTTTTTATAGATTTTGCACTAAGCTGTATTTTTTATAACTCATATAGTTGGACGTTGAAAAATGGCAGTTGGTGACGTATCTATGCCGCAGATGCATGTGGTGAAAGGTGTAAAAATCGGTTCGGCTGAAGCGTATGTGCGCTATCAGAACCGACGTGACCTTGTCATTTTTGAATTTGCTGAAGGTTCTAATGTCGCAGGCGTTTTTACTCAAAATGCATTTTGTGCAGCACCGGTCCATATTTCGAAAGCCCACTTATTAGCAGGTAATCCACGTTATTTAGTGATTAACACCGGAAATGCCAATGCCGGTACTGGCAAAATCGGCATGGCAAACGCTGAGGCGACGTGTGCGAAACTGGCAGAACTGACAGGTGTTCAAAATACAGAAGTTCTTCCATTTTCAACAGGTGTAATTGGTGAGCAATTACCTATTGATCGTTTGGTTCAAGGCTTGCAACCAGCATTAGATAGTTTGCAGGAAGATGCATGGTTGGATGCGGCAACGGGCATTATGACCACTGATACAACACCTAAAGGTGCATCTGAACAGTTCGAACTAGATGGCATTCTGTATACTATGACAGGTATTTCTAAAGGCGCAGGCATGATTCGTCCAAATATGGCGACCATGTTGAGCTATGTGGCAACTGATGCACCCATTAGCCGTGAGCTGGTGCAACAGCTTTTGAAAACCACAGTTAACCTGTCGTTTAACCGTATTACGGTAGATGGTGATACCTCAACGAATGACTCATGTATTTTGATTGCAACGGGGCAAGCTGGTGGCGTAGAAATTACTTCAGAAACAGATTCACGTTATGCTGCTGTTTTAGACGTGTTAACACGTGTGATGAAACGTCTTGCACAGCTCATTGTCCGTGATGGTGAAGGTGCGACGAAGTTTATTACTGTGGCAGTAGAAGGCGGCGCAGATACTCAAGAATGTTGTGATATTGCTTATAGCATTGCACATTCACCGTTGGTTAAAACTGCAATCTTCGCATCAGATCCAAACTGGGGCCGTATTTTGGCAGCTATTGGTTATGCAGGTGTGCCAAACTTAGATGTTGAAAAAATTCAGGTCTGGTTAGGTGATGTTCAAATCTGTAAAGACGGTGGTGCCGCAGCAGATTATACCGAAGCAGCAGGGGCTGCAGAGATGGAGAAATCTGAGATCACGATCCGTGTAGATTTAGGACGTGGCAGTGCTCGAGATACTGTGTATACCTGTGACCTGTCGTATGATTATGTCAAGATTAACGCAGATTACCGTTCATAAAATATTTGATGTTTTTGAAAAGCCTCCGTTGTGAGGCTTTTTTATAAGTGGAACTTTTTAATGACCGGTAAAAAATAGCCAAGTGCCATATTTATGGGTCAGTTGTGAAGCACCTGTGTAGTAGCAGGCATTAAGGGTAGAGAAGACGTTGTGATGAATAATGCAAACAACTTAATTGCAAATGAAGCAAAATCAATTGTACAAGCGCATTTGGATCGTTTGGGTGATGTTAAAGAGCATCACTTAACGGAAGCTGCAAAGCTTGAAAAGTTTGAATTAATTAAAGCGGAACTCAAAAAACGTAACGCTGTCCTTGTTGCACACTATTACTGTGATCCTGAAGTGCAGGAACTAGCAGAACAGACCGGTGGATGCGTTTCGGATTCACTTGAAATGGCACGTTTTGGTCGGGATCATGAAGCAACGACGTTGGTGGTTGCAGGAGTGAAATTCATGGGGGAGACCTCGAAGATTTTATCTCCTGAGAAAACCGTACTGATGCCTACTCTAGAGGCAACATGCTCACTTGATTTGGGTTGTCCTGTCGATGAATTTACCAAATTTTGCGATGCACATCCGGATCATACGGTTGTGGTATATGCCAATACCTCGGCGGCAGTGAAAGCGCGTGCAGATTGGGTGGTAACCTCGAGCTGTGCTGTTGAAATTGTTGAGCATTTAGATAGTTTAGGTGAAAAAATTATTTGGGCACCCGATCAGCATCTCGGTCGCTATATTCAAAAGAAAACTGGTGCAGACATGTTGCTATGGGATGGGGCATGTATTGTCCATGAAGAGTTCCGTGCACGTGGTATTGCCAATATGAAAGCGCTGTATCCTGATGCAGCAGTTTTGGTACATCCAGAGTCACCAGAATCTGTGGTGGATATTGCAGATGCCGTCGGTAGCACCTCGCAATTGATCAAGGCTGCACAAACCTTGCCACACGAACGTTTAATCGTGGCAACAGATCGCGGTATTTTTTATAAAATGCAGCAAGCTGTGCCGAATAAAATTCTCATCGAAGCACCGACGGCAGGTGAGGGAGCGACTTGTCGTTCATGTGCACATTGCCCTTGGATGGCGATGAATGAATTGGATGGCATTCTGGAAGTTTTACAAAAAGGCGATCAGGAAATTTTTGTAGATCCGGCATTGGCTGAGCGTGCTAAATTGCCTTTAGATCGGATGTTGAATTTCAGCGCCAGTTTAAAACGTTAATTTTTGCTTGAAAAATGATTAAAGTGCTTGATAAATAATCGCTTGAAATGATTTTTTATGTTTTTTTGAAGATAGGTGTTGACGTTAATCAACGTCACGCCTAGAATGCACACCGTACCGCACGATATGCGATACAGCGAAAGCTGAGATGAAACGGAGCATAGCACAGCCTGGTAGTGCACCTGGTTTGGGACCAGGGGGTCGTAGGTTCGAATCCTACTGCTCCGACCAATTTCTCAAGGCAAAAATCGCGTGATAGTCTATGTCATCGGTAATGCGCCTGTAGCTCAGTTGGATAGAGCATCCGCCTTCTAAGCGGATGGTCACAGGTTCGAATCCTGTCAGGCGCGCCATTTTAATGGTCTTCTGATACTAGAATCTGAAACTTGTTGTGATGGTGGATGTAGCTCAGTTGGTAGAGCCCCGGATTGTGATTCCGGTTGTCGTGGGTTCGAATCCCATCATTCACCCCAATTCGGAGCATAGCACAGCCTGGTAGTGCACCTGGTTTGGGACCAGGGGGTCGTAGGTTCGAATCCTACTGCTCCGACCATTTTCTTAAAGAAAACGGTCGATAAAAGATACCGCATACAGCGGTTTTTTTATGCCTGTAATTTAAAATGCGTTATATTGGTTATTCACAAGCAAGAATATGATGGTGGATGTAGCTCAGTTGGTAGAGCCCCGGATTGTGATTCCGGTTGTCGTGGGTTCAAATCCCATCATTCACCCCAATTCGGAGCATAGCACAGCCTGGTAGTGCACCTGGTTTGGGACCAGGGGGTCGTAGGTTCGAATCCTACTGCTCCGACCATTTATTTCAAAAACAATACTGTAAAAGATGCCGCATATAGCGGTTTTTTTTATGCCTAAAATTTATAAACACAATAAAAAAGCCACCATAAGGTGGCTTTTTTATATTCTGCTATTTAGGGAATGATGGTGACATTTACGCGACGGTTGATGGCACGATTGGTTTCGGTGTCATTAGAGACCATCGGCTGTTCAGCACCACGGCCAATAATTTGAATATTTGAACTGTTATAACCTTGCTTTAAAAAGACGTTTGCGACGCTTTGCGCACGTTTTTCTGACAGTTGTTGGTTGTAATTGGCTTGTCCAACATTATCCGTATGACCAATAAACTTAATTTTGTTTAGGTCATATTTAATCAGTTGAGTGGCGAGGGTATTTAGTTTGCCTTCTTGGTGAGGTTGAATTTGATAATCATCAAAACCAAATAAAAGTCGTTCTGGTAGGGCAAGTGTCCAACCATCATTGGTCAAGACAAACCCTTCTTTTTTAAGCATGCGTGCTTGTTTGTAGCTTAAGTTACCTAAACTCATGCAGGCTGTCATAGTGGCCGTGAATGCAATTATAAATAAAACTTTAAATGCGTTCTTTAACATAGCAAATCCTATGAGTTGGGGCGTTGAAGTGCAATGCACCAATGATTATTAGAAAGTTTAGCATCATACATGGCGCGATCCGCATCTGCGATTAGATCTTCTGGCGATTTCGCATTTTGGATCAGTGCCACACCAATATTAGCTTGTAATGCAATATTATGTTGCTCATAAACAAATGTGGAACCATAGCATTCATGTATTTTGTGACAAAAGACTTCGAGTTCTGTCAGGAAATTTAAGCGATTGATAATAATTGCAAATTCATCACCACCGAGTCGCGCAATGAAAGCATCATCTGGCAGTGCTTGTTTTAAACAATGTGATGAGGCACGCAGTACTGCATCCCCAGCTAAGTGACCATATTGGTCATTCACATGTTTAAAGTTTTCAATATCGACAAAGAACACGGCAGCGTTCGCTTGTAAGTCAAATAGCTCAAACAGCTTTTCATAAAAATAATTGCGATTTGGTAATTGGGTTAATGCATCATGACGTGCTAGATGAATTAGCTTGTCATTTTCTGAAATTAAGTTTTTATTTGACTGTTCAATTTCACTAAGTAAACCATTAAAGGCGGTACTGAGTGCGTGTAATTCTTGAATATCAGAGTTTGAAACCCGCATTTTATAATCTTTCTTAATACTAATGGTTTGAGCTGATTCAACAATAGAGCGAACGGATTGCATTAAGTATTGATAAACAGAGTTCACCGACCAAAACACAGTAGCCAATAAAAGAATAAAACCTAAAAATAAACCCAGCAAAATTTTATGGAAGAAACTAACTAAATCTGACGAGTTTCCATATACGACCAGTTCGCCGTAACTTTTCTGATCATGATGGATATCTAAACGAATCGGTTGGCTAAAGAAGAAATAATCTAAAATCGCTTGGCTAGAAAATGTAGAAATTGCTTGTTGCTCAGCATGAGCCAGCGACGCATTTTGATGGTTTGTAATTTCTATTGAACGGATAGGATATAGTTGGGTGTATTCATTTAAAATTTGACTCATCGTTGTTTGGTCATTAAACACCACAGCCGGTTGAACACGTTCGTTAATCGCATTTGATAAAATCGTTAAGCTGTTTTTTGCATAGGTATGCATGGTATAGGTGGAAATTACCAAAAAAATCGCAGAACAAATCGTAAAAGTTAAAGCAAAGATAGTGAGCTGCGAACGCGTAAATAATTGGTGTAATGTAATTGGGTTATAGAGTTGTTTCATTCAGCTGACTCCGAGGACTTCGCCAGTAATAAAACGCGTGGGTCAATATGTATTTGTGACTGCGTTAAGCTTTCCATATTAATTTTAAACGAATAACTCTGATTTTTTTTATACAAACAAAATGCACTGCCAGACTCACATTCACTATTGTTACTACTTAGAGAGAGGGCGGGGAAATTAACATGGTTGTTTAAAATACTTTGTTCTTCTTTTGCTGATAGATTGGAAAAAAATAAAACTTGGCAATGACTAGATTTGATGTCAATCACATTGATGGCTGTAATTTTATAAGTGCTGTGGGTTGGCGCAAGTTTTTTAAAATCATTGACTAAACTTGAATTATTAATCACGCAAAATTTGGGTGAAGTGGTTTCCCACTTGGCATAACTCAAAATAGAGAAAGTGGTTGTGAAAATATTTGCTGTGGGAGCTGCATATAATAAGGGTGAAATGGAGCACGCCATTATTAAATAGGCAGTTTTTTTAAAAACAACCATACGAAATCAAAAATGTCTAAAATTAAATGGAATGAAAATTGGGTGTATATACGTTTTATTATATGAAATAGGGCGTATATAGCCCAATAATAATACAAAAGAATGTTTATGTGTTTAAAAAAACGACATGCGTAAAATAAATCATAAAAAAGGTGTTGCGTTGGATCAGAAATGCTGTAGAATGCACATCCATCGGCGGTGATGAAGATTAAAACTCCTGATAAAACAATGACTTGGTTGAATTGATTAAGTTGGGTTTTATTTGATAAGTTTGAAAATAATTTGAATTACTGGT
>NZ_VOZB01000013.1:0-104987 GCF_013420005.1 Acinetobacter sp. YH12040
AATTCTCTTATCTACTCAATAAATAATAATACTATAACGATTTTATTGGTGGTTTTTTGATTCTATTTAACATAATAGAGCTTATACGAAATGCTTTTTAAAATATCCTTGTTTTTCATATAGTTAAGAAATATTCATCCCCCTGAAAAACCACAAAAAACCGACTTGGAAACAAGTCGGTTTCTTTTTAAGCAATTTTGATAGTTCTTGCCAATAAAATTGATCAATATTTAATCAATTTGTCATTTTTCTCTGCGTTATCAACCCAGCGCTGGCTTAAATTATCCCCAATTTCTGCGGACAACTCTTGGGATAAAAATTCACCAATTTTGTACGCCTGAGCGCACATGAATTTAGGGGTTTTGCGGATATTCAGAATCCCTTGTATTCAATATCATGAAGTCATAAGAGAACAGGATGTTCCTCAGAATAAAAATAAATAATCGCACAAGGATCGGCGGCATGACAGGAGTTATGCCAAGCGAACCAATACGAAAAAGCCCGACAGGATGTCGGGCTTTTTTATTTAAATCAAACTATGGGACAGTAGTATCTTAAGATGCTAACTTCAATTAATTCTTACTAAGTTGGGTTTATTTAAAAACATTGAATATGTTTTAAATAATAAAAAATCTTAGCTTATTGTCATACTTTAATATTGATTAGAAATATCCATGTTTTATGATTTTTTAGGCACTTAATAATGAAACTCGAATTAAATTTTCCAGATGATTTTCCTAGACAATTAATAGATATGCTTCATGGACTGCACCCACGACTCCCTAAAGGCTATCCAGCAGAATTTATTTCTTTGGATAAAGCTATAGGTAGGAGAGTTGCAGAAAATGTTATCGCTTTAAATGATTACCCGGCTAAAAATTTATCAAAATTTGCCGGCTGGGGAATAAATTCGCATATGACTCAAAATATCAAAGTAAATCACTTTTTAAAAATTAATAACATGTATTTTTGGGATGCAGAGCTTTATAGATCCAAAGATATATATCAAATTGATTACAAAGAAGATTCTATTATTAGGCTTCCTAAAAATATCGAACTACCTTCTGAAATAGATGCTGTTATTCAAGAAGATGATAGTAGGTTAGATCTTGAAGATCCCTTTTCCTATAAGGTTCTTTCACCAATAGAAAAATTTGAAGGTGTGATAAAAAAAGGAAGCATTATTCAACAAGATGAGTGTTTGGTTCAAAAAGATGAAAAAATTAATGCTGAAAAAGTAATCGTGTTATCGAGAGCTGGTTTAAGAGAAATTGAGGTATATAAAAAACCTAAAATCATTATAGTTAGTATGTATAACTATGATAATGAAGAAAAAATTAGTGAAGAATGTATTTATGTTCAAAATATTTTGCAGCAATGGGGTTACGATGATGTTGGAGTCAAAATCTTAAAACCAATTAGATTAGAGCATGCTTTTAAAAGTGAAATTGAACAAAAAAATCCTATTATTAATCCCGCTTTAACATCTTCACAAGAGCAGTTTACTGATGAATTTCGAGTATTGGCAGCAGAGTACGATTTAATTTTAGTTTGCAGCGCTAGTTCTTCAAGTGGTGGTATTTTAACTTTACCTAAACTTGCTACTTTTGATCAATCATCAACTAATAGTCCAATCAACATGCTCACGTTAAATGAGGAAAAATTTAAAGTTTTTAGAAGTGATCATCGTTCACATCCAATCAATAAAATGGAAAAAATATTAGATACCCAAGGTCATTATAGAGGTTTAAAAACTCACACTATTGAAGACAAAGCAACTATCGTGAACCTCCTAGGAGATGTTGATGATATTGCGATGACGATGAATGTCGGAGTGAGATATATTTTAAATAGAACTGACCCTAATTTTATAAAAAATAATTTTCACAGAGGATTCATTAAAAATTATGAAACTACCGATAAAATGCAATTATTATTTGGAAATTATACACAGGATGACTCTGGAAAATTCTTGATTGATATTGCTGAAGACACGGGAAATCATAAGTTAAATAAATTCACGTACTCTAATTGTATTGTAGTCATTCCAAGCCAAGCTGATGTTTCAGAAGTCTTCTTTATAAAACTTTATTAAGAATAAAGATGAAACTAAAAGGACTAAGCCCTGTAGCATACAGAACTCAGTCCTTTCGTATAATCTGTATTATGTTAATTGTAGAAGAACTACTTAAACTTGGAGATGAACTGTTGAATTATGCTTCGCGTTAAATTGACTTAATAAAATAGGTAATAAATAGGAACTTGTATCACCACCAGAAATTTTTAACACTTCTAAAATATTTACATCTAACAAAGTATTAAGGAGCATCCAATACTGTGTTTTTTTAACTTCTGTTAAGAAAGCAGGATTAATATTAACTAAAAATATTTCAAGCAAGTCCATCAATCTTTTTAAGCTAACAATCAGATGTTGTGGTTTTTTCGGAATAAACTCACGCTGAGGATACTTTGACTCTGGTGTTTTTAAAATACTATCTTGATGACTAATTCTATTGCGGATGTTTTTTAGTCTGAATAATGTATCAACCTGTTCATTCAATAAATTTATGTCGAAATTTCCCTGAAAACTAGGAAAAATTTCACGCAAAACACTACTCAAACTATTGGTATGATGCGGGTGTTTCAAACCATTCATTAAACTTACCCAGAAGCCAAAACTCAAATTAGCCACAATGTCGTCAGGTAAGGGGAAATGTCTCCGATTTTTTTTTAATAAATCCAAAATAGCATTAATAACCATACTTTGACAGTCAGGTGATAACTGAAATGGAGATGAGAACCTTATAGAATTTTTTAATGTTTTTAGTTGAGTCTTGCTTGGTTTATGAGGTAATCCTTGGTACTGATTATAAATATTAGATAAGACAGCATGATCAATAAACCAATATTCACTATGACTTGTTGGCTGCACATATTTTTTAGATAAACAAATATGTAGATGACTCCGAAGCATGACTTCAAAATCACCAATCATTAAAAATAATTGTGATGATATTAGGCGACACCAACTATAAGCTCCATTCAATGCAGATGCATTATTGGGAACATTGAAAAAGCTTTCGTACGATGCAAATCTGATTGAAGGGATTGAATATGACACTTGCAAATTTTCCTAATTCTTTTAGAATGTAATAAGAAAGATATAGAGAGTCTCGATTTAGAGGCGACTCTATTATCAAAAATGAGCTAAACCCCGCTATATAGTGGGGTTTTTGCTTTCTAGTTTCAGGCGATCATCGCCTCCTCTTCTTTCCACTGCTTTTTTAAGCTCACGAGTTTCTTTGAACTCAGGAGCTAATTCGTTTAATTTTTCGACTAAACCAGATAAATCATATCTATTTGTAGTTCGTCCTTTTCCTGCAACGATTCTTGCTTCTCTTTTTATTAAACCAGCTGTTTCTAAGTCTGCTAAGTAACGTTGTACTTGTCTGGAACCCAAGCCAACACGATTTCCTAAATCTTTTTTACTAGGGAAAGGTTTGTTTCCTGCATCCCACCAATAATCAAGAAGTTGTATTAATAAAATTAACTGAGAAGGGTTAACACCTATACGCTTTTGCGCGCGTAAGAGAATAGAAGGAACAATACAGAAACCTTCATCAAGTATCTCTTTGCTCCATTTCTTTTGTGTTCGTTGGAGCGTACTTTTTTCAGCTACCATTTTTTGATACCAAGTCATATTTGTGATAAAATTTATCACTAAAATCATATATATGAAATCAAAAACTATAGACATATATTTCTATAGGCTAAAGACAAATATGTCCATAAGTTAGAGTCAGATCTGTCTCCTGAATAAATACCCATTTACCTAGTACCTAGGAGATACCATAACAATAGAACAATTTGGCTATAGTCTATAATGACTATAGGTGTCTTGATAAATTTAAAATTAATTAGAAAAATCTATTGAAAACATAAGTCTTAATACCCATAAAAACTTGATTGATTAAAAATTACACTTTTTATATTAGAGATAATTCATGAACGAAAAAACGAATCCTCAAGATGATATTGATGCTTTAAAGAAAGATATTCTATTTAAAATTGATCTTCTCAAACGTCGGGGAACACTATGTGCTGAAATAAACACTAAGTTTACTAGTATGGGTTTTAGCAACTCTAATACCTTTAAAGCTCTGAGCGCTAAGATTAAAAACTTGGATTCAGGCGACGTTAAAAAACAGCTTATTCAAGTACAGGAAGCTTTAGATAAGCAATTAGCTGATCACATAAAATTTACAAATAAAAGAGCTTATTTTTATGCTCTTCCAAAAGCAGAACTGGAAAAGATTTTTTCTCTATTACAGCAACCTAATGATTTTTTTCTTTTAGGTGAAAATAATACATCTTTCAATCTTGATGAAATTACCCACAATTCAATCGAAACCAGTTTGATCGTTGAAGATAATGACTTCAAAGTTGTCTACTTAAAAAATGCAAGGAATCGCAGAGATAACATCAGAATAGCAGGAGAAATTTCAAAAATAAAATCTGTAGAGAATGAGGAAATAATTGATTTAATTAAAGTAATTCAATATTCAATGAATGCTTATGACTTTATAGCTTTTGATTTGAATAATGAGCATTTAATCATTGGAGGAGATTTGAATGAAATCTTTCCTCGACAAGAAACTGAAAAAGCAATTGAGAAAATACAAATCGCCATACGTAAACTCGGAAAATTATCTGATTTAAAGAAAAATAATTTACGTAATTGCGTAGAAAATTTAGAGAAAGAAGAAAGTGGTGATGTATTAGATCATGCATTCATAACAGCAGATGGTGGTTATAACCATGCTGGAAAAAGCATAACTAGTGGACAAGATGTTCGAAAAGACAATTTTCACGCCGATGGAATAAAGGGTAAAGAAGCTGACTACTATGGGATAGTCAAAGCATATACTCTTCAAAATGAAGAAAAAGTAATTGTGAAAATTAAAATGACGTTTCGAGACTATAAAAAGGTTAATGTTCCAATCAGATTTGCAGTATTAGATGGTATTCAAACATTTAATGGACTGAAATTTTCCATTAGAAAAGTGATCCAACATAACCATAATTAGTATTCATAAAGTATGTGAAGCAAGTGCTTCACATACTAGCCATTTAACATAAAATCTCTTATACGAAACTCAGGTTAATCCTGAGTTTTTTGTTCATTGGTAGTAAACATACTGGGATTGGTTATCGTGATATTTTCCTGACATTGAGAGCAAAGCATTAGCCCAGCAAATAGCTGAACATTCTGCCTATTTCCACAAAGCGTACATGGTTTAGAAAGCTGAATAATATTGTCCATCACTTAATTCTCTTTAAAAAATTTCGTTATGTATACTGAGTTTTTTTAATTTTGCACACTACTAATATTCGCTTTACAAGCAATAATGTAAAAAAAATCAGCGCCCCTTTATTTGTTAATATATATCAATTGCTTATTTAATTTTTTTCTAAAAAACGGGGCTATGGTCTATATTTATCCATAGCCCCTAATTTTCATTTTATAAAACAAATACTTATTCATGTTTTCTCACATTTTTCAGCCCTTCTTAATGGGCTGATGTTTTTCCTTTTTTTTCAAATAGATACACTCATATTTCGCTTTTTTTCAGCCCCGTTTTTTTTACCTGTTAAAAATCTGTGTATGCCTTATCCTGTAAGGGTTTGAGGGTTGTCATCGATAGATGCGTGGTGTGTGACAAAAATATTCGGCATGTGCCGAGATCATAAACGGTTTAACTGGCTAAATTGACGTACAGTGAATGCTTGGTAAACATCTAAATTTTGTTTCTTCAAAGAGAAACGCGGAAGCGTGCATTCTGATCTGCTGACCAGAAATGAAAAATTCAAAAACATCAAAACAAGGCTATCGCTCTAAATTAGAATCGAAGAATTTTCTACATCGCTATAAAACTGCCTAGAATCGCACTGAAGCGCATTTCTTCGAAAAAGAGGGAAATCTATGTAAACAGGGCTAAAAAGGCCAATAAACGCAAAATAGGCTTATTTAGAATGAGAAATGCAACTAGGCTAAAAAATCTGTAAAACAAATAACAAATTTCAGAAAGCAGTTTTCCATCTTAGACTGATATAGAAAAAACCCGAACGAGTGTCTACGAGTGATTAAGATTAATCAAAATTTCGTCTCGCTTTTTCTCTGATTACAGGCTCCCTATCCATTAATCACTTTGATTTCAGAGCATCCCGAATGGGTGCGAACAATTAATATTGGCTGCTCGTTCGAGCGAAGCGAGCATAAAAAACTCATGAGCGTAGCGAATTCCGAGTTGCTTTTGATTTTTTAAAGTCACAACGAGATTAGCTAAAAATTGCCCCTCGAATCGAGCGAAAGCGAGATTCAATAGAGTTTGAGCGAAGCGAAAACATAGGGCAATTTTTCAAATTACCTTTTTTAATTATTTTAATTATTTTAAATCTTTTAGGGTGCCTGTATTCCTTATGTATCAATAGTTTCAGCGACTAACTATGACGGATTGACTACTAACTATGACGGATTGACTACTAACTATGACGGATTGACTACTTAACTATGACGGATTGACTACTAACTATGACAAGTATATATTTGTCATATATTAAAAAAATTAATGGTTTTATTTTGGATAAGAATCAAGTTGTAAAATCAAATCAAGTTATAGAAGCTTCATATCAATTGAGTGCCGTAGAGCAACGTATTGTTTTAGCCGCAATAGCACGTATTCCTAAGAATAAACCCATCACAGATGATGAGTTATATCCTGTAAGTGTTGGAGAATTACAGCTCTTAGGAGTACATGAAAAAACAGCTTACAGAGATTTAAAAGAGGGTATTAATAGACTTTATGAAAGGTCAATTAATCTCAGTATCGACGATAAATCTATCAAAATGAGATGGGTACAAGAAATCCAATTTTTAGATAGCCAAAGTGTTATTGGTATCCGTTTCTCAAAACCAATCTTGCCTTTTATTTCTAACTTAAGTCGAGAGTTTACTAAATACGCACTATCAGACATTGCTGGAATCAATAGCGGGTACGGTATCCGTATTTATGAGCTACTAGTGCAATATAGACAAATCGGTAAACGTGAAATCTCAGTAGATAATCTAAGGACAATGCTAGAACTAGGTAAAAAATACCCACTATTTGCCGACTTCAAAAAACGAGTGATTGATACTGCTGTAGATCAAATAAATGAATACAGTCCTTTAAACGTGAGATATGAGCAGAAAAAAACAGGCCGTAAAGTTACTCACATCATGTTCTCTTTTAAAGAAAAAGCTAAAAGTATTAGTCACCAAAATCCAAATATATCGAAGGATTTTTATAAGCTAACAGATGCTCAAATCAATATGTTTGGGAATCAGCTATCTCGACTGCATGAACTGTCTCACTTAGCACTACAGGGCGAAAGCTATGAAATACTAGCCTCAAAAATAAAAGATATGCTAAGAGATCCTAAACAACAAAAGCAGTTTTTACCTTATTTAAAGAACTTAGGCTTTAAACCTTGAGAGTATTAGTGAATACACTTATTGTATTCACTAATACGTATCGTAAATACATAGCAATACATTATGAAAACAAGTACAAAATACAGTGTTAGTGATGCAGCAACACTGTATAAAAAATCTCGAGCTACACTTTATAAAGATATAAAAAACGGTGTATTAAGTCGTGACCATGATGGTTCTATCGACTTTTCAGAATTACTTCGTGTATATGGTGAACCTTTTGGTAGAACAGATACAAAACGTCTTGATACATCTATAAGACAAAACTCTGATACACCTGAATACACTGATAATACAGTTGTTGAACTCAAAAATCAGATTGATTTTTTAAAGAAACAATTAGAAAAAGCGGAAGATCGTGAAGCTAAAGCTAATTCTCGTATTGATACCTTGCTTACACTCATAGAGATGAAGCCTCCTCAAGCTAACATGACTACTTTTTCTGATGAGGATGCTATACAACCAAGTGCATCTAAAGCAGATCGTGAGCCTAATTTGGCTAAACCTAAAGATGACGGATTGACTACTCCGGAGCAGGCAGAAAACAAGCGTATTCCAGTACCGGAACATGTTGAACCGGAGCAACCGAAAAGAGGCTTTTGGAGCCGTTTTTTTAGACCCTATGATTAACCACGATTGTTTAACTGATATGAACAAAGTCGTGAAACATTGATCAAGTAATAGGCGTGGAACGATAAAAATCACGTAAAAAGCCCAATCGGGAAGGATTGGGCTTTTTACATCAACATAAAACACTGAATTTTAAAGAGAAATGAAGAGCATTTCGTATAAGGTGTATTATGTTAATTTTAGTAGAACTAATAAATCTATATATTTGAAAATGTCATTTTACTCAATTAAATACTCTTCAGATATTTCACACTGTTCAACAAAAAAATGATCATGTGAAACTAAAATTACAGCGCCCTGATATTGGCTAATAGCCTGCGATAGAAGCTCTCTAGACTCAATATCTAAATGATTTTCTGGTTCATCAAGCAATAATAAATCAATACCATCAGGATAGTGACTCATTGCTAATAATGCGACTTTCAATTTTTCACCACCACTCAGTTCTGATAGTTTTAATAAAGCTTTTTCACGACGAATACGTAACTGACCTAACAAATTTCTCCACTCAACTTCAGTAAGATTGGAGTTATAAAGTGCAAGGTTTTCGATTACGGATAAATCATTATTTAATAAACTAAAGTTTTGATCTAAATACAAACATGTTCCACTAAAGAAAATATCATCACGTTGATGGGTAGAAATCAATTTCAATAAGGTTGATTTACCAATTCCATTAGCACCTTTAAGATGGATTTTTTCGCCAGCTTTCAATGCAAAATTAATTTTATTTGTTGCTGTATGGGGTAGCTTTAAATCATGAATTCTTAAAATCTCTCCTTGCTTCGTACTCTGTAAGTGGAATTCAAACTTCTGAGCTTTGATTTTTTCTACAATGGTCTGCCTATTAATCAGACTATTTTTCAAATCATCAGTTTGTCGAGTTTGTTGGGCACGTAGCTTACCTAAGCTTTGTCCAGCATTTTCCTTTTTGAAATCTAGAAAAATCTTTGCTTGAGAATTAGAATCACGAAGTTCATTGCCTTTAGATTGACGTTTATTCGCTTTCATTAAGCTATCATGTTGCCGTTGTTTTAACTGCTTTAATTCTTTTTTCTCATTATTAATAGACTGAGTTAATGCATCCATGTGTAGCTGATGCTGTTGAATGTAATGCTCATAATTACCTTTGTAGTGTTGTAAGCCTAATTCAGTTAAAGCATAAATATGTTGGACTTGATTGAGTAATTGGCGATCATGACTAATCAGGCATACACCACTAGGGTGTGCCAAAATACTCTCAATTAACCATTGTCTAGATGTTGAGTCTAAATGGTTGCTTGGTTCATCTAAAAGTAGATAGTGATCCTTTTTTAAAAACAAACGACATAAAGCCAGCTTTGTTTTTTGTCCTTCACTCAGTTTTTCTGTTGGAAAGTTCAAATCCGTAGGTAAGTCAGCATTTTCAAGTATATTTTGCCATTTTTGTGGTAAATCCCAGGTATTTTCAACTAACTCATAATCATCAAAACTAGCTGTATTGTTCTCTATACGCCGAAAAGCATGATGTAAATGATCTACCTCTAATGCTTGTGCAATATTTTCAGCATTAAGGCGTTCTAATTGTGCCAAATAATCATGTTGGATATTCCATGAAACTTGACCACTATAATGAATATCTAAAGCTTGGCTTTGATCTAATATTCTGAACAATAGGGATTTACCTAAACCATTACGTCCAATTAATGCAGAAACCTGTCCTGATAAAAGCGTAATGTTTAGCTGATCAAACATTTTCTGTGTAGAAAATTCTAAATTTAAGTTTGAAGCAATACATGCATGTTGCATAAAAAATTCCTCATGTAGAGGATATGCAAAATAGTGAAGATTAACTTATAAAAAACAATATATTATTTAGGATATAAAGTAGAGACCAAGAATATATAGCCACAAGTAGAATCTATTTTGCACATCAAAAGTTTAAAAATAATGATGAGAAAATGACTTACTTCATTGGCGTTACTCTTGGGAGGATGATTTGAATAAGGTTATTTTATAATGATAAGACAATCTGTCAAGCTTGTACTAAAGCTTCTAAAAGTTATTTAACATAATGGCTGTTATGCGAAGTCGACTTGTAATGCAATTTGCATTACAATATTCCTAGTACATTAAATACTTGGGAAATATGATGGCTACTGTTAACTTCAGGATCGATGAAGCCCTTAAAGAAAAATCTTATTCAATCCTTAAAGAGCAAGGTATTGCACCTACTGATTTCTTCACTAGTATTCTTGAGTATGTTGCTACGACTGGGAAACTGCCTGTCAAAAAAGCTTTGCTTTCGGAAGAAGATGAAGAATTATTAGCTCTTGTCCGTAAGCGCATTAATGATCCTAAAGAGATGTTTGAGGAAGTCACATTAGATGACTTATAAGCTTTTACGTCACAAGGACTTTACAGCAGAATGGGAAAACTCCCTGTTGCTATACGAGATCAATTTAAAAAGAAACTAGCCAAAGTCATAGAGCAGCCACATATTCCAAAGAATATGCTTAGAGGCGATCTTGCAGGTTGCTATAAAATCAAATTATTAAAAGCTGGTGTCCGACTTGTCTATCAAGTTAAAGATGATCAGGTAGTTATCCTGCTCATTACCGTCGGAAAACGAGCTGATAGCATAGTTTATGACGAAGCGAAAAAGCGAATTAAAGACTAAAAATGGGAGCTTAAAGCTCCCATTTTTGGCTTCGTATAAGGTGTATTATGTTAATTTTAGGAAAGGCTCTAGACTAGCAGAATGATTATGTTAGTCTAGAGCATATAATTAACATTATTGAAGTATTTTACATGGCAATTTTTCGACATTCTTCTGCACACTGACGGCAAGCCTCAGCACATTTTTTACAATGATCATGTGAATGTTTTTCACACTCTTCCGCACAATATTCACAGATCTTAGCACAAAGCTCACAAATCTCTTTGAGGAAAGGTGAGTTATGTTGTTGCATACGCACACATAACTGACAAATATCTGCACATTCTAGACAACGTTGAATACATTCACGCATCATCTCTAAATCTTTTTCTTTTAAACAAGAAGTTGCACATTCAGTACAAATAAGTGAACAGTTTGTACATGCAGAAATACACTTTGAAAATTCCGTATTAATCATTTTTTACTCTCAACTTATATAATCAAAGAAATAATTAAAACATAATTTTTTTCTACTAATTATTTTAAATTATTAGTAAATGTAATACATAATGTTAATTTATATGAATAATGTTAATTTTAACTAAATCTTATTTATATTCCAAATTATTAAAAAACAGTTTTTAATTAGGATAGATGATCAAGTATCAAAAGCAGCTATTCTTAAAATAACTGCAATAATTTTATCACTTTAAAAATAGATTTTCCCTCTATTTAACATAATGGCGATTATACGCAATACACTTGTATATTAATATAAATATCAGATACTTAATAAAACCAGAAAAATCTAAAAATGCACAAAAAGCCGATTTTGAAACAAGTCGGCTTTTTTATGAGCGGTTTTGATATTTTTTGCCAACATTTTTGCTCAAAAAACACTCAAAACAGAAAATCACCTACAATCTATAAGGCTTTCAACCTGAAAAAAATCCACAATTTATGGGGATAACTCTGGGGCTATTTTTAAGCCATTTTTGTACGCTTTGACGTACAGTAATTTAAGGAATCTGCTTCTAGCTGATCAAAGCTTTATTTCTTATGATGTAGTCAAGGAAAGCAGGAAGCTCCAAACAACAAGAATAAGAAAGATCAGCACAAGGATGGTTAGGTACGACAGAAGTTATACCTTGCAACCAAACACGAAAAACCCCGACAGGATGTCGGGGTTTTTTATTACCATTTGAAAACTGACTAAGTTCACTATAAAATATAGACTATAATCTATATTTTGGTTGTGATATGTGGACAGTCATCACAACAGATCTGTTTAATGAGTGGCTTGAGCAGCAAGATGAATCAACACAAGAGAAAGTCCTCGCAGCTTTGGTCGTTCTACAGCAGCAGGGACCTAGCTTAGGTCGCCCTTTAGTGGATACCGTGTATGACTCTAAATTTACCAATATGAAAGAGCTACGCGTTCAGCATAGAGGTAAACCACTTAGAGCCTTTTTTGCATTTGATCCATTACGACAGGCCATTGTGCTTTGCATCGGTGATAAAGGCGGTAAAAAGCGTTTCTATAAAAGAGATGCTGGACATTGCAGAACAGCAATACGAACTTCATCTCTCAACCCTAGGAGAACAATCTAATGGCTAAAACCTTACAGGAATTATTGGTTAGTCGCTCTCCAGAGAGCCAAGCACGTATTAAAAAAATGGCTGATGAGCTACTGTTAGAGACTCAGCTCCATCTTATTCGAGAAGAGTTAGAGATTTCCCAAAAAGAACTTGCTGAAACTTTGGGAATAAAACAGCCATCACTTTCAGCAATTGAAAATCGTGGTAATGATTTAAAGATTTCAACCATGAAAAAGTATGTTGAGGCAATGGGTGGTAAGCTCCGTATTGATGTGGAGCTTCCAACAGGAAAACATATAGGATTTAATGTGTAACGATAAAAAAGGTAGCTATAAGCCACTGCTGTCCCACAATTTTTCACAAGAGGAAGCTTAAATAAGCTTCCTCTTGTTTAATGGGGATTTTATCGGGTGAGAATAAAGCTTTTAACGTTTTTCTTTCAAACAAATTCACTTGAATGATTCTGAGTAAGCGCTGCACTGTCCAGCCTTCTTTCCCCAGATGTTGAGCGAAACTCACCAGCAAATAGGCGATTAACGCGATCCAAATTTGAGTTTGTATGGCATTACGGCTTCGGCCTAGAAATGACTTTAATTTTAAATTCTGTTTAAGTGCTTTAAAGAACAGCTCCACTTTCCAACGGTCTTTATAAATTGCAGCAATCGTTAATGCTGCCAGATGAAAGTTATTACTCAGAAACTCAAACGTCCTGTTCTTATCGGTATCATAAAATTCTATACGTCTTAATAATTTGGGAGCACCTCTTTTCTTTGCATAAGCACTACTTAATTCAATCCATTCATCCGCAATAATACCTTTAGATGCTAATACGCTGCGGCTAGATTTCACTTGATAAACTGTCTTTGGGCGCAATCGGGTGACAAAACTGACCTTTTGATGAGTCAATTGGGCAAACCATTGATAATCAATATATCCTTTGTCAAATACGACAATACTGCCAGCAGGAAATTTGAATGCTCTGCCTTGTACCATATCATTTTCAATGCCATCCCCAAGCGCCACAAATTCAGGAATGGTATTGCTGTAATTTAAGCCAACGCTAAGTTTCATGCTGGCTTTGGATTCATGCACTTTGGCCCATTCACATAAGGAAAATGACAGATCAATATGGCTGGCATCCAGGGAATATAAGGGATTCTTAAAGCGGAATTTATGAGCTACTTTTGAGTGTTCATAAGATTTAAGCAAGGTGTAAAATAGCTGTTCATACAAGGCTGCAGGCTGTTCCTGATTGATTCGAGCCAGTGTACTGCGAGGGTGATAGACTTTGCTCCGAGAGCATTCAGCTTTTCTTGTTGACACTCTAGATTAGATTGAATATCCCGCAGACTTTGTCTGCAGGAAAGTTGAGACATCAGTATGGCAATGAACTGATCCCATCTTGAAGCGGCTCTAAATTTCTGACCGACATGATGTATTTGAACAAGACGTTCAAAATCTTGTCGGAGTATGGGTTTAATCAATTGATGAAATACGGTATTCTGATATGACAAAACCTGAGTCCTTGGTCGTTAAAGTGTTGGTTCGCACTTATATTTTAACGATTCAGACTCAGGTTTTTTTATTTAAATCAAACTATGGGACAGCAGTGAGCTATAAGCTCCCTTTTTTGTGTTAGAAACCATTTAAAGTGTCTGTATTCTCACCATTAAAAATGTCTGGTTTATGATGATCTAAATAACTTCTCAGGATATGACTCTATGAACGACACTGAAAATCAAAAAAAACTCCCATTCTCAGAGGATGAATTACTCGAAAATATAGATGAATATAAAGCACATGCAGATGAAATTACTGTGCTTACAGAAACCGAATTCGATTATTCATATTTCAAACACTCTACTCCATTTTTTCAAAAACAAATTAATTACTGTAGAGACAAAACCCTTGCTACATAAGGTTTTGGAGTCGTTTGTCTAAAAATAATCATAAAACAACCTAGAGCCTGTTTATTTCCTCTTTGTATCCTTAAACGGATAAGATTTTAGAAAAACCGATGGCTCAGAATTAAAAATCATTTAACTTTTATTTGTAATTGTAAACCGAAAGTATCGAGTAATTTCTGCATGGATTTCAAAGTAGGATTGCTCCCTGGTTGCTCCATTTTTTGCAGTGTCTGTGGCGCAATCTTAGTAATTTTAGCCATATCATTCAGTGTTAAATGTAGCTCTGTTCGAATAAATCGAGCAACTTGATAAAAAGACCAGTCTGGATGATTATTGATGGTTTCAAGCACAGATAGTCTTTTTTCCATTTGTTGAATAGGGGTCAATGGTTTAAAACGTTTATCCATGGCTGATCTCCTCCAACTGCTGGCAAATATTGATTATTCGATATTGGCTATTTTCCAGAATTTCATCCGCTACTTGAAGAGCCTGCATCTTTTCTAACAATCCCCGATAAATTGGTAACTGTTCAATTAATAAAGTTTTAATTTCTTGTGGACCAATCGAAGTGCTTTCAGCTATCTGCTCAATCACAGAACTCAAAAGTGGCATACCACCATGATCATCTCTTTCCCAACGAGTAGTACGTGCAATACCATCAGGATGTAACCACATTGGCGCAAAATCAAATAATGGTGTGAGCTGAATTTTACCATTATTGAAGCGTTGGATTGCTGTATTGCGAGTATGGTTATCTTTATTGCCTAAGGCAACATTTGCGAGATCACGCTTCAAATACTCAAATACTTCCTGCTTTGGTTCGGTACAAGCCTCCATAAGCAGGGTACATATTTGATTATGGGTCATTCTAACCCCAAAGCCCGCCTTCCCACCTAGAGATGCAAGGCTTTCCTGAGCAATTCTTTCAACTTTGCCATTAATTACTTTGCGATCAAATCTTGGAATAAACAAAGTCTTGCCATGTAGCTCAAGATCCCGGTGTACACGTAGTTGCAAGTACTGAGCGACTTTCATATACAAAGCTTCGTTCATCAGGATTTTATTCAAATTTTGATCACTGCCGCGGCTAAATTTAACCAACCAATGCTGCTTAACTTGATCATCTGGAAGAGTATGATCTAGATAGAAAAGATCATCATAACCTTGTGTTAACAACAATTTTGGCCACTCACCCTGAATACCAGATGAACCAGCAATAAAAAGTCCATAAGATGCGAGCGATTCAATAAACTTCTCTTTACGTTCAATAATTTGGCTTAGGCTAAATCCCTGATTCTGCAGCTTTGGGAAATGACTTTGTAACCACTCATGAGCCTCTTTGACTCGCAGATTCCCAATTGGATTTCCTGCGCCTGCTTTTAAAAGCGCCCAGTCCGCTTGTTCCTGAACATTCTCAGAAAAATCAAGCTGTATTAGTAATTCTTTGCGGCCGTATCCTTGAGGTAATAGATCCATAAGAAATGCTGGCCAAGTTGATTCCAATCTATTTTGAACGTTCACTGGTAAGTCATAAGCAAGCGCATGACCATCTCTTAGATCCATATATGAAATAGCATATTCGAACAAATATGATGTACGTGTAGCTGCCTGCCATCCAGCATTTTGATCATCCGTAACCTCAACCAAAGCACAGTCATGCCATTCATAGTCTTGGTAGATTTGCAGTGTACAGTATTGCTTCATAATTTTATTAAAATAGTAAAATATAATGATTTTATTGATTATATATCTATTTTAATATAAAAGTATAATTAAACTAAAAATCTCAATGATCACTCTAGGTGTCTAAGAAGAACTTATACATTTCTCAAAATTGCAATAAACTCATCTGATTTGCAGTAGAATTGATCAATATTAGGTTAAATCTCACCTCCTTATATTTTAGCTATCCTTTACATCATGTCAGAACGTCAACAACTCAGCCTTAGTGAATACCTTGCCACTGTACAGGAAGTCATCCATCTGACTTTTGATGGGGCAGTGTGGGTCAAGGCTGAGATCCGTAATTTAAGTATTAAAGGCGGTCACTATTATCTTGAGTTGGCTGAGAAAGATGAAGAAAGCCATAAGGTGATCGCTAGTTGTAAAGGCACCATTTGGAAATTTACGGCACAAAAAATAGTTCTAAAGTTTGAACGAGAAAGTGGTATTGAACTGTCGAAAGACCTGAATGTACTGATCAAGGTCAAAGCTAGATTTGATCCGCAATATGGCTTCTCGGTCAATATCGAAGATATCGACTCTAGCTTTACTCTAGGAGACATCGCCAAACGCTATCAGCAGATTCTGCTGCGACTGACTGAGGAAGGCCTGCTCAATAACAATAAACAGTTGCCGGTACCCTTTGATATTCAGAATGTCTTGGTCATTGCACCGGAAAATGCTGCAGGGTTAGGTGACTTTAAAAAAGATGCGGATGCCCTGGCTCAGGCTGGTGTCTGCCATTTCGTTTATCATTCAGCAACTTTTCAGGGTAATACTGCTTCTGCCAGCATCATTCAGGTTTTGGGCCGTGCCTTAAGACAGTGGGCTCAAGATTACTTGATAGCACCAGACCTTATTGTGATTATCCGTGGTGGTGGAGCCGTGAATGACCTAGCTTACCTGAATGATTATGATCTGGCCGCACTGCTGTGTAAAAGAACTGTGCCTATCTGGGTCGGTATTGGCCACGAGAAAGACCACACTATTTTGGATGAAATTGCACACCGTTCCTTTGATACTCCGAGTAAAGTGATCGCAGGGATCCGTAACCTGATTGTGGAGCGAGTCAATGAAGTTAGTACTGCTTTGCAGACCATCAAGCTACTGTCACAGCACCAGTTGATCACCTACCAGAGCCAGAGTGATCAGTATCTGAAAACTATCAAAACTCTGACACAGAACCAGATCAATGAAGCCCAACGTAGAGTTGATATGCTGAAGAGTGATACTAAGTATCTTGCTCAACAACAGATTAAACTAGCTTCACAGCAGGTAGAGTCATTGATGAGGGAAACCTTGCTACAGAATCCACGTAATGTGATGGCCAAGGGCTATGCAATTGTCCGTAGCCAAGGCAAAGCCATCCGTTCCATACAGCAGATTACTGACCAGCAATTACAGATTGAACTTAAGGATGGCACCATTGATGCCACCGTGACACAGGTAAACGCACATGAACAATGAAGAACTAAGTTTCAAGAAAGGTTATGAAATTCTCAAGAAAAATGCCGAATTTCTTGAATCTCAGGAAGAACCGGATATTGATAACCTTATGGCGATCGTTGAAGAGTCCATGACTGCCTATAAAGCCTGCAAATTACGTATTGATGCTGTGCAACAGGCGTTGAATGACACCTTTAAAGAATAAAAATTCTAGGTCGAGAAAAGTCTAGAATGTTCTAGAAATAAAGGACATGAGATGGTGAAAACTGACAGTTAACCCAATAAATTTGCTTGAGCAGAGTTTTATTACTAACCACCTTTTCCTCGAGAGGTGTTACATGGATCCCAAACAACATACTTACGTTGTTAAATGGTTGACTGAGGATCAAGCCTGTGTCGGCTTATGTGTCGAGTTCTTCATTAAGCTGACTTAAACCAAATAGGTGAGGCTAATTAATTTAATGGCTGATCTTTAATAATCCCTGCCAGCTGAAATAGTTTTGGGTCAAATGGGTACGATTCATGGACCACTTTCGTTGTGGCAAGTAGCAGCTGCCAACAGCTAATTTAGTTTTCCCATATCTCGCCTGTACCGCTTCTAAAGTCTGCATGAGGCTTTCATTACTTTCACGCTGGCTGTGGTCCGTCAGCAGGTCAGGAGTAAAGCGCTGCTTAGCAATTAAATCCGTCAGAATTACACCACACTTTTTATATTTCACGTCAGATTTATAAATGTGTTCCAGCAGTTGCATAGCTGTTTTAATCAGATCCAAAACACAATCCGTCGGTTCAGGAAACTCAAAAGCCAACGATTTACTGTAATAGGGAACCTTTGAATCAAAAGGATTCGATTGCACAAAAGCAATGACACATCCACATAAGGAAGCGTCTGCTCGTAAACGTATGACCGCATCCTGTACATACTTGCCCATAGCCTCTTTGAGATCATCTTGCTCGGTAACTTTTTCACCAAATGAACGACTTGCTATGATTTGCTGTTTGGGGGGAGGGGCATCATCTAACTGCATACAAGAAACACCTTGCAGCTCCAATACTGTTCTTTGCATTACCACAGAAAAAAGGCTCGCCATGCGATGAGAATCTTGCATCACTAAATCCAGTACCGAATAGATTCCCATGGCATTTAGTTTTTTAACTAACTTACGACCAACGCCCCAAACTTCACCGACCTCAATGTCTGAATAAAGCATTTCCTGATCTAGGAAATCCATATTGAGTAAGTTACACACACCCTTGAAACCCTGTCTTTTTTTGGCAAGATGGTTGGCCATTTTGGCTTCAGTTTTACTACGCCCGATACCAATCGAGACGGGCAAGCCAATCCAATCCAACAATCGTTGTTTCATGTGATGCGCATACTGAGTTAAGTCAAAATTTTGTGCATAACTGGTCAGGTCTAAAAAACACTCATCAATTGAATAGATTTCCTGTTCAGGTGGCGCAACAAAACTAGCCAAAATTGAATGAAAACGCTTGGACATTTCAGCATATAAAGCATAGTTACTGGATAACACCACGACCTGATGTTGCTGAACAATATCTTGTATTTGAAAGAGAGGAACGCCCATTTTGATGCCCAGCGCTTTGGCTTCATTACTTCTTGCCACAGCACAGCCATCGTTATTGCTGAGAACAATGACAGGTTTGTTGTTTAGACTGGGATTAAATACCCGCTCACAACTGACATAACAGTTGTTAATATCAATCAGGGCATAAATCCGCTCGTAACTGCTCATCTGAACTTCTTGATCACACTGGTAACCACACCCCAAATCAGCATGGTTTGATTATCTTTCAAATAGATATCAGCAAAATCAGGATTAGCCGCCTGCAACCAGCATTGATTACCCTCAATCATTAAACGTTTAATCGTAAAATCATTGTCTATCAATGCCAGAACAATATCCCCATGCTTGGCTTCAATACTACGGTCAACGATTAGCTTGTCATTCAGATCAATCCCTGCATCACGCATGGATAAGGATTCCACTTCAACGATAAAGGTTGCCTGTTGGTTTTGAATAAGAAACTCGTTTAGATCAAGGGTCTTATCGATATAGTCCTGAGCAGGGGAAGGGAAGCCTGCAGCAACTTTTTGCAAAGCAACAGGAATCTCATAATGTGTTTTTGTCTCAAGCAATGTAATAGAGGAAATATCGTTAAACTTTGGAGTGTCATTTTTTTTCAGGTATTTCTTGATTTCCAATACACGAGACTCTGGCACCCGAATGACCTTGGTCGGTTCGTTATAGACAAAAGGACGGCCAGAACCTTTGCGTGCACCACCATGCTTATTTTGCGTCATTTTTATTATCAATCTTGATTATGTAACATAATTAAGATTATAGAAAACTCAGAATATAAAAACAAGATTGTCCGTTCTTTAATAAAGTATTATCCCAAATCTTGGGATTGCCATGATATTAGCAAAGCCACAAGATCAGTCAGACGACACAATAAAGATTGTCTAATCCTTGATCGTAGAGACTTTATATTTGAAGCAACAGAAGACCTAAAGGGCTTTACTGGTATCCATTGATTGTTCAGCAACATTAAATAAAACCGTGGAACATTGATTAAAGAATAGGCGTGGAACGTGAAAAATCATAAAAAAAGCCCACTCGAGGGTGAGTGGGCTGTAAACTAGGTGTTAGCATACTGAATTATAACACAATTTAAAAAGCTGTTGTTATTCACCAATTAAAATGTCTATGCGATAAACCATTTAAAATGTCCTGTTTTTAACTGCAAGAGTCAAGAACAGGATTTAAATTTCTTTGTTCATTGCTAGCTTTCTGAGCTTTACGACTCGGCATACTTTTCTTGGCACGGGAACGTTTATTCTGTTTTTCCAACTCTTCATGCTGTTGTTGGATATGGGCCAGAACTGCGCCTAACCGTTTATTCTCAACCACTTCATTCTGCTGCAGTCCAGTCAGTTTATTGAAGATACTGTAGTTGATCTTCCGTCCTTCATACATGATCGCAACAGTGCCATCCGGGTACTCCAGAAATGAAATGTATTGTCCAACTAATTTCTGGTTCAATTCAGTCGGTTCAAGCATATAAATACATTTGTCATACGTCAGGGTTAGATTCTTGGTGACCTTACGTGGTTCCTGCCAGGTAAAAATATCATCCAGTTCAAGATCAGATTCGGTTAATGGTCGATGTAAATTCTTTGAGTTACGCGCACACTTGGCGAACTTCTGATTGAACTGCTCAATGAAGCAGGGTAGCCAAGCATTGGCTTCAGCAATCGAACTGATGCCTTCCAGACGCATCTCTTTGATCAGACGATCCTGAAGTGTCCTGTTAGCACGTTCCACACGTCCTTTGGCCTGTGGTGAGTTGGCAAAAATAATATCGATGTTTAACTCATTCAGAATCCGCCCAAATTGCGTGATCTTGCTGTCTTGGCTCGATTTCTGATTCACTCGGAATACTGAGTGTTTATCGCTATAAAAGGCCAAAGGCTTGCCATATTGCTTAATGTAGGCTCTCGTGGAAAGCATATAGTCGAAGGTCGTTTCAGCCTCACAAAAGCGCAGATGCAACAGCTTTCCAGTGGCGTCATCGATATAAACCAGCAAACAGCATTTGGCGGATCGTCCTTCAAACCAGTCATGATAGGAGCCATCAATCTGGATCAGTTCACCGAAGCAATCACGGTTATATCTAGGCTGATATGGACGTTTCAGACGCTTGGATCGCGGAATCCAGAGCTCATTGGCAGTCATCCAGCGACGAACTGTTTCCACAGGAATATTCAGCTCAAACATGCTGCTGAGCTTCTCATGCGCCAAGGTGGGCCCAAAGCCCAGCAGATGTTCAGAAATAATGGAAAGGCACTTTGCTTTTAACAAGTCATCATGGCGACGATGGCCAGGTTGACCACGACTGGCATGAGCCAGACCTGAAACACCATCTTGATTGAGCTTCTGCAATAACCGGGTAATTTGACGGGGGAAAGATTCAGGATTTCAGCAGCACGGACTTGGGTAATACGATGATCTCGAACGTCTTGCAGAACCGCAAGACGTTGAATTTCTTTGTCAGACATAGTGATCAGCATCTATATTTCATATCCAGTCCATGATGGTTAAATCATCATAAACTAGACATTTTTATTGGTGAGAATACAGACACTTTAAATGGGTTCTAACATCTGTATTTCGTATAACATTGATTATGTTAAATAGAATAGAATTTGAACGATAAAAAATTAACAGTCATACATTATCATTAACAAATAATAGGGGACATTTTTTATGGGTGATAAATTGAAAGAAATACCAGCACTTACTGGGTGTTTTATTGCGGGTACTCTAGTGCGTGTACAGAGGGATCTAAATTTACCACGGAGAATTTGGAAAAAAATCGAAGATATACAGGTAGGTGATCTAGTTTTTGATCCTAGACAGTATCGTGGACAACAAATCCCTCTAAATTCTTGAAATATTTCTGTTCAAAGGCTTCTGGGCTTAAACAGCCGTTTGCAGAATGTCTTCTGATTCGATTGTAATAAATCTCAATATAGTCAAACAAGACAGCATTCGCTTCTTTTCGAGTGGCAAATACACTGCCATGGACCACATGAACTTTCAATGTATGAAAGAAGCTTTCGGTCACTGCATTATCCCAGCAGTTTCCCCTGCGTGACATACTTTGAACGCAGTTATTCGTCAATAATAGCGCCCTAAAATCACGACTACAGTACTGTGAGCCTTGGTCCGAATGTACCATGACACCCATTGGATACCCCTGACGAGCCATTGCATAATGAAACGCATCACATACCAATTGACGGTCTATTCGATAGCTGGTTTGCCAACCGACAATACGACGGCTGAATAGATCCAGCATCACACATAAATACAGCCAACCTTGCTTAGTACGGATATAGGTAATATCTGTTGTCCAGATCTTATTGGGTTCATTGACCGTAAATTGACGATCTAACAAGTTAGGTGCTGTAGGCAAACGATGGTTTGAATCAGTCGTATGCTTGTATTTACGTGCAATCCTGCTACGTAAACCAAGCTTTTTAAGCATTCTTCCAACGGTTCGTTCGCTCATGCTGTAACCTAAATCATGCATGTCATGTACCAATGAAGGTGCACCCAATCGTGCATGATGCTGCCAATATACGGCTTTTAAATCATTATATTTCTGCGCTAGATTGGTCTGGCGCTTTCGCCAGGCATAATAGCCTGAAGTGCTGACACCCAGGCATTTACAGACAGAAGATACAGTGACTTCATTCACATCCAGATCTTGAATTACCGTGTACTTTTCTTGGCATGATCTGTCAGAAAGTACACATGCGCTTTTTTTAAGATGTCATTGACTTCCCTAAGCTGTTTGACTTCTTTCTCTAATTCCAATATCCGCTGTTGTTCTGGTGAAAGTTGACGTTTGCTTGAACCCACTGGATTGGCTTCACGAATCCATTTGTCTAAAGTTGAATAACCCACACCTAATTTCTGGGCGATTGCAGCTGTAGGCTCGTGTGAGTTTGAAAGTGCATAATCAATTGCTTGCTGTTTAAATTTGGGATTAAAACGTTTGGCCATTTCTTGGATCTCCAAAGTTAACGTTACGTTATCTTTAGAGGGAAGTACTGTCCATTATTTTGGCTAGGATCAACATGATGAAATAGCTCTCTTAAAATCAAAGGTTCAGCTTGATCAAATGCAATATCCCTAGTCTGAACGATCTGCTTCAAGAATTTATTCACATTGTTGTCGATATGAGTGACTGTGATCTCCTGCCAGATACTAGGCACAATCAGGGCTAAAGGACGTATTTTATAAAAATGAGAGGCAATATTAATCCCATACGGATCAAGATCACCATAAAATGCCAACAAGCAGTTATCCGATACTTGTTCTAATAATTTAACTACTGTTTTAATGTTGGCCCCATGCCCACGATAGACAAACAGGCTCGACTGCCACTCAAGAGGCAACTGCATATACCAATCAAATACCCTATTCATCATGGCACCATTTTCAATAATAATGATGCGCTGTATCGATTGTATGTCATCCCTGGATGAATTTGGTCAAAAGTGAGACGATAAATATCCTCAAATCAGTAAATCATGGCTTGCCAACTGGTCGAATCTCAACACGTTCTTTGCCTATCCAATGGACATTCGCAAGGCGATTTATACCACCAATGCAATTGAATCCTTGAACAGTGTCATTCGCCATGCCACCAAGAAAAGAAAAATCTTCCCAACCGATGAATCTGTGAAAAAAGTGGTATATTTAGCGATTATGGCAGCAAGCAAAAAATGGACGATGCCCATTCAGAATTGGAAAGCTGCCATGAATCGTTTTAGTATCATGTTTGATGAACGTGTAACCAAGTATTTTTAAAACCACATTTACACAGAATTATTTACACCCTCATTAAATAGTGTAATTATCAGTAGATACCAAATTTACAATCTTCAATGGCTTGCATTTTTTTAGTAGTTGACTCAGCCAACGTTTTACGTTGCTCTTGAATTGCAGGGTCACGAGTAAAAATAGGTAGTTCTTTAACTTTAGTCCGATATTCTGTTTCAATTTCATGACACACTTTAATATTTTCTATTGTTTTATTGACAAAATTTTCATCTACTTTTTTGTACTGATTTTTAGAAATACGTAATGTTTGACCATCATCAGATAAATGTAAGGGCATAGCAGCTAAACCATTATTAACCGCTAAAGTATCATCTTTTTTTTCCAATACGAGAGAACTTCCCTCTTTACCATTCACCACATTACTACGAGCAACCACATTTTCTTTAAGAATATAACTATCTTTACCCTCTTTAAAAATTTGCATAATGCGCTTTCCTTGCACATTTTCTAATTGCCAGTAGCCAACCATTTTGTCATGTTTATTACCACAAGCTGATAAAAAAACCGTCGACATTGATAATAAGATTACTAACTTTTTCATAAGTAAACCTCTGAAAATAATAAAGATTCTTCTAAGCACAACTTTTTATAACTATCACTAGTCGTTTTTAGGTTAAACTGAAATATATCAAAAAATAAATAAAATACATACATTTATTTTTAATTGAATTATTTCAAGTGGAAACTACACCCCAAATTTGCTAAATAGGTTTTCCAGCGTTTCAGTTATACAATGTTTTATGAGATCTGGACTAAATTCAACAGCATCATGAAAAGTTAGAACAACAAAATATCCGAAACTATTCCCAAAAGATGTCAAACAGGAAGCCCATTTGAAACTTTACTTAATGGAAAACGAATTTGGGCTGATAAGAATTTAGCCCAAATTTAACCTGACAGGCACAATAAAAAACGGGGAACTGTCAGATCAGTTTTGAGCTAGTATAAGTGAAGGGTTGTCCTTGTTAGCAGCAGTGTAAAAATGCCCCCTTGGTTATGGTTAATATAGCGGTCTTTTTGAACACTATCTGTACCCTATTCTTTTGAACTGGAAAGCTCTTCAGCCAACTGCTCAGCCTGTTCCAATACAGTTTCTGTAGCCAATAAAGCCATATCAGGTGGATAGCCATACTTCTTCAGCAATCTCTTCACGATGACTCTTAACTTTGCTCTAGCAGCTTCCTTGATCGTCCAATCCAAAGTCACATTCTTACGAATAGAATCAGTGAGTACGACTGCAAGTTCTCTCAATATGTCTTTCTGCATCAATTCTCGAGCACTGTCATTGTCTGCTACTGCTGAGTAGAACGCATATTCGTATTCAGTCAGGTTGAGTTCTTCAGCCAGTTTGTCTGACTCCTGAATTGTCTTAGCTAACTTGATCAGTTCATCAATGACTTCTGCTGCAGTAAGTACCTTGTTCTGATAACCCTTAATTGCTGAAATCAACATATCCATGAGCTTCTTACCTTGGGTGACACTGCGTTGCTCTCGTACCTTAATCTCATCACCAAGTAACTTCTTAAGTGTTTCAAGCGCAATGTTCTTATGCTTATAGTCTTTCATCTCCTGCATAAACTCATCAGAGAGAATCGAGATATCTGGTTTCTGAATCCCTGCAGCATCGAAGATATCTACCACTTGCTCTGTGACTAGAGCTTGGTCAATGGTTTGCTTTACCTTGGCTTCAAGCTCAGCATTACTTAAGCCAGAAATCTTGCCTGTACCATCACTAAACTTAGCAAGACGTGCTTTGACTGCTTGGAAGAATGCCACCACTGGTGCAGCTTCCATAGCATGTGGATGAGGTACAGCTAATGCGAATGCCTGTGACATCGCTGTGACTGCTGTCAGGAAGCGAGTCTTCCCTTCTCCTTGATCTACACCAAGGATATGCTCTTCCGCTTCTAAAATGATGTTGAGCTTACGAGAAGTATCTGCAGTGAAGTACTCTTGGTAGTTGAAGCCATGCAAAATGCCATCAAGCACTTCTAGCTTTTCTTGCAGGATCGTTGCAGCTTCATCCTGCACCAATGCAGGATCACCTTTACCACCTGCTTCTGAGTAAAACGATAAGGCTTCTTTCAAGTCAGATGCGATACCAAGATAGTCCACAACCAAGCCACCAGCCTTGTCTTTGTAGACACGGTTGACTCGTGCAATCGCTTGCATGAGGTTGTGACCTTTCATTGGTTTGTCGATGTAAAGGGTGTGCATACTTGGGGCATCGAAACCAGTCAGCCACATATCACGAACAATAACGAGTTTGAGCTTATCATCATTGTCTTTCATACGATCTGCTAAGCGTTGGCGCTGTTGCTTGGTAGTGTGATGTTTAGCAATCACCTCACCATCTGAAGCTGAGGCAGTCATCACAACTTTGATTACACCATCATTCAGATCATCACTGTGCCACTCTGGTTTGATCTTTACAATCTCGTTGTAAAGGTCTACAGCGATCCTGCGAGACATGCTGACGATCATGCCTTTGCCTTGGTTTGCATTGGCTTTAAGACGCTGCTCAAAGTGTTCTACGATGTCCTTTGCAATGGCTTTGATACGTTCTTTACTGCCGATCAAACCTTCGACTCTTGCCCACTTCGCACGTTCTTTTTGAGTTTGGTTTAAGTCATCTTCAGTAAACTGGTCATCAAAGTCTTCAATCAGCTCTTTGCCTTCCTCACTGATGGCAATCTTAGCTAGGCGGCTTTCATAGAAGATACGAACAGTTGCACCATCCTCCACTGCTTGCGAGATGTCATAGATATCTACATAGTTCCCGAAGACTGCAGGTGTGTTTACATCCGTCTTCTCAATTGGTGTTCCTGTGAAACCAAGGTAAGTAGCATTAGGAAGTGCATCACGCATGTACTTGGCAAAACCATAGACAGTACGTTTACCGACAACCTTGCCATCTTCATCTTTGACATCGACTTCCTTGGCATTAAAGCCATACTGAGAACGATGTGCTTCATCTGCAATCACGACAATGTTGGTTCGGTCTGACAGTTGCTCGTAGACGCTAGTGCCATCATCCGGTTGGAACTTTTGGATGGTGGTGAAGATCACGCCACCTGAACCCACCTTGAGTAACTCTTTGAGTTCTTCTCGGCTGTCTGCTTGTCGTGGTGTTTGTCTAAGGAGTTGGCTTGATGCAGCGAATGTACCAAAGAGCTGATCATCTAGATCATTACGATCTGTGATCACAACGACTGTTGGATTATCCAAAGCCAAGACAATCTTGCCTGTGTAGAAAACCATAGACAAAGACTTACCTGAGCCTTGGGTATGCCATACCACACCGGCTTTCTTGTCACCGACTGCTTGTTGCTGTACCAATTCGAGCTTACTTCTACCTTGATGTTGCATGGCAACTTCTGCTGATTTCGAGTCCGAGTTCACTGCAGACGCACGAATAGTCGAGAGGACTGCTGCATTCACTGCATAGTACTGATGATATGCAGCCATCTTCTTGATGGTCTTAATGGTGATTAAGCCATTGGTATCCTCGTGCTTCGTTGATTCATAGACAATGAAGTGTCGAATCATGTCGAGTAGTGTGACTGGATTCAGTAAACCATGAATCAGGACTTCTAGCTGTGCTTGTGTCTTCTTGGCTTTGGTTTGACCATTGTTTGTCTTCCACGCCATGTAGCGACTGTAGTCTGCTGAGACAGTACCTGCTTTCGCCTCTAAACCATCAGAGATGACGTTGAAAGCATTGTAGGTAAACAAGCTAGGGATTTGGCTTTGATAGGTCTGTATTTGCTTGTATGCGCCTTCTACAGTGGCATTCTCGTCTGTTGCATTCTTGAGTTCAATGACCACCAAGGGTAAGCCATTCACATACAAGATAATGTCTGGTCGTCTTGTCCAGCGATCTTCTTTGATGGTTACTTGATTGACGACAAGGAATTCGTTATTGGTTGGATTCTCAAAGTCAATCAACCAAGCATACTCACCTTGAGTGTTACCCTCTTTGCTCACCTCAATGTTAATGCCCTCAGTGAGCAGTCGGTGGAATGCTTGGTTATTACTGAGTAGATCAGGGGATTGAATATTGGTGACTTGCTTTAGTGCTTCAGTACATTTGTCTTGGCTTAAATGAGGATTTAAGCGTTGTAATGCATCAAGCACTTTGTCTTCCAAGATGACCTGCTTATAGCTTCGTAGAGGGTTAGTGCCCTTCGATTCAATCTCAGGTCCATACACATAGGTATAGCCCAATCCCTCTAGTTGCTCTATCGCCATCAGCTCAATGTCTGATTCGGTCATCTTAGTCACTTGATTATTTCCCCCTAAACTTATCCATATAACCTGGACTCATTAATTTTTTATATGATGTAAAGCTAAGAAACCTTATTCATCGTCCTGCACGTTATAGCCATACTTCTGCACAGCATTCTCAATAGCGCCCTCAAACTTATGGCAAACATATAGATAGAGTTCAGCATCTACCATCAGTACTCCAGGAACACCTAAACCATCATTGAGTGGAATCAGAGTCTTTTGTGAACCAATCTGAACTGTTGGTCGTTGGTATGAGCAATTCACAGTGACTTTATGTGGCGATCTATTCCAGTCAATTTTCTTGGCTTCCCACTCACGACTACCGCCCAGCAAGGTGACTTGAATCTTGGATTCAGTCGCTGTCTTATTCAGTTGTTTGTAAGAGACAAACTTGGCGACTGAACAAGGAGAGTGATAACAGGTTTCTATGACTTTACCTTTTTGTATGCCGCTATGATTGAATTTAGCCGGTGCTGCTTGAACGGTTGCAGCAAAGCTAACTACAGCAATCAAGCCAAATCCCATTTGAATCATGCGCTTTATCATTCTGTTTTTCCTCTTTGTTCTCTTTTACTTAATCCATCGGCACAGCGATCTTATTCACTTTCCAACTCAAACCATCACGAACCATTTTGACAGTGACGGCTTTGGAATCATTTGGATGTTGGATCACAACCTCAAAGTCACTGAATGAGGTATAGCGAGTTTTGTACTCTGCTTGATCTTCTTCTTTGGTTTCTGTTGTTGATGCTCCCTGTGATGAATGTGCTGCATCTTTAAGGTCTTTGCCTTGCATCATCATGGTCATCCCTTCAGGTGTGACAAAACCATCAATCATCTTGTCTACCATGGTAGATGCAAGCATGGCACCTAGTGCTGCGAAACCATCATCTTTATGGGTTGCCATCTCTTTCATCATCATGGCATTCATTTGATCTTTGAAGCTCTGACGCACACTTGGATAGTCGATGTACTTGGACACCTTTTCGCTATCACCTACTTGTGCAGCATTCTTGATGTTATTGATGGCAATGTATGGCGAAGCATACAAGTAGCCACAGATCACTACGACTAAGGCAATGATTGCCCCTATAATTTTTTTATTCAATTCAGCCCCCTGAATGTAAAAAAGGTGAAGCCATCAAATGACTTCACCTCAAATGTTATGCAACTTCTTCTGTTTGGTATTGGACTCTGACTTCGCCGCTCATCAGCTTAGGAAGCAAGGTATCTCGTAGTTGTTCAAGTGTTTGGATTTGCTTCTTGTTAGATGAAACCTTTTGCATCGAAGGAGTAATCAACAGCGAATACTCTTCAAGGTAGTCTAAACTTGGAGTCTTAAAAGAGATATTTAACATATCTTCTGGCTTAACCCTTTGATGACTGCCACTGGTTCCCGAAGCACTCATTGCTAATTCATCAATAACATCTCTTGAATTGAATAAGCTATACAAGAACATTAAATGAGATCCTACTTTAGGCTTCAAATTCTGAAACTCTGTTGAACATACATAATTATCTTTGACATCAGTTAATAACCATATACGAGGCACTCTTGGATTCAGCTTTGAGACTAAAATTGAGTTCTCACATACTCTGTACTTATTACTCAGAATTTCCGCACCCAATTCAATAGTAGGCTTTTCTCCTGAATCAAAAGCAGGCAAACTAAAATGATAGTATGTCTTAAGAGGATCTTTTGATGGGTTCACATTGTCTTTGATATGAGTAGCTATATCACTTACTAGTAAATCATCCCAATCCTCTTTCGCTTCCTCAATAAACCATTGACGAAACAGTGTTTCAGCCATGGCTTCCAAAGTCTTGTTCTGACAGTGCAGTAAGTCGATCTTGTCATCTAATGATGAAAGGATTGAGGCTATGGCTTTTTGTTCAGGGAGAGACGGAAAGCATATCTCTTCTTGATGAACATCATTACGGTTAACTCCAGGCACCGCACTTTTGTCACTAAATTTTTCCCAATCCAATGTTTGCAAAAAGTAGTAGATGAACTTTTTGTCATTCCCCTTAAAGTCGTTTACATAAAGAGATGTGTTTAATGGCCAAAATGGTACATCACTGAAAAAAACTGAACCAATGGTTCCATATCGGCCCGTCACAACACCTGATTCATTTACTTTGGCTTCATTATGAAAATCAGCAAAACCTGAAGAAGCAATGATGGGAACACTACCAGAAACACGAGATTGCTTTGGTAAGTCATAACCACGTTTTAGGGTAAAGAAGCTATCTAATCGCCCAACCTGCCACTCACTCATACAACCACCTTTGCTAAGTTCTCAGCAATGGCTTGGTTTAGCTTGGCTTCCTCAGCAAGCTGTGCTTCAAACTCTGCCTTTAAGCTTGTAAAGCGTACCTTGAAGTCGAACTCATCTTCATCATCAGCTAAACCAACATAACGACCTGGCGTCAGTACATAATCAAGCTCAGCGACTTTCTCAAGTGGTACAGATGCACAGAAGCCTGCAACATCCTCATACTCACCACCCTTGTTACGCCAATTGTGGTAAGTGTCTGTGATGAGCTTAATATCTTCATCAGACAAGACTTTGGTTCTGCGGTTAATCAGATGACCTAGGTTACGAGCATCAATGAACAGAATCTCATTGCTACGATCTTGGTATTGGCTTGAGTTAACACGGTCACGACGCATAAACCATAAAGCAGCAGGAATCTGTGTGTTCAGGAACAGCTTGGCAGGTAGGTTCACAATACAGTCGATGACATTGGCTTCTGAAACCAAGGCTTTACGAATCTCACCTTCACCACTGGTCTTAGAGGTTAATGCACCTTTAGCAAGCACAACGCCTGCCTGACCTTTAGGACTCATGTGATACAAGAAGTGTTGCATCCATGCGAAGTTCGCATTGCCTGCAGGTGGTGTACCTAGAGACCAACGAGCATCACCCACTAACTGCTCACCGCTCCAATCAGAGACGTTGAATGGTGGATTAGCAATGATGTAATCCGCTTTCAGGTCTTTGTGTGCATCATTCAGGAATGAACCCTCAGAGTTCCATTTCACATGCTCTGAGTTAATGCCACGAATGGCTAAGTTCATCTTGGCCAAACGCCAAGTTGTCTGGTTACTTTCTTGACCATAGATGGAGATGTCGTCCACTAAACCCTGATGCGATTCTACGAATTTCTCAGACTGTACGAACATACCACCTGAACCACAGCAAGGATCGAATACACGTCCTTTGTATGGCTCTAGCATTTCAACCAATAAGCTCACGATGGATTTAGGCGTGTAGAACTGCCCACCTTGCTTACCTTCAGCTAAAGCGAACTCACCTAGGAAGTACTCGAATACGTGTCCTAAAACGTCGGCAGAGCGATCTTTTGCATCACCTAGGGCAATGTTACCAATGAGGTCTATCAGCTCACCTAGGCTCGTAGGATCGAGATTTTGACGTGCATAGACTTTAGGTAGTACACCTTTGAGCTGAGGGTTCTCATTCTCAATGGCTTCCATTGCATCGTCTACAATCTTACCAATGGTGACTTGCTTTGCTTGGTTTAACAGGTATGACCAACGTGCGATCTCAGGAACGAAGAAGACGTTGTATGCAGTGTATTCATCACGATCTTCAGGATCAGCTCCTGCAAACTCTCCCTCACCTTCAACCAATAGGTTGTAGTGAGCTTCAAATGAGTCAGAGATGTACTTGAGGAAGATCAAACCAAGGACTACATGCTTGTACTCAGCAGCATCAATGTTCTTACGAAGTTTGTCTGCAGCTTTCCAAAGAATGACCTCAATGGGTTCTTGTTTGGTTTGCTTTGGAGTACGTGCCATGGAATTGTCCTGCAATGAATAGGTTATCTAGTTTTAGTTAAACCAATAGTACCCAATAATACGCTCGTGTGTAAGTATTGATACGTCATTTCTTGTCGTACAATTTAAGTATTAAAAAAGTGTAGCAAGTTGCTACACTTTTCAGACTAATCACAAACCCCACTTTAGCGATCGTTAAAGTGGGGGTATTTTCTAAACTTCTATCGCTTATTCATAGTGATTTATTTTTAAGCGTATTGATGGCTAAAAAATACAATAAAAATTAACTTCGATAAGTGCAAGGCGATTTTCTTCAAGTTTTGTGCTGTAACTGACAGTAAACATTGCTGCGTTACTTGCATAACAGAGACCCTGTAATTATTTTGCAACGGCAAAATTCGTTCAACAGTCTCCTTATCGGGACAATATAGATGCGCGACACGTTCATGAATGATATTGAGATCAATCGCTTTGTCTATTTTACGTATAAGATAATTTTTAGGAATAAACTCTTCTAGCGTAACCATATCAATTTCAGTTTGGGTGGTATAATTTTTCGCATGTGATAATTATAAAAAATTCTCACGTAAGTGTGAGAGTTTTATGAGCAAACTGAAAAGTGTAGCAAGTTGCTACACTTTTTCACTTTTCTGAATAAGCTGTTTTAAAAAATCTTCTAGTTGTAAAAGACTAGCTTCATCAATTTCTGAAATTTTAAGAGAGATATTGAGCTGTTTTTGATTCAGTTTGATATTTCCAGCAACCTTACCATCATATTCGATTTTTCTTACCACTGATGTCGTGGTTACTTTTTCTGGATCTTGACTCAATAGTTTTTCAGCATAAGAAGTAACTTTGCTTTGCTCCAGTTTTTTTTCTTTTAATTTCTCCCAAGCACCGAGTAAAGCTGTTTCCGCCTCCGAAAGTTGCTCTATATGATCCGATAAAAATTTCTTGAACGCTGTTGCAGCAGTACGACCGACTAGACCTGGCTCCAAATCCAGGTCATTCAACATTGCTTTAGGCAGCTTTTCATACGATAGATATTTGTACATATCTTCGCGATTTAAACCCAATGAATTAGCTAAACGTTGCTTGTTCTTCTTCAACTTTTCATCAAGTGAGTTCAAACCAATAAAAATTTCATAATCTGTCAGATCTTGACGCTTTAAATTTTCAGCTAGGGTTAACAAAGATGCTTCTTCATCATTAGCATCAATGATAATGGCTTCAATCACCGACTTGCCGAGTAATTGATGCGCCCGTAAGCGTCGCTCGCCTGCAATCAGTTCATATTTCAGATTATCAAGTTTACGCACTGTAATGGGCTGCAAAAGGCCGATTTCATTAATAGAATCCGCCAGTTCTTTTAATTGAGAATCTTCAAATACTTTACGCGGTTGGTTGGGACTGCGACTGATATCCTCAATAGGAACATTACGTCTAAATTCTTTTAGCTCTTTAATATTGTCTTTCTGTGCTTGCTGATGTTTTTCTGTATTTTGTTTCAATTTTTGAGCTAAAAGCTCTTTAGTGCTTGCCATAATACTCTCAGGTTTAAACTTTCGCTACAATTTCATAAGCAAGGCTTTCAAAAGCCTTACGTACTTTTGAATTTTTTTCTACTTTCAAAAGTGGCTGTTGCAGAATTGCTGCTTGATTAACTTTAGTACTTTGAGGAATGGTAGTTTGTAAAATTTTTCCAACCTGTTTTAAAGCTTCATCCCGAATCAATTTACAAACATTCTGACGTTCATCATGTTTAATCAGTAAAGCGCCTAAAAGCTCTAAATCTGGATTAATACGTTTTATCTTTTCAAGATGGTTTAAAAGATCTGTTACCCCATACAGTCCATATTGTGATCCAGATTCGATAGGGATAATGACATGTGTTGATGATGCTAAGGCATTACTGGTTAATAGTTTAAGACTAGGTGGGCAATCAATTAATATGAAGTCGTAAAGATCTTTTAACAGTTCTAGCTTGATGCTTAATTCTTCTGAAGGACGAGGAGCTTCTTCTTTAAGCTGGTCTTCAGTTTTTCCTAAATTTAATGAGCCATAAATTAATGATACTTTTTCAAAGTTTGTTTCTTCTTGTAATGCATCAGCTAATAATGAAATATCACCAACGAGTAATTCTGCTGAAGTAACAACAATTTCGCTTGGATGTTGGATCCCAATGTGTAAACTTGCGTTTGCTTGAGGATCTAAATCAATGACTAAAACTTTATTGCCAAGATTTGCAAGTTCAGAGGCTAGATGTACAACGGTCGTTGTTTTGCCACATCCACCTTTGTGGTTAGCAACCGTAATAATTTTTGCAGACATACGTGTCAGATGCTTCCGTATTTGAATGTTTAACAATATAAATAACTTTCACTCATCATACTATAGTTTTTAAATTTATAAATCTTATTTATTTAGGTGTAAAACAACTTAAAAAACTAATTTTTAAATAAGCTAGCTTAATTAATAATTAGTATAATTATTTATTTAGCTAATTAATAATTAAGACTGTTTTTTTGCTATATAAAACAAATGCTTATAAGTTTAAAAGTGGAGGGCTTGTCACCGTAAAGTGGAAGGTTTGTCACTCAAAGGTGGAAGGTCTGTCACTCAAAGGTGGAAGGTCTGTCACTCAAAGGTGGGAGGTCTGTCACCGTAAAGTGGAAAGTTTGTCACAAGAGTGGAAGGTTTGTCACTACTATTTTTAAAAAGGTTATATTTTTTAAAAAACTCTTGCAAAAATAAATACTTAATTTGTTGATAAAGTTGGCTAAACAATCTTTAAGGGTGGAAGGTTTGTCACTATGTGTTAGCACCCTGTGGATAAATTTTTTTTATTGGATATTTCCTGATGATTATCTATTCATTTATACCTTTCAAATCTAATGAAAGGTGGAAGCCTTGTCACATCTAGGTTTCTATCTGACATAGCATACCTAAATTTGGAAGAAATAAGTGAAAATGGGTATTTTGAACTGTTAGTTTAGAGCTAAAGGTGGAAGGTCTGTCACTATATGGTGGAAATAATATATTTCATTCCACTTTAAGGACAATAAATCGTCAAAAATGCATATTTCTGATGACAAGCCTTCCACTCTTAGATTCTTGTGGTGAAAGTCTTGAAAGTTTTTCCACTTTTGTATATAAAAATAGAATTAAATATATAAATATCACGGTTATGACAGAATCAGAATCATTGCAAGAAGAATTGAATCATATTCCTTACTGTATAGGCAATATTCGTCATAATGGCGTTGTTAGCACTAGTAACCGCTTAATTCGCCCAATTGAGTTATCAGCCAATGAATATAAGGCGCTCCTATATGCAATGGCTGTTGCAAATTATAGTGAGAAAAATAGGGTAAATGGTGAAATCACAGAACAAACCTATATTTATCTGTATAAGGATGATTTGGCAGATTTACTAGGATTGAATAAACGCAATTCGATTAATGTTGCAATAGACCGGATTTATAAAGAACTTTCATCTAGGGTGGCTCATTTTATTATTGAGGAACCTACTGATGATGGTAAGAGAAAGACTAAAAAAGTACATTCTGTCGTTCCTATTATCCGTGAGTTAAGATGGGAAGATGATTCTAAAAATGCCATTCAGATTCGTTTTACCAGTGAGGTGTTACCGTATTTCACGCAGTTGGCTGGGGGGAATTTCACCACCTATCAATTGAAACATCTGTTTGCCTTGGATTCTGTTGCTAGTATGAGTCTTTATACGTATTTCATTAAAAATGAATTCAAGTACGCAAGCCAAAAGAGTTATGAAGTCCCAATGCTTTTAGAAAACTTGAAAGCTCTGATTGATATTAATGAAACTAAATATGATCGCTGGGTAGATTTTAGACGCTATGTATTAGATAAAATAGTTGCAGAAATTAACGAAAATACAGATCTACAACTAGAGTATGAAACCATAAAAAAAGGGCGCCCAATTGTGGGGGTGAATTTTAAACTGCATCAGCGTATTACTGATAAAACACTAAATGAAACTGCTGTAATTGAAAAAATTTATCTTGATGTTCCATTTGAAGAGAATGCATTAGTAAAAGAATTGGGGGCAAAATTCGATACGAATGTACGTTCCTGGTACATTTTTAATAATGATGAAAAGTATTCGCAGTTCAAGAAGTGGTTTAAAAAAATTGGTTGTCTCACTGACTCTCAAGCAAATATTGTTATTAATGACACTTTATTCCAAATGGATTTTGCTGAAGTTGGTATGAGCTTGAATGACTTTAAACGTAATATGAAGCATAAACTAAAAAATAATCCGGAATTTGTACAAAGTATTCGTGATAGGCTGAATGATATTTTTGGTAAAGAGCTTGTCTAAGGAAAAGTGTAGCAACTTGCTACACATTTTTTAATGTATCACTGAAGAATTCAAGTACTAAGAAAATTGGATACAAAATATCTGTGTGTATAGCTGAATGAAAAATAGTTAAAAGAATAGATATTATTTTTAGATTTTACACTTTTGTTGTTCCTCATATATTTTTGCAGAAAAAAGTTTTTCAGTGCTCAAAAAATGGTGTGGTTAAGATAGGGAGATCAACCAAGTTTTAAGTATATAGAGTAATTTAGATAAAAAATTACTAAATATTTTTATAGCCTTTGTATAAAGCAGCGGATCATGAAAACTATTAAAATAGCCTAAGCTTATTAGCTTTGTTGTAAAAATTTACTCTGAGATGCTTCTTAAGCTAGATATTTGATGCTGTTGCGTCTAGCCACAAATGATAAGCTAAAGACCGTTTTAGCTAAAGATGATGACGATCAACTTGGCGATACCATTGATTTGTAAGTGTCCTCTAAACTCTATGCCAATCTTTTAATTTGGATCACTTTGTATGTCGGCAACTTTTGCAGTACACCATTTAAATAGGCATACAGATCTAGACCATTCAACTTTGCTGACTGGATCAATGTCATGATGTTAGCAACTCGCTGACCACTGCGCAGTGATCCAACATACAACCAGTTCTTACGACTTAAAGCCCAAGGGTGCATTTGGTTCTCCACCAAATCATTGTAAATAGATAGATTACCATCATCTGAATAGCGGCTTAAGGCTTGCCAGCGCTTTAGAGTGTAATTGATTGCCTTAGCGGTGGTAGAGCTTGATGGCACCATCAGATGATGTTGGTTGAGCAATTCATATAGTTGTTGCATCACTGGTTGACTATGCCGTTGCCGGTATTCGCAGCGTTGTTGCGCTGTACCGTCGGTCTTGTGCCTTAACTCTGCTTCTATCGCATACAATTTCTGAATCAGCACCAGTGCCTGTTCAGCAATCTGACTTTTCCCAGTGATATGCAGTTCATGGAATTTACGACATGCATGTGCCATGCAACCTACTTCAATGATCTGACCTGATTTGAAATGTGCTTTATAACCACTGTAATCATCACAGACCAGATGTCCCTGCCAGCCATTCAGGAATTCTTCTGCATGCAGACCTGAACGGTTTCTTGAAAGTCATAGATCACCCCCTTGCTGCAGCACCACCTGTTTTAAGGCATTGACCAGAGGTTCAAGTGTCTACACCACAGCGACCAATCCAATCTGACAGGGTGGATCTAGATAGATCTACACCTGCGCGCAGAAAGATCTGTCGCTGACGATACAGCGGTAAGTGATCAGCATATTTGGATACCAGCACATGGCTAAGTAACTCAAGTGTCGCAATACATTTATCGATCACATAGGCAGGCATCGTTTGCTGAGTCAGGGTGTCACATTGATCACAAACCCATTTACCACGCACATGCTGTTCTTTATAGAACTGCGCTGGTCTGAAATTCAATTTTTCACTGATATTCGCCGATACGACGCAGTGTGCACCCACAGATGTATTGCGTTGATGCAGATTCATGCTCAATACGTACGGTTGCTAAATGATCTGGGAGTAGTCGACGTTTATGTTTATTTATCCAATGAGCCGTAAAACACCCTCATTTATGGAGGTGATATAAGGCTCGATTTTTAATTCTAATGAGGTGATTGTTGTTGCTCGATGTATTGTTTAATAATTTCTAATGGCGCACCACCGCAACTTGAAGCAAAGTAACTTGGCGACCATAAAGAATCACCCCAAAGTTTGTTTTTAATTTCAGGAAAGTCTTTTCTAAGGTGGCGACTAGATAGACCTTTTAAGCTATTCACTAAATTTGAAATAGCAACTTTTGGTGGGTAATTAATTAATAAATGAACATGATCATCCTCCCCATTAAATTCAATCAATACAGCATCAAAATCCAAAGCCCGATATTGGCAATAGTCACCAACATAATATACATTAAATTGTATAAATTGCTGTGTATATAAGTACAATGAAATAAACAACTTACGTTTTCAAATATTTTTTATTGGAATTAATTTTTATTAAGATCGTTTAATTGTGGTCACATAAGTTTTTAAAAATTTACCAAATTATCACCAACATAATTTTGTGATGATTAATTAGGTAAACCGAATGGTAAAAAATCAGGTTGATGGAATTATATATGGCCAGCCTAGGCTTTTATCAGCATTAATTAACTGTATAACCCCCAAAAAAAATTAAAACAGACACTCACCATTAAAACTTAGGTGTAGCACGAGAGTTAAGCAGTATCCGTTACGATGATTTATTGAAGTCATTTTATTTCTAACTGCAATTGAGCAGGCCTACCAATGCAAGCCAGATGTAAACAAAATTTAAAAGCCGGTAGTGCTTTGCCTTGTTTTAAGGAATATAGCTGTAAGCGTGCATTATTTTCTTTTGTTGTTGGGTAACCTTCTAGTTTCTGATTTGCCTTGGCAAGTTTGAGTAGATTCGGCGTAATTTCTTTGTTTAAAAAATTAACCATATCTATTCCAAGTAAATGCCACATGTTGGCAGGAAACAGATCTTTGGCCGCATAGTAGAATTTTTCCAGATTCTGAATATTTTTCCGCGTTGAATGTAAACCTGTATGTGAAGCAGTTACGTGATTAATAAAGAATTCTAAGACATACCTAATATTTTCAGGTGACTTTTGATAGCAGGCTTGTAGATAGTTAAAAAAATGTGTGACCAATAAAAGGTCCTCATTAGTATCAATCATTGACGGTTTGATGTATTGCAGTTCGGTTATATGAAAAAGTCTTGGATTGTTTTTTCTAGATTTAAGTTGTTTGAGTTGGATTGCATTGTCATACCAATACTTGATGAGCTCATGAGATAGGCAAAGTTCTTGTGCTACGCGCTCCGTATCATATTTGTATAACTCTAATAAGCAGAGTGCCTTATAAAATAGATCAAGATCGATTTTAGATTCTGGAGTCGCGACAAAATAGTCAAAAATACAATGTTCTTGCGTTTGATTTACCTCTAATTCTGCATGTAGTGTGTGAGCATTGCTCGCTATCCATTTTTCTTGATTGTTTAGAAGGAGTTTACAGAGCGTTGTAGCATGCATTTCAAAATTGAATTCAGACTGATCATTGAGCGATTTTAGAAAATGTAACTCTTGTGTTGAATTGCTTATCCCCAGCATTTTCTTAACCAAACCATTGCTTAGTAATGGGCGATATTTGGAAAATTGATAACCTGCAATAAAGTAAGCTACATGAATATAACTTTTAAAGGTCTCGATGGGTTCGAGATGCCCCAAAAGATGTGCGATGATAATCCAATGATTTTGATCAATTGAATTACGTAATAACTCAGCCCTGAGCTGATTATATTCAACTTCCGTATAGTCTGTGAGGCTATCAGACAAAAAATGATAATCACATTTAAAAATTAATGCTAAATGATTTGCTGCAGAATGTCTAAATGAATGAAATGTATAGTGATGTTGCTTGAATAACTGATCCATAAAATTTTTAAAGGGTGCAGTCAGCATGTGCTGGCTGAGTTTCTTATTCTCATTGAACTGACTGAATAAATAATCATTCGGTTTTTTTGTTAACCGCTGTTTGACAACATATTGATGAAATTGTTGATACTCAGATGCTTTGAGTAAGCAATACACGGGCACGCTACGTTGCGCGCTGTCAGTCTTTAATCTGTGTTCATTGCCTATTTTTTCTGACCCATATGGCTTGACCAATAATGATATTCTGTTTAATCCTTCAGTATCTTTGATACGTAAACCAATCATTTCATTAATTCGCATCCCAGTTCTGTAAGCAAGCGTATAAATAAGACTAAGATTTTCATAGTCATGTTGAGAGATGATATTTTGTAGATGTGCTTGTTGAAGTTTTTTGATTAACAGTTGAAATGTGACTGGGCTGATAATACGTGTGCGTGGTCTGGTTTGTTGATCCAGCGTCTCTAAAGTGAATGCTGGGGCATCGAATAGTTGTTCTTGAAATTGATGAAAACGTTTGAGTGTTTTTACAATTTGAGCAGCCGATTTTTTAACAGTATCTTCGAGCAGACTTTCAGCAATACAGTTATTTTGATAAATCTGTGCATATATTTTTTGCAGGCGTGTTTCTTCATCGTCCTCAGAAAATTGATATTGTAAAGAATAGATTAGCCAAGGCTCACCAATTCGAGTGTAGTATGTGTAAATTGAGCTTTTGGCTAACTGGCTATTGTTGGAAATGATTTTAGCAAAAATTGTAGCGCAAAAATCAAATCTCTGAGCTAGCAGATCTATATCTTCTTGAGGTGGTTTAAAGAGACTAATTAACCACAGGGTGATTCGTTTACTGTATTCATTAAAGAGTTTTGCATTCTCCATACAATAATCGATCATGAGTTGATAGATTGGGGCATCTGTTTGGCGAAGACGAATAATTTTTAATAAGTCTTTATGAATTTTTAGTACATCTTTTAGTGCATCTTGCTCATGATGCAAATAAACAGTTTGTGGAGGTAAATTCTTAGACTGATGAATGACTTCAGTAGTGAGCTCATGCTTATATTTAAATTTTGGTTGCACAAAACGCTCAAACTCTTGTTCGGGTAAACCACAACTGAGTAAATTCCCGATGAGGCATTCAGAGAGCGCCGGATCTATATCTACGTTGGGAAGCTGTAACCAGTTGTAGCGAGCATGCTGAAGTAAATGCGATAAGCTATTTTTTTTAAACTTTTTCTTTATTTTTCGAAAGATATACTCAAGATAGCCCTCTACGGGAAGATGAACATGTCGAATATCTCTCAGATTAAAATGTATTAGCCACAGACGTGTGACGGGGTCTGGAATAAAATTTCTAGATTTTCGAACAGTATATTCATCAATAAAAATATCGCCATAATGATTAGAATGGGATTCTAAAAAAAGAATATTAAGGTCTTTATAATGGCGTACTTTTACTGGATTTCTGAGGTGTTCAAGCAAGGCATTAAGTTCAGCTTTTTCATTTAAGCCACCAAATAGAATGGCAGACAATATAATATTGCCCACGATTTCCTCATTTGAGAATGAGTCACAGCTTTCAGCCAATTCCCAATAATTATAAAGCTGTTGTACGAGGTCATTTATTTCATGACCATCGGCATTCCAGCTCATGGTCACGATAGGCTTATCTCTTTTAATATCTAAAACAGCATGAGGCAGCTCTAAATCCAAGCGATGCTGAGCATTTAACTCTTTGATGTAATCTTCAAAAAAATCATATGCAAACTTGATCCACTTTTTACTCGTAGAGTTTTTCTTGATGTGGCTATAAACCTCGCCGTAATCACCTAGCAAATGTGGATTCTGATCAAACTGCTGTTCTGAAAAATATTTGCGGAGTGAAGCATGAACTTCATTTTGAATTTTTTGTTCATTTAATTGTCGAGTAAGTTCTCGTTTCTTTTCGGCAAACAGTTGATCTGCTTTTTTAAGCGATGAGGACATTTAAATTCACTCCAATAATTTCAAAATATTCCTGCATTTCATTTAAATGTGTTGCGAGCGCGCGATATTGGTTCAGAGACAAACTAGAAAATGGATGTGCGGCTTCCTGTTGGAAGGCTTCATGTCCAAAAAGTGCAAGTATTAAAGGCTCGGGGATTTGTTTGTTGGTGAGAAAGGCACGTGTTGTATGGCGGTGCCAGTTGGGATGTGCTAACCCAACTTCAGGATGAAAGTCACGCACATTGGAAGGTGTAAGCGGAGTGAGTGTGCCATTTTGTAAAAGATTTAACAGAGGCTGTTCATTATTAAATATGGCATCAATTTGGGCTGAGATTTCGCGGTTAATCGCCATGTAATGTTGTTGGATATGTTCGAGGAAACGAAGATATTTCTTTAATTCACCGATGAGAAATGCACAAAGTGGAATCAAGCGTCCAAAGCCACGTCTACCACCGACCTCTTTGTCAGACAGCATAATTGTCTGTTGCTGAAAACTTATATTATTCAAAAAACCTGGAAAGTCCCGAACAGGTCGTGCAGCGGTAAACAAAAGTAGGATATGCCACATCCAAATGCTATAAGCATTAAAACTTTCTACCCAGTCGTTATCTGAAGTCGTATAAATTTTGGTGTAAAGATAGAAAAGGATGTCCTTTATGACATTTTTACTTGGTGCTTTTTGGCTACCAAAGCAGATGGACTGATCACTATAGACAATATCACCGTAGTCATTTTCAGCGAGCTGTGTACATAGTTCAGATAAAACTTTGACATAATTTTTTTGTAATTTATTTACATTGTAATGGCAGTAAGAGCTTGAAGAAGAGTGACTTGCATCTACACCAGTGATGATGTCAGCAAGTTGCCTATTGCCTGTTTTTTGCAAAATAACATGATGCAGTAATGAGCTAGTTTTTGATAAGTTCAGCTGAGGAATTTTGACTTCATCTTTTATTATTCTAATTTTTTTCTTTAGCTCATCTTCAGTGATGATTGGTTCTGCTTTGATACGATCAATAAAGTGATTTGGGATAGGGATATCTAAATGAACGGTGTTATTGATCAGTGACTCCGGATATTCAAACGTTGCATCTTCAAAAATGCTGAATTTGGTTGAGAGATAGTATTGGTCACTTTGCAATTTAATGACTTGGCGATGATTTAATCTTTTTACACGCCTTTTTTGAAAATTTAACCAGTCTTTAAAGCCAACGCCTGTGATTAAGCAAAGTAATACAACGAGCACGCTTTTATCATTATGTTTTTTATCATCATGATACAGGTATGTAATTAGGTCAGAAATAGTATAAACACTTGGGAGTAAACAACTTGCAGTGAGCAAATGATCTTGTCGTTGCATATGTTTTGGAATTAACGAAAGTGCCATACGTTGGGCATTTTTAGAATGTCTGGCAAGTGGTGTAATCTGATCTGCTTGAACAATAACAGAGGGGTCTTCTTGCTCGTCAAGGGCTTGCTCATTAGCTAAACCTCTATTACTTTTTTTAGTCTCAATGATTTCGTTAATAGTTCCATCGGTATCCCATGTACGATATTGCAGTTTACTATCTACACTTGATTTGGCAATTTTTGGACGGCTTTTTAGTACATAATTGAATGCAATACGTAATTCATCACAGAAATTTTTCTGAAAATCATTTAGTTCTTGATCTGCTTCAGGTTGAAGAGCAGACTCTACAAATTGCTCTAATGATAGAAATAAAGCAGGGAATTTAAGAGTTAAGAATGCTTGATAATCTAATGCGTGAGCATCTTTTTTTTTTGCAAAAAAAGACTTGTTTGCAACGCGGAAACGCTGAAATAAGCGCTTAATCGTATTGAGATGCTCTGTATGTTGTTTTTCAAATAAATCTGGTTTGATCTGCGGCAATGCTAATAAATATAGTGCTGCTTTAAGGACGAGCACATTCCAGGTGAGTAGTTCCGTGTGCGCATGATAAATGCTGGCAATACTGTTGATGTAATACGTGATTGGGGAATCACCAATTTTAGATTTTCTAGACGCTTGGAGAGTAGCGGGAATGCGAGGTGGTGAACTTGTAGAAATATCAGATTCAATCTCACTGAGAACAAGCCCCTTAAGATAATCTGAGCAGTCATGGTAAACCAATAGATCTGCGATAAAGTTAATATGTGCATGAAGACACAAATCCTCTGCATTAAAAAGCTTTTTTAATAAGTCTGATAATAAAATTTTGGGTTGAGGAAGGGGCTTAGTTTCACTTTCGTGCATATGAACAATTCCAAAAATCTGTTGGATTTGGTGAAAAATCATTTTGATTTAAATAATGATCGACGACTTTTGATTGCTTGCTGACTTCGTCAAGTAGATGCTGGCGACGTGCATGGATTTTTCTGTTTCTATTGTGGAGTTGTGTATGGCTAAAATTGAGTAACTTACCAAGCCCCTCAAGACTGAGCGTTTTATGTGCTTTGAATGAATGTAAGCGATTAAAGTCGAGTAAAACTTCAGTCGAAATATATCGGTTGATCGCTTGCTGAAGATGCTGCGGATTTAAATTGTGTATATCAAAAGTATTTGCTTGCAAAAAACTTAAGAATTCAAAGCTTGCATAGTGTTTGAGTTGTTGTTGTAAGTTGGCATCAGGTGGGAACGTATATACATGTAATTCCTGAGGTGAAGGCGGAAGCTTCATGTGATGCAGGTACAAATCAAAATTATCAGCGATCCAGAAATTGGATATTCCTGCTATAGACCAAACATTGAGTTTGTTTGATGCTAAACGAAAATGAGAAGTTAATCGTAGAGCTCGAAAGGCCATGTGATAGCAGTGATGAATGCCAGCAAAATCTGGATGAGTGTTTAATGCGAGTTTAGAAAGATCTCGCTTGAAGATAATTTTGGGGTTATCAAAATTAAATGAACATTCAGAAGTTACTTGTTTACGCGTTCCACGGCACATATTTAGATTATTAAAATATAACTATGATACATTTCTACTATTTAACTGTTTACTTTTCAAGTAATCTAACGGTATTTATTGTGTAAGTGTTGAAAAGTAGACACAATTTATAGTTTTGGTGTGCATAATTTAATTTGGTTCTATTTTTATTAGTAATATTTTTAAGCTATTACCGAGGTTGGGATTGATTGATTGTATGGCTGTGATTCCTGCTACAAAGTAGTAAAAGTTAGATCATAAAAATTTACCCCAACCTTGGCAAGGTCACCGAGATTTATTCCATTAAATGACCTTAATTATAAGTATATGATTTGATTACTGGTATATAGTTTTTGGTGGAGTAAAATTTTGATCAATTTAGATCATTTAATGTGGTTTTGGTCACTTCATTTTAGACATTTTAGTTTATAAAAGTCACCTATGTTTTGATGCTGATTTTCGTGAGAAATAATAACAATATATAGTTTAATATAATGATTATTAATAATTTATAAATCGACTACAACATGTAGTAGCGAAGATGCTCAAAATGCACTTACTACGTAACATCAGTTAAATAAAAGTCTCCCACAAACCCAATACGGTTCACTTGGGCCTATGCAGTCTGAAATAGGTTTATAAACTTAATCTGATCTTAAGAACTTAATCTTAGCTTTGTAGAGAAAATCTCTTGAAGGATGAAACGAGTGGATCAGCGAGTAGATGTACTAAATTTTAAAAAACTATTATATCTAATGAGCGTCTTGATCTTGATTAGCCTTGGGCTATGGTGGGGAAGTAAGCTGCTCTCGAATAAAAATATAGAGGCTAAAGTAGAGAGACAGGTTTCAGAGGCTGAGAGGAGTCCTGAAGTCTCAGAGCAACAAATCTTAATTTCTTCAAAACAAATTGAGCAAGTTGGGATCAAATTACACACATTAGGTGCTTCTTCTACTAACATACAAAAACAAATTATTTTACAAGGGCAAGTACAGTGGTCACCAGAAAGCAAAGTTGTACTGACTAGTCCTGTTTCAGGAATGGTGCAGCAAGTTTTGGTACAACCCTTGGCAGAAGTTACCCGGAATCATCATGTACTTGCTGTACATAGTCCAGATTTAATTCAGATTCAAAATGAAATATTGCAGCTTCGTGCTCAACAACAATTAGCCCAGCAAAATTTAACACGTGAACGTAGCTTATATGCTGAAGGCATTATTGCCGAGAAGCGTGTGCAAGAGGCACAGAATCAAGTACAGCGTCTTAATATTAACTTAGGTGCAAAACAGCGAATGCTGCAATTTATGGGAGGAGGGCAGGTAAATAGTCTAAATTCCATTGTCTATGTTAAAAGCCCAACAAGTGGTTATATAGAAAACTTACAGGTTTCTACAGGTCAGTATGTTGAGGCTGGTACAGTATTAGGTCAACTTGTAAACGCTGATTCACCGTTACAATTGTTATTACAAGCTAATTTAGCTGACAGTAAATATGTGCATATTGGGGATGTTGTTCAGGTTGAAGGTTGTGATATTACAGGGCATATACAAAATATCGCTCCAGCACTTGTAGGGAATACACAAACTCAAAATATCATCGTACAAATGGATACCAAACATAATTGTTTGCGGGTGCAACAATTTGTCAAAGTTCATGTTCAAAGTAAGCAGCCAACAGTAATTGCAGCATGGCCAGTACCAAGTACTGCCATAACCTCACAAGATGGTAAACACATTATTTTTGTTAAAAATCAGAAGGGGTTTGAAGCTGTAACGGTTGAAGTTCTATCAGCTGATCAGCAGCAAAGTTATATTACAGCTGAAAAATTAAAACCCAAAATGCAACTTGCTATCAGTGGTGTAGAGCGTCTCAAGGCGGTGTGGTCTGGCTTTGGTGCAGAGCAAGCACCTATTAGCACTACAGAACGTTGAGGTGAGACATATGTTAAAACGTCTTATCGCCTTTTCACTTAGTCAGCGCATTTTAATATTATTGCTCACATTGGCGATCAGTGTGGCAGGCTACATTGCTTTTACGAAACTACCAATTGATGCTTTTCCTGATGTGTCAAGTACGCAAGTACAAATTGTGATGAAATCGCCCGGCATGACGCCCGAAGAGGTGGAAAGCCGTATTGTTGTACCCATTGAACAAGAAATGTTGGGAATATCTCATCAGACAGTAATGCGTTCGCAATCTAAATACGCGATTGCGATTATCACATTAGACTTTGCTGAAGGCACTGACCCTTATTGGGCTAGACAACAGGTGAATGAACGTTTAAGTAATGTGATGTCTGCATTACCAAGTAGTACGTCAGGTGGAATTGCACCCATGACGACCCCATTAGGTGAATCTTTTATGTTTACCTTACATGGGCCACTCAGTGATATGGAAAAACGAACTCTACTTGATCGGGTGGTTCGTCCACAACTTCGTAAAATTGAAGGGGTCGCCGATGTTAACGCTTTGGGGGGACTTGTTCGTACATTTGAAGTGACCCCTAATTTAGAGGCCCTGGCGGCACGAGGCTTATCTTTAACACAGCTACAACAGGCAATCGAGCTAAATAATGCCAGTGATGGTGCTGGGCGGCTTAATGAAAATGGAGAGTCATTACTGATCCGAAGCGATAGCCGCGTCAGAAACCTTGAAGAGTTAGGCGATATTATTGTTTCTAGCCATCAAGGAACATTGGTGCGGGTTAAAGATGTTGCACAGGTACATACTGGAGCACTCACACGCTATGGTGCAGTGACTGAAAATGGCCAAGGTGAGGCTGTCCAAGGTATTGTATTAACTTTAAAAGGTGCGAATGCACGTCAAGTCGTTCAACATGTTCGTGAGCATTTGTCCGACATTGAAAAAACTCTGCCACAGGGTACAACGATTGAACCATTTTATGATCGTGGTGAGTTGGTAAACCGAGCCATTCATACCGTAAGTAAAACGTTATTAGAAGCTATTGTCTTAGTCTTGATTTTACTTTTATTGTTCTTAGGAAACCTAAGGTCTGCTTTAGTGGTTGCGGCAGTTTTACCATTATCTGCACTAAGTACTTTTTTGATGATGCACCATTTTGGTTTAAGTGCCAATTTAATGTCTTTAGGTGGTTTGACGATTGCGATTGGTTTATTAGTGGATGCTGCAGTTGTAGTGGTTGAAAATATTGAAATGCAACTTGCTGAAGCAAAAGAGTCACCGCAACGTTCTTTTTTACCGCCATTAAATATGATTTACCGCGCAGTGTCTGAGGTTGCAGTACCAGTCACAGCAGGCATGATCATTATTATGTTAGTGTTTATTCCATTGGTCACGCTTGAAGGATTGGAAGGGAAGCTCTTTTCACCTGTGGCTTTAACAATTGTATTTGCTTTATCAAGTTCACTAATTTTTTCTTTGACAGTGATTCCTGTACTGTGTTCATTCTTTCTAAAACCGAAAGCACATCACACACCCTTTTTAGTAGCTAAATTAGAAACTGGTTACCGAAAACTTTTGAATCTGAGTTTAGCCCATCCTAAACAGATTTATGTCTTAGCAGGTGGTACCTTACTTCTGGCTGCATTGATTTTCCCATTCATTGGAAAGTCATTTATGCCAACCATGGATGAGGGAGATACTATTTTACAGTTAGAAAAAATCCCTTCGATTAGCTTACAAAACTCAATTGCATTAGATCTGGATATTCAAAAACGTATTTTGGAACAAGTGCCTGAAGTTGAAAGAATTGTGGCACGTACAGGTTCTGATGAATTGGGATTAGACCCTATGGGGTTAAATGAAACAGATAGTTTCATTGTGCTAAAACCACAAACGCAATGGCAAGTCAAAAATAAAGAGCAAATTTTAGAAAAAATTCGTCTTGTACTTCAAGATGTTCCTGGCGTGAACTTAACATTTAGTCAACCCATAGAGATGCGCACTTCAGAAATGTTGTCTGGAGTACGAGGAGATTTGGCTGTCAAAATTTTTGGAAGTGATTTAGACCAGCTTAATGATTTATCAAAGCAAATTGCAATAGTTCTACAAGGCATTGAAGGCAATGAAGATGTCATGACACTCGAAAATTCGGGAGTACAGTATCAAGAGCTGCGAATCCATCGTGATATGGCTATACGAAATCAATTGGACAGTCAAAATGTTCAAGCCCAACTCAAGATGCTCGTGGAAGGCAAAGAAATAGGTTCCATTATTGAACAGGGGCGCCCTGTTCCATTAATGATGAAAGGGGATCCACGTTTGGGAGAGTCGAGTTTTGAATTTTCCAATATTGCCTTGCCAATTGAGAATGCAGCTGCAGTGCCATTGTTATCTTTAGCAGAAGTGGTTAAGACTGAGGGTGTCGTAAAAATTGATCGTGAAAATGCATCACGAATGTCAGTGGTACGTGCCAACGTACGTGATCGTGATTTAGTTAGTTTTGTAGATGAAGCAAAACAATTGGTTGCAGAGAAAGTCAAGTTACCAACCGGCTACTCACTCAAATGGGGGGGGCAATTTGAAAACCAACAACGTGCGGCTGCTCGCTTAATGCTTGTTGTACCTGCTGCATTAACAATGATCTTCTTTTTACTATTTACGACTTTGGGTTCGGTGCGTCAAGCCGTATTGGTTTTCGTCAATATTCCCTTTGCGTTAGTCGGTGGAGTATTTGCATTAGCATTAACAGGTGAGTATTTATCTGTTCCTGCATCAGTTGGTTTTATTGCCTTGATGGGGATTGCTGTACTGAATGGTTTAGTGATGATTAGTTATTTTAATCAACTGATTTCTCGTGGTGTTGCAATTGAGGAAGTTGTTCGTGAAGGTGCTATGCGCCGTTTACGTCCAGTCATGATGACCGCGAGTATTGCAGCTTTAGGTTTGATCCCATTGTTATTTACTACTGGCCCTGGTGCCGAGATTCAACGTCCATTGGCGATAGTTGTGATTGGAGGGCTTATTTCTTGTACTTTGCTGACTCTGATTTTACTTCCTAACTTGTTTAAAAAATTTGGTTTAGCGCGAGATCATCATGTCTGAAATATGCCAACTCTCTATTAACGTGTCCTCTGATATTGCTGAAGAACTTATGGAGCATTTGTGGTTAATTCCTGAGTTGATTTCAGGGTGTACTTGTGTCAACGCACAAGGGTTTGGTAATCGCCAACATTATCGTAATGTTCAGGAAAAAATTCGCGGAGCAACTGAACGGAATCTTATATTGCTGATTGTACAACACGAATCTGTATCATTGGTTTTGGCGCATATTCAGCAAAAATTTAAATCAAGTGATTGTTTTTATTGGGTCATACCTACATTAATTTCTGGTTATATGAGCCAAGGAGCACTTGACTAATGACATTAAATATCAAATTTAAATCAACACTTCTAGGCCAAATTTGGTATCTGTTTGGGTTGGGCTATTGTTTTACAGTGGCTTCGACAGCAATTGCAAAACCTCAACTTGAAGCTGCTTTGCCACCACTTGAAGCAGTACAACAGAGTCTAGTAGAACATCCGAATGTGCGTGCTGCAATATCAGAGCAAGATTATGCAGACTTTGCCCGACAAGGATTAAAAGTAGGGCAAAATCCGTGGACTGTTACAGCCGGTATGCAAGTACGTAAGACGGATACACAACTAGAGCGAAAACAAGCCAATAGTTATGAACCTAGTTTGGGGATAGAAAAACAAATACGTTTGCCTAATAAATACCGGCTAGATCAAGATCTAGCACAACGTATTTCAAGTATTGCAGAACTGAAGTATGAGAATGCTCAACATCAAGCATCTAAAATGTTGTTAAATAGTTGGTTTGCTTATATGCGAAGCACATTGCATTTGAAGCGACTGCAAGAACAGCTGGATCAAATTCAGCAATTTATCCAAGTGACTGAACAACGTATTCGAGCAGGAGATGCACCACGACTTGAGCTAATGCTCTTGAAGAATGAGTACCAACAACTTGAGGAACAATATATGCAAGCTAAAGCTGCATATATTCAAGCTCAGCAATTGTTGGCCCGCGATTATAGAGGAAAGATCCCTGAACAGTGGAGCAGCGATGTTATACAGCCTAGCCCTATACAGTATAGTCAAGCAGAGTGGGTACAGAAAATTTTGTCAGTTAATCATGAGTTAGCACTCGTAAGGATGCAAGCTACACAGCAATACGCAGTATTAAAAAGAGAGCAGCTTAATAGACTGCCAGATCCTACGATTGGTTTTGGTTACAGTAGGGAGCAATCGGGAGAGGAGAATTTATTAGGGGTTAGTGTTTCAATTCCTTTGACTGCGCGACAAGTCGGTATTGCTTCAGGAATGGCAGCGGCAGAAGCAAAAAAAGCGGATTTGGAGGTATTGCGTGTAGAAAAACGTCTGCGTCAAGAAATACAGGGGTGGGTGATTCAAATGGAGTCAGCGACTGTACGGAATACGAAGGCGCAAGAAAACTTACAACTGTTGCAACAACAACATCACTTGATGCAAAAAGCGTATAAATTAGGTGAGTTGAATCTCAATGAGCTTTTGTTGCATTCGCAGCAATTGATTGAAGCACGTAGCCGAGTCGATCAAGCTAAAGTAGATTATGCAGAAAGTATGAGTTCCTTATTACTTGATTCTCATCAATTGTGGCCTTTACATGAGATGGATAGAATTTAACAGTAATATTTACGAGCATAGTAGGGATTATAAATTTGCGCTGTAGTTTGGTAAGCAAGAGAAAAAGGTGTTATGAGAGTTCTATTGGTAGAAGATGATAGCTTGTTGGCAAAAGCAACTGCACGTGGTCTAGATCAAATGGGCTTTGTAGTTGACATTGCGAGCACAGCAGAGCAAGCGTACCATTTTTTAGTGAGTTATCATTATCACTTTATTCTACTAGACTTAGGTTTGCCTGATCGAAATGGGATTGAAATTTTAAAATCACTACGTCGCAAAAAGAATCAAGTTGGAATTATTATTCTGACTGCTCAAGATCAAGTTGATGATCGTATTACAGGTCTAGAGGCAGGAGCTGATGATTTTGTTGTTAAACCTTATGATTTACATGAGGTCGTAGCAAGGATTCATGCTGTATTACGCCGAATTTCAGGAGAGGTAGGGGACCTAATTCAGGTTGGAAATATTAGTATTAACAAAGCGAGTAAACAAGTACTGTTAAATCAAGTCGAAATTGAGTTGACACATAAAGAGTTTCATTTATTGGAGTTATTTACTCTCAATCGTGGTCGTGTAATTTCGCGTGAAAATATAGAAAATTCATTTTATGCTTATGACGTTGATGTGAGTAGTAATGTTGTACAAGTCCATATTCATAACTTGCGTCGGAAATTAGGTAAAAATATTATCCGTACAGTACAAGGTTTTGGATATATCATGGATGAACAGCATTAAATGGCTGATCCAATTCGCAGCTATTCATTAACCCAGCGCTTATCTATAATTTTACTGGCAATTACCACTAGCGTTTGGTTGGGTAGTTTAGGAAGTATTTATTGGGGAATGCAAAACACTGCCAATAATATTTTTGATAAGTCATTAGCAGAAACTGCTCATGCTTTATTGTCTACGACTCTAAGTACCCTAGATGGAAAAGTACCGCAGCATACAGTGATTGAAAAAGCTAAGGGTGAGCATTATGACCAAATTGTATTTCAAATTTGGCATCGTGATGGACAATTAATTTATCGTTCTATTGGTGTGGAAACACAGCCATTTGTTCAGCAAGATAATTTTGGTTGGATTAAACTGAATAATAATACTTATCGTAGTTATTCTGTTTGGGATAGTACGCATACAATACAGGTACAAATTGCGCAGGTTTGGACAATTCGAAAAGATATTCAGCAAGATATGTTGCTGTTTTTGATTTTGGTTTCAATCATATTTTTGCCATTATTATTATGGTTGATTATTTGCACGATCCGTCGTCATTTATTGGCTGTATATAGCATTAGTCAAAACTTAGAAAAACAATCCATTGAACATTTAAATCCAATTAAGCCAGTTGTACCGAAAGAAATAGAACCTTTAGTGAGCTCTTTAAATACCTTACTTAGTGAGATTGCTGAAAGTATGCAACGTGAAAAACGTTTTACCTCAAATGCCGCTCATGAACTCCGTACACCATTAGCTGCTATACGCTTACATGCCCAAGTACTTCAAAATGCACGTTCCAATGAGGAGTCTAAGGAAGCTGCACAGGACATTATTACAGGAGTAGACAAAGCATCAAGAATGATTACTCAGTTGCTTACATTAGCGAGGCTTGAACCGAATGCCACACAAAACAAAAGCAATATTGATTTGGTAGATATTGTTAAAGGTACAGTTGAAATGATGGGTATTCAGTTCAGAAAAGCAGGTGTAGACTTACAATTGCATCTCACCTCAGTGTGCGTTTGGGGGCAGTCAGATCAGTTGGAAATTATGTTGAGAAATATACTCGAAAATGCCATTCTTTATCGTAGTTCAATACATAAACCTATTATTAAAGTCAGTTGTGGAAGTATTGGAAATGGTAGTTTTATACAGGTTGAAGATAACGGCATAGGTCTAGATGAAGCACAAATCCCATTTATATTTCAGCGTTTTTATAGAATAAATCAAGCCAGTTCTGTAGTAGGAAGTGGTCTGGGATTATCTATTGTGAAGCAGATTATTGACTCTCATTTAGGCAAGATTACTTTACAACGTGCAAATGCAGTTGGAGGATTGATTGTCAGAATTGAATTTTTCAAAAAATTGAATATTTATTAAAACGATAGTCAAAAAAATAGATTTTATCATATTGATTTATAAATTTAATTTAAATGCTGGCGTATATCGTTGTCCACTCATAATGTTCTCTCCTATGCAAAAAGAATAGACGAAATTTGTCTAGGAGAATGGTGGCAGTCCAGGGCCTGGTTCAAGCATGACTTGAGTAATACTCGGGCTGTGCTCATGATTTGCTTGAGCATTACTTGCGGATTTTCCCCAACGTGCTTGGGCTGCATTTTTGGTTTTATCAGATTTGATTTGAAATCAAAATATGTATAAGTTTTTGTAGCTCTCAGATTATTTTAAGTCATTTTTAAGATTCAAATTTTAGGCTAAAGCATATTAAAGTCTTTGAACTAAAAAAAATGCTTAAGCTGCCTTCTTTTCCCGGTCTACGCCAGATCAAACCCCTCAGCCTTGCACGCTTCAACCTGTTACTCGCCATTTGGCTGGGACTGGTCTTAAACTTTGCTTTCTATCAGAAAATCCATCAACTGACGCCTTATACCAACCTCAAGGCAGACGCATTATTGGCGGCTACAGTCTTGGTAGTTATCGGCTTGTACAATCTGGTCTTGCAGTGGCTGAACTGGAAATGGAATGCCAAGATACTGGCCAGTGTGCTGATCATTCTGGGCGGTTTTAGTGCTTATTTTGTCAATAGTCTGGGGGTTGTTATTACGCCGGACCAGATCCAGAATATGCTGCAGACCGATGCCCGGGAAGTCCGTGATCTCTGGTCAATACGGCTGGTGATCTGGACGCTGGTCTTTGTGATTTTTCCTTTGTGTATCGTCTGGATGCTGAACATTCAGCCTGCATCTTTCGGGCGTCAATTGTTGCATAAAAGCCTGAGCAGTCTGTTTTCGGCCGTATTGATTCTAGGACTGTTATTCTGTTTTTATGTCGATTATGCAGCCATCTTCCGCGAGCACCGCGATCTGAAGGGCATGATTTCCCCGCAAAATAGTATTGCATCCACCGTATCCTACTATAAAAAGAAAGCACCTAAAGCCAATTTGCCTTTGATTCCTTATGGTGAAGATGCCCATCTGCTGCAGCAGGCTCAAATACAGAAACAACCCAAATTGATGGTGCTGGTGGTTGGGGAGACTGCACGTGCCGAGAGTTTTGCTTTAAATGGTTATGCACGCAATACCAATCCTGAACTGAGCAAGTTACCGATAATTAATTTCAATCAAGTCAGTTCTTGCGGAACTGCCACAGCTGTTTCAGTACCGTGTATGTTTTCAGGGATGACACGTCAAAACTATAATGAACAGTTGGCTAGCCACCGAGAAGGTTTGCTGGATATTGCTCAGCGGGCCGGTTATCAGGTGACCTGGATTGATAATAATTCGGGCTGTAAAGGTGCCTGTGACCGCGTACAAAAATACCAGATTCCAGCCCAACTGAAACAGAGATGGTGTGATGCTGGTGGTGAATGTTTTGATGAAATCCTGGTGGATAGCCTGAAAGATTATCTGGCGCATCTGGATAAAAACAACTCGAAACCGCAGTTAATTGTACTGCATCAGATGGGCAGTCATGGCCCCGCATATTTCAAGCGCTCCAAAGCACCATATCAGCCATTTCAACCGACCTGTAATACCAATGCCATTCAGGGCTGCAGTACAGAAGAATTAAAGAATAGCTATGATAATTCGATTGTATATACAGACCATGTTCTTGCCGAGATCATTGAAACTTTAAAGCAACAGACTCAATATCAAACCGGTTTCTGGTATCTGTCTGATCATGGAGAATCTACCGGAGAGCACGGTTTATACCTGCATGGTGCTCCTTATAGCATGGCGCCCACGCAGCAAACCCATATCCCAATGCTGATGTGGTTTTCTGATACCTGGCAACAGTATAATGCCCTGCAGCTAAACTGTTTAAAAACACAGACCGGACAGGCACGCAGTCACGATCATCTTTTCCCCAGCTTATTAAGTATGCTGGATATAAAAACGCAAGTGATTGAAGCTAAAAATGATATGCTTGCACAATGCTCATCATCATTAAAAAACAGAGCTTGAAATGCATAAAATACTGATTATTGAAGATGACTTTATGATTGCCGAGTCGACTGAAACATTGCTTAAACTGCATCAGTTTGAGGTGTACTGGGTCAATAATGGGATTGAGGGTTTAAAACAATTACAGCAGCAGGTCTACGATATTGTGCTGCTCGATTTAGGTTTGCCAATGATGGATGGCATGTTGGTGCTAAAAAATATCCGGCAGAAGTTTCCGAATTTACCGGTATTGATTATCTCTGCCCGGGATCAATTACAAAACCGGGTAGATGGGCTGAATCAGGGAGCTGATGACTACTTGATTAAACCCTATGAGTTTGACGAACTGCTGGCCCGTATTCATGCCTTAATCCGACGTGCCGGCTTAAAAAATACTGTGACAGATATGAATAAGAAATTATCACACAGTGGGCTGGAACTGGACCTGGAACAGCACATCGTATGCTTTAATGGTGAACCGATCGAGTTGTCTAATCGGGAATGGTCTATTCTCACTGCACTCCTCATGCATCCTAGCAAAATTTTTTCTAAAAACGATTTAGAAGACAAACTTTATGATTTCGATAAGTTGACAAAAATAACTAATCATGCGAAAAAGTTTTTTTAGTTAACAGATGTTCACACATGCCTCGAATTGTTTCTGTACCACTTAGTTTAGAACAGCGAGAATGACTCATTTTTCTGGCCAAGCATGCAAAACATTGGCGTGAAAGACAACGTGCCCAAACTATTCTCTGGCTTTCTGAAGGTAAAAGTGTTGCGGAAGTTGCCACTCTACAAGAAACCCCAACCTTGGCAATAGTCACCAACATAATTTACATTAAATTGTATAAATTGCTGTGTATATAAGTACAATAACATCAATAACTTACGTTTTAAAATATTTTTATTGGAATTAATGTTTATTAAGATCGTTTAATTTTGGTCACATAAGTTTTTAAAAATTTACCAAATAATCACCAACATAATTTTGTGATGATTAATTAGGTAAACCGAATGGTAAAAAATCAGGTTGATGGAGTTATATATGGCTGAACCGTACCGGGTTTGTCGGAGACTTTTTTATTTAAGTTAGGCCACCTGACCTAACGGGTTAATCTTATGCTGCTGTTAGGGTCTAAAAATAGCAGTTTTGAAGGGCTTTATCGAGTGATTTTTTCAACACTCTACGCAATTATGGATATCATAGTATCCACTTTATGTTTTATTTCGCTATAATGGATATAACTGTATCCATTTGGTCTTTGCGGATGAATTTTACCTTACTTGATGATACCGATGTAAGCCAAGCTTATGCGGCTTATTTACGTGAGTTACGCAAGCAGGCAAAGCTGTCGCGCGCTGCATTGGCTGAGCGAAGCTGCGTACCTGCGGCCACCATTAAGAAATTTGAGCTGACCGGGCAAATTTCATTTCGTCAATTGCTGTTGCTATGGCAGACACTTGATTCGCTAGATAGGCTTTATCAGCTCACGCAACTTAGCAAAGAACGCGCTGCTATACCCATGAGTATTGATGAGGTGCTAAAAGATGAGTTTTAAACCGATTCAGAAGCTTAATGTTACTCGTACGCTAAGCTCAGGTGAGCAGATATCTGTTGGAGTCTTGGCGCAGAATCGGCAAGGCGTTTTTTTTCAGTATACTGACGACTATTTGCAGCAGTTTGGCAATTTATCACCGTTTACCTTGCAAGCGAATACGCTAGTTCAAGCCGCACCTAAAGCGCCGCACCAAGGTGTACATGGCGTATTTGGGGATTGTTTGCCCGATGGCTGGGGCATGTTGTTACAAGATCGTATTTTCCGGCAAAAGGGCATCCTACCTAATCAATTAACGGCGATGGATAGACTGGCCTTTGTCGGTGATAAAGGCATGGGAGCGCTGTCTTTTGCTCCGGTGTCTGAGTTTTCAGCCACGACATACGCGGACATTGATTTAGCAACCTTGGGCTTAGAAGCACAAACGCTGTTCGATGCTTCAATGTCAGATTATATGGATGATAATCACGATGAGTTAGATGGGCATACGCAACAGGTGTTGGCCGCATTAGTCGCCGGTGGTAGTTCGGGTGGAGCAAGGCCTAAGGCGCAGATTTATATGCCTGCAGGGGAAACTCAGCATTGTCGAACCTTTGCTCAGCCTGGAGATGAGGCTTGGCTGATTAAGTTTACCTCGAAAAATCTCGCGCTCGGGCATGAAGAAGGGTTGTGTGAAGCGGTTTATTTGCAAATGGCCGAGCTTGCCAAGTGCCAACCACCAGTCTGGCAACTCATTGAAGCACCAACTACAAGCGGTGCGTCTGCCTGGTTGGCGCTTAAGCGTTTTGATTATGTCACGGAGCAGGCCCGTTTAAGCGGTAATCGCAGTTCAGGTCGCTTGCATATGCACAGCGCTTGCGGGCTGCTGGATGCAGACTTTCGAACGCCAAGTTTAGATTATATTGACTTGATCAAAGCCAGCCGTCAGTTGTGTAAATCTCCTGCTGCTGGGCAGCTGCAATTTCGCCGTGCCGTTTTTAACCTGCTGTCGTCTAACCAAGACGACCACAGTAAAAACTGGGCGTTTTTGCAAGCGGATGACGGTCAATGGAACCCTGCACCTTTTTACGATGTTACCTACAGCCCACATCCATTCAACGAACACGCCACTGCTTTCGGCGGTTATGGCAAAGCGCCATCGCTTAAGGTGATGCAAAAACTTGCTACTAGTGCTGGCTTTGCGAATTGGAATGATGCAAAGCAAGTTATTGAAGAAGTCGCAGAAGCCATCAGCCAATTTACGTATCTTGCCAAGCAACAAGGGATCAGTAAAACAACAATGTCCGTGATTGCTAAGACATTGGAGCAGCGTAAACAAGAAAATGCAGCGCTTTTTCTATAACAATAAGAAGGGACAGTAATGAAGCTCGGCCGAAACGATCCTTGCCATTGTGGCAGTGGTAAAAAATTTAAACGTTGTTGTATGAGCAGCGTTTCCAAGCAACATGCCCAAGTCTTCGATGATGTTGAAACCATGCTGGCAATGAACCCAAATTTGAGTCTTGATGAACTCAATGCCGCTTTGCAGCACAAAGTGCAAGAACGCAATCATCAACCTCATCCCGATTTTTGTGGCGTAACGCCAACGCAAATGGCCAATTGGCTTTATGCGCCTTTTGATGAATTAAAGTGGGTGACAATTTGCACTCCCGACTCTCTTTCTGCCAGCCCAATAATGCGTTATCTAGCCCTCATTCTTGATGAGGCCATGGCGCAAGAAGGCTCCTTCAAAGCCACGAGTAAAGGCAACTTACCGGCTAAGTTGGTTAAACAGGCCAGTGAGTTATTGCCTGAGTTTGCCGTTGCTCAATTAGAACGTAGTATAAGCATCAGCGAGTTTTCGGGCAGCAATGAAGACAAATTTAATGCCTTGCACTACACCCGAGTGCTTGCCGAAATTAGCGGTATTATTTATCGGCGCAGTGGCCGCTACCATGTAAAAAAATCAGCGCAAAAGCAGTATCAAGCGCTAGGCATACAGGCCTTTTTCAAACCTATGTTAGAGGCCGCTATCAGCAAATATAACTGGGGTTATTTGGACAGTTTCGAATACGATGTCGACTTGCGCACTTTTTGGTTGTTTATGCTGTGGCGTATTCAAAGCCACAACAGTGTGGAGCAGCTTGTGAAAGAGGTGATGACAGCTTTCCCTAATCTATTGCTGGTATTCCCTACGGATGATTACTTCTCGCCAGAAAGAAACTTAAGTATGCTCATCGAATCACGATTTATTGAGCGATTTTTGCAGTTTTGGGGATTTGTAACGATTGACCCAAGACGTTATATAAACGCTGAACAAGTCGCCAGAGTGATTCAGGTACAGCCTTTGTTAAAACAAACTTTTCAATTCACAATAAATAAATAGCAAGGTCACCGTGAGCGAATTTCAATACTATAAATTTGAGCGTCTGGATGGGTATTTAGATGCTAAAGCACGTCAAGCACTCAGAGCCATTTCAAGCCGTGCCGAGATCAGCGCTACGGCCTTTCAGGTGTATTACACCTACAGTGATCTAAAGGCCGAGCCTTTTGAGCTGATGTTAAAATACTTTGATATCGGTTTTTACTATGCCGATTGGGGCTCAATCGATGTATACATCAAGCTACCAGCAGGAACGCTTCCAGATGCGTTACTTGGCTTTTCAAGTGATGGACTTCATGTTCACGAAAACGATGAGTGGCAGTTGCTGATTTTTTCCCTTGAGGAGTGTGATGAGTATTTTGACGATGAGCATGCTGACGACTTTTTCCAGCATTTAGCCGCTTTACGCGGCGGGTTAATGCAAGGGGATTGGCGCCTTGTGTACTTAATGTGGCTCAAAGCGTTTGATTTTAATGATGGCGTTGAGCGAGTGCCGTTAATTCAATTCGATTTTGAGCACCTCAGGGAAGAGGAGCAGGCGTTTGCTGCGCTGTATGATATTCCCTTAGCATTGGTTAAGGCGCTCGCCATGGTGCTGAGCGAACAACCCAGTCACCAAGCCAAACAAACTCAGCTTACGCTTGATGCGTGGATCCATAATCTCTCGCAAGCAGAGAAAGACACGCTATTACGCACGTTGTTTGAGCAAGGCCAGCTAACCCGTCACCAAGCCTTAGCGCTGACGCGAAAAGAACCTGTCAACACAGACGAGATCTATCAATACTGGTTAACTTCCGCCGTCATTTCTCCTTTCATTGAGCAAGCGCAAAGTCAATTACAGCAAGAGCAAGCCGCAGCACTCGCAAAAAAATTAGCTATCGAAAAAGCGGAAAAAGAAAAAGCGTTGACGTATATCTACAATCAACGTGAGCACTACTGGCAGCAATCACAAGAGCAAGCGGATCGAACTTGCGCCAGTGGTTACGATGCGGCATCACGCTATCTGCATCAGCTGTTTGAGGCCTATCAGTTCAAAGCTGATGAAGCGGCGTTTGAACAACGTTTTAAGCGCTTTGTTGTGGCGAATAATAGCCGTAAAGCACTGTTAAATCGCTTGAGTGATTTGCTTTAAACGATGAGGCGATAGGCTGGCCAAATGACGTTAGCAAAAAACCGATTGAGGGTTGGTTGAAAGGTTGTAAGCCCACCAAAGGTCTACAAATTGTTACCTATGAAGTCACTTTGTGTAGACCTCGGGGTCTAAGTAACGCGCTTTTACCATCTCTGTGGTAAATACTGCGTGAAATACAAAGGCATCACGATATTGGTTTGCTCTAATGCGGATGAGCCTTGTGTACCCGTTAACTTAAAGGTTTTACTTGGAGTACATTTTTCAACGTAGGATGCCAACGATTTTGCTCTTGTACGTTTACCACTTTTGACCTCCACAGGGACGATATCGCCTTCATCGGTCGCCAAAATAAATTCGATTTCGGCACGGGCGTCATTCCATGAATAGCTTGGGTCAACGCCAATGGCAGTGAGCTCTTGTTGCACAAAGTTTTCAGCCACATAACCTTTGTATTCATAGTTTTGTTGCTTAATTTCTTTATAACTGCTGCCGAGCATATGATTAAGCAGACCCACATCAAACAAAAACAGTTTCACCATATTTTCTTTTTTATAGGCCGCTAACGGAGATTTCGGCAATCCTTCAATAGGGTAGTTTGGCAAAGCTAGGCGGCAGCAGTTAAGCCAATGGATCGCGGTTTCAAAATCGCTATAACGAGATTTACGCTCATGCACATGCTTAAATTTAAAGCGTTTAACCGACTCATCGCTGACAAGTGATAGCTGGGCTGGAATGCTATTAAATACCGATTCAATCAGTGTGGTGTCGACCTTGCCCGCGTACTTACCAAAATCGCGGCGATAACCTTCCACTAAATCGGCATGAATTTTTGTGACTTTTTCAACACGCTCTAGAATGCTTGAATCCTTATACTGATACCAAGCAGAAACGGCTTCCGGCATACCACCAGTAAAAAAGTAGTCAGTGAGTTTGTCCATCAATTTGGTGTGTACTGCCGGTGTGCTTGCTTGACTATCAAACGCTTTGATCAGCGCTTGCTCGTTGGATGCGTAAATAAATTCTTGGAAGGTCAGTGGTCGTAAATTGTATTGTTCTACCTTGCCCACAGGGAAGGTGTTGAGCAAACCAATATTCGAGCCGCTGGCAGCGACAAAATAGGACGGTGCTTTTTCAGCAAAGTACTTTAGTGAGGTAACGGCACGTTCACATTCGCCAATTTCATCTAATATCAGCAGATCGGTTTCTGGGTTGAACGCTTGGTTGGTTAACAACTCAATATTCATTACTAGCTCGTCAGGTGACAGAGAGCCATCGAACGCTTCTTTGTAGGCAGGGTTTTCAAGGAAGTCGATACGAAGGATGTTGGCAAAGGTATTCCCAAATAACTCTTGTAGCAGATAGGTTTTACCTGTTTGTCTTGCACCATCGATCAATAATGGCTTGCGCACCGGTTGATTTTTCCATGTTATTAGGGCGTTTAGTAAGTTGCGCTGCATTGTCATTTCCCGCCAATTAAGACTGTTAACTGCCTGTAGTATAACTCAGCCTACACTTTTACGCGCAGAAAAGTGCGGAATTTTACATTTTTATGCGCATAAAAGTGTAATTTGATGACCTTTGGCATTCAGGGATTCACATCATCGCCTTGGCCAACGCGCAAGCTAAACCTAAAAGTAGGATATAAATCCAATTATATTGAGTAAAGTGGGAATATAGTCCCTTTGGTTGGTGATATGGCTAAGCGTGACTTACACAATATATTGTTTCCAAAGCAGCGTAAAATCCTGACGCAGTTTGGTGAAGACTTGCTGTTGGCGATGAAAAGACGTGGTTTTACCAAAAAGCTACTGTGTGAACGTACTGGTTTTGATCATAAAACCGTGAATTAAGTCTTAGCCGGTGATCCGGGCGTTGCCATAGGCACTTACTTAAAGGTGATGGCCGTTCTTGGCATGGAAAGCAACTTTGCAGAAATGGCCGCCCATGATGAAGTGGGTATCAAGCTGCAAAACATAAAATTGCTGGAAGGTTCAAGATGAGCCGTGAAATCGTTGAAGTCTATGCCGACTGGCAGCCAATTGAAGCACCTTTGCTAATAGGGCTGCTTTCTTACAGCGATTCAAGCCGAGGTGGCGTGTTTAGTTTTGCCTACGATAAAGCATTTTTAACCTCAGCCTATCGCTTGCAAATTGATCCCATCCTGACCCTCCACTCCGGTGTACTCTAAAACGATGAAGTCGATAAAAGCTTCCGCGCATTTCTTGATTCATCGCCTGATAGATGGGGGCGTATTTTAATGCAGCGGCGTGCGGCGATTGAGGCGCGCAAAGGCATTCGAGCAACAAGTCGATTAAACGAATTGGATTACCTGCTGGGCGTAAATGACTCTTACCGGATGGGTGGTATTCGATTTAAGCGAACAGGCTCGAATGCTTTTTTGGACGACAATTCTGAATTTGCTGCGCCGCCAATGGCTTCTTTGCGAGAGCTAGAGCATGCAGCAATGCAGATTGAAAAAGACGATAACATCGACAGTGACGAGTATTACCGCTGGTTGAAAATGCTGATTTCTCCAGGCTCATCATTAGGTGGTGCAAGGCCCAAAGCTTGTGTCACAGATGAACAAGACCACTTGTGGATTGCTAAGTTTCCCAATTTAAACGATACCCATGATGTGGGCGCGTGGGAGATGGTCTGTTATGAATTGGCGTTAGCGGCAGGTGTTGACATGTTTCCAAGTGAGATGAGGCAATTTTCGTCACAGCACCATACCTTCTTAACAAAACGGTTTGACCGCGACGGTGACAAGCGGCTGCATTTTTCGTCGGCCATGACACAGCTTCAATACTATGATGGTGAACAATCTCAAGGTGCCAGCTACTTAGAGATTGCTGAATTTATTTCCAATTGTGGAGCACAAACCACAGCTGATTTAGCTCAGTTTTGGCGTATGGGGGTAAAGGCATGGGGAAGTGTTTAATGAAGTGCTGCTGTTTATTTTGGCTTGGTATTTGGTGAAGGGATGTTTTCTAATTTCAATGAAGGTTGCTTGTTACTGTTGTCATCAATGTACTCAAGGGCGTACCTCATAGCCTTGTAGCTTTTCTCGCGTTTTTTAAACATGCGTTGCAGCATAGGGAGAGTGCAGTCCACATAGTCGTGAATAGTGACTTGTGTTTTGCCTTCCGATTCACGATGAATACGACCGGCATATTGAGCCAATGTTCCTTTCCATGAGATGGGCATGGCCAAAAACAACGTATCCAGTCTTGGTAGGTCAAACCCTTCGCCTACATATTTTCCTGTTGCGACGACGACTTGAGCCGATTGCAGATGATTGTCAGCGTTCTTGCGTTCCGCAGCTTTCATGGCGCCTTTAAGTACGACAGTGCTTATACCCATTTCGGTAAGTCGTGAGTGTATGGATTCTGCGTGCTCTCTACGCTCTGTAAGGACTAACGGGTGTCCGCCATTTTGAACACACTCGTAGGCGTCTGAGACGATTTTTGAAGTGCGCTGCTCATTATTGACGAGCCAGCGGTAGGCATCGCTTATTTTGGGGCGCTCATCTGTTTTTATAAGCTCTGCTGCTGGTACATCGTAGAGCTGATGAATCATCACGGTTTGAGTAAATTGCTCATCAGGGCTTTGTTTCACTTTGTAGCGAATAGGCCCTGCCGCCATAAAAATGATCTTTTGATGACCATCTTGTCGCTCTGGTGTTGCTGTAAGGCCCAATACATATTTTGCTCTTACCTCGTTGAGTACCATTTCAAACCTTGGTGCAGATAGGTGGTGGCATTCGTCAACAATAATATGGCCGTAGTCTTGAATGAGAGGAGTGATGGAATTGTCTTTTTTATTAACCAAACTTTGGTAGGTGGCTATGTCGATAATGCCACTCGGCTTTCTTTTACCTCCGCCTATACTGCCAATGGTTACTTCGGGTAGGAACGTGCGTAAGCGCTCTTGCCATTGTTCGAGCAGTTGTCGGCTATGAACCAGTATGAGGGTATTTACTTTGCGTTTTACGATCATAGCAATGGCAGTAACCGTTTTTCCAAATGCAGTTGGCGCATGCAAAATACCGAAGTCATGTTTAGATATTGCGGCCACTGCGTCACGCTGGTTCTTTCGCAAAGTGAACTCAGGGGTAAGCTTTAATAATGGTTTACCAATTTCACGCTTATCGTCAAATAGTGGCGAAATGTTTTGCTCTTGTAGCAAAGCAATCGCATCATCGAGGCAGCCTCGCGGTAGTGCTAGATAACCGTTTTCAATACGAGCACAGGAAATAAACCTCGGAATGCCATGGGTTGAAAAGCGCAACGCTTGTGTTTTAAAAAACACAGGATTAGAAAAACTAGCTAATCGCTTTAGTCCGGCCAGTAATGGCCCAGGTAACTCGCTCATCAAAAAGTAGATATGGTTGGCCAAGGTAATGGTCACGTTTTTCGGCAAAGACTCTAATTTTATTGGTGCGGCTTTGGCTGTGATTTCCCAAGGAGGGCGGTTGTCTGTTAGCCCTTGCTCGGACAGTAATAGGGTGTTGGGTGAAATAGTTGTTATGAGTTGGTCAATACTCGACTGAGTGAGCGTTTTAAGCTCAGCAAGGTACCGCCATTGATCATCGATGGCATTCAGGTCACTGTCAACAAAGCAACTACGACCTGAAAGGCGAGCCTCCTTTTGAAGTGGTAACGCAATGAGATTGCCAAACCCGCCTTCAGGAAGTACATCTTGGTTAGGAAAGAGCCTGTCATAGGAGTCAAACGATAGATTTGGAAATATTTCCATGGCTTTATCAAGCAAAGCGAAACCCAGTGCCCGAGCATGGTTCGCTGGGATATTGGTTTCAAAAAATATCCATAAGTGAGCCCCGTTGCCAGAACGCGAGATTTCTATCGCGTGCGGAATATCAAACGCTTGGCACACTTTAGACATTGCTTTGACTTCTTCTTGCCAACAGCCTTTGTCAAAATCGGCTGCCAACAAATAGCACGAATTATCTTTAAGTAGTGGATACAGACCTACCACTTGATGACCGGCAAGGTGCCTGTAAATAATGTGCTCGTTTAATTCGCTAAACTTTCGGTGTGAACAGTCTTGGCATTTAATGCGGGGTTTGTTGCATAGCCCGCTTACCCACTCATTATCACAGGCTACGGAATAGCCACTGCGCCCCTGTTGATTTTGCCAACGATTGGCAAAGATATCCTCTCTTCCACGAAATCGTTGTCTGAATAAGGCGACCTTTTGTTCTGGCGTGAATGTCTGTACTGAACGCTCGATTTGAGCGCTACGCAAAGCCTCTCTTAATGCGAGAAGCTGCTGCTTTTCATTTTCAAGCTCAGCTAGCCTGTTATCAATAGCAGAAATGTTTGGGTAGCGAGCGTCATTCATAACAAACTAATTTTGATTCGCAGCACTATAAAGCGCGAACTTGCGGTGGCTTGATCAGCGACTCTGCTGGAATACCTAACCCTTCATGAAGTTTCCAAATCATTTTTAGCGTGAGTGATCGCTTATGGTTTAGGATTTCATAAACACGATTGCTTTTACCTATCATGGGTTCAAGATCTTTAACGGTTAAGCCTTTGCGCTCCATCTCAAACTTTATTGCCTCAACAGGGTCTGGCAAATCCATTGGAAAATGCTTTGCTTCGTAGGCCTCGACTAACGTAACCAAAATGTCCAGCTTTTCGCCTTCGACGGTATCAGGCTCCGCCATCATTAGGTTTTCGATGTCGTTTAATGCCGCGCGGTAGTCGGCATCTGTTTTAATAGGTCTGATGTCCATTATATTTACCTCTTGTTACTACCTTTTGGCTTCAAATCGTTTGTACATCAATTTTATCGTATTGCGCATGGCTGCCGATAAACCGTATGTAAACCACTTTGTACGCATAATTGATCCAAGCAACTAACCGGTATTTATTACCGGCAATGTTAAACACGACACGCCCATCTTTGAGGATGCTGGCATTTCTAAAGTCCTGTTTCACATCCGCCGGTGCTCCCCAATCAGCGTTTAATGCATGCCTATACCAAGCTAACGTTGGCTCTTTAGCGTCAATGTATTCTGAGCTGTCTTCCCAAAATGTTTTTAAGGTTGATAGTGCGATAATTCTCATAAATAGATATTAGTCCCAATTTGGGACTTTTGCAAGTTTGGTATTCTTGATGCGGTTAGGAGTTGTTACCGCATCCCCAATTGCCCCATTCCTTGGGGCGGTTCACATCCCTCTTATTCACCCTCTTAAGCTCGGCATATCAAGTGTTGCCCCATTGTCCCAACTGCCACGGTAAGTGATCAAATGGGGGGCTTGCTATTTTCGCCTGATGGGCCTTTTCGACATGCGGCTGCGTTTGCCATCGAAGAAGGCCAATACTCTGAACCAATAGAGTGATTCTTCATACCCCAAGCTGTGCGTTGGACGTGCAGGCGGGATGAGCCCCAGTTTGCGTCCTAAACTGACAATCACGTAGAAGCGAACGGAAAATACCTATACGAGCCTGAAACTGTGGCTGAAGTTGAGCATATTCTAGGTGCTGTTGTTGTTCTATTAAGACAGCCGATTTATTCACTCGGTTTAGGCTGTGTGATTAATGTGTTTAGAACAGCCCAAGCTTTAAATATTGGGCTTGAAATTGGGGCAGAGAAGGATAACTTGTATCTCAAACCTGATCTGACAGTTACCCATTTTTTATTGTTTCTATCAGGTTAAATTTTCTAGATGTGTATGAAGGCTAATTGCAGAAATTTGATTGATATTGGTACACAAACTGAGTCTTTGTTGCTGTCGAAGTTGGTGCATTATATTGGGTTAAACCTTTTAAAGCACTGAAGCTTAAAGCAGCACGATCAACTACTTTTCTTGTGAAATTCGCATTGGGATCTGAATATTTAAACGAAATTTCTGCTAAAACAGGTTTTAGACTACCGTAAGGCAATAGGGTATACCATAAACTTAACTCTAAATCTGCATCGAATTCACCTAAATCAATCGTTGCACCACTATATTTTCGTTCATAGATAGTTAGACCACCAACTTGATTCAGGGCTAGACTATTATTAAAATTATAGTCATTTTTGAAGCCAGTAAATAGAATATTGATATCCTCAAAATCGTTAATGGTTCGCGAGGTTGGTACGGTTGTTGACTTGCTTGCAACTACAAGGAAACTCAAGTTATCTTTACGAGTAATGTCATCTTCTAGCTTAGTTTTTGCGCCTGATACATTGCTAGTCAAATCTTTGAAGTCAGCAATATAATGGTCATATCCACGATACTTTAAAGTTACTTCTTTTGTACCATTTTCATTACGCTCTCTGAAGCTGTATCCCATATTTTTTAAAGTACAGCTTCCTTGAGTATCGTAAAAGCGGATTTCTCTTTGTGTATCAAAGATCATAGCACCAGTTACGTCACGACTGATTTTATTTTCAATCGCATTTTTCACCGCTGAAAAATAGCTATTTATGCTGCTTGCTTCATTTCCATAATTAAAATTTATGGGATCTAATAGTACTTTGTATTCGCGAGATGTGGCTTTGGGAGATGCATAGCTCAGCGATGGTAGCACTGTAATTGCCAAGAAAGTTATCAAAGCCGATTGAGTTATTCTCATTTTTCTCTCTAGACAAAAGTTGAATTTAAAAAGCCCAAAAGTTTTAGCTTTTGGGCTTCATTCATTGTTATGGGTTGAAAAGATTTAACTTATCGGCAATATATAAGGTAGGTGTATCGACACGCATGCCCACATTATCCAAATACTTTTGCTCTAAACCATTGGTTGTCCAAAGACCCATGTCATCATCATTCACAATGCCAAGAGTTTGTCGGTTAATCAACCATAGACCTTCCATTTTGTCATGCGCATAACTTACACGTTTACCCATATCCAATACCAATGTTTTACTTACTGGCTGAATATTTAGTGCTTGTAATGCTTCCCATTTTTTATCGTTATTGATGAAATATTGCTCGAGGGTTTTACCTGCAATCGTTAAACCAAGTTTAGGATCTTGCACTAGATCGCCCTGAGTTGCGATATCCTCCAAATTGGTAGCATCCTTCAGATCAATACGATAAACATGTTTCATGATATTCGGATCGTCTTTAAGGAATTTGCCATCACGTTCCAGTACTAAAAACTCATGATCATTAATCGCAATAATAGCTGAGTTTGAGTTAGCATCAATTTCTTGACGATAGAGATACTGAGCAACTTTTCCTGTTTCAAGATTGATCGTCACAATACGTGTTAAGGTTGATTTATTAACAGCTTTAGTCGGTAAGTCCATTGTCGATTGCATAATCCCAACCAATGTTTTTTGGTCAGGTGTAATAGTTAAACCTTCCATACCACGGTTGGCACGACGATAACTAAATTCTTGCGGTAAAGTGAAGGTATTGCGCACATCATTTACAAAAGGATTAATACGACCAATTTCTTTTCCATTGGCATCATAGTGCACAATGTGAGGACCATATTCATCACTCACCCAGAATGTACCATCATTCAATGCTGCCAAACCTTCAGAATCGAGACCGTAATCATCAAGTTTGATAGGGTTCGTTATTGGGTCATAAGGCTTTGATGGATCTTTAGCGATGACCTTGCCATGAATATCGTAAGGTGTTTCGCCTGTACCACCTAGTGCAGCAGTATTCGGTAATCCACTAATATTATTTCCATCACGATCTTTTAATAAAATCGTTTTGATGAGTTTGATTGAGCCATCATCTTGTACCTCAAACAACCCAATTTTAGGTATATAGTCTGGCATTGGAAAAATCTTACCAGCACCATTCACGCCATCATTATAGTCAGCATTTGGGCCACGATCTGTGATTGCGTAAAATTGTTTATTGTTCGTAGGATGGGCAGCAACATCAGAGCCAAAGCCACCCTGTCGAAGTGTAAATGCACTCGCAATAGTTGTTCCATTCGCCTTAAAGCTTGTTAAGTTTTGGTAAGGCAATGCAACCCCTTGGGCAAATAAGTTTGGACCACACTGGATGGAGCTTTGCTGGATTTCATTCGCATCCAACTCACCATTTTGATTTTTATCCAAACCACTTTCAATACGTGTTCCAGCACTCCAGCAATCATCATTTCCAAGTACTAAAGGCGTCTGTTGAATCAAACTATTCAATCCATTTTGACCATTGTCCCCATCATCAGTACATGCGGTTAATAAAATTGTCGAAGCTAATAAAGCTAAGGTTAGTGGTTTTTTTTTCATTTTTTTGAAGCATCATGTTTAAAAAGCTTCATCATAAGAAGCAAAAATGACAATTACATGAATGAAATATGATCAATGTAAAATTTTAGCAAATTAAAAATATCAGTAGTTTGTGGGGGTTATATCTAGGTTTTCTTCATTATTTATCAAATGTGGTTTGAGGTAAAATTAAAATAAAACTTTAAACTGCCACAGTATTCTAGATATAAGCAGCCTTATTATGAAGCTGTCTCATAGGGCAGGGTTATACCAATGCTAAGTTTGAAGTGATTGAATCATCCTACTTACTAACGACACAATGTGACGTGTCGAAATTTATGTTTATTGAAAATTCCCCCAAATAATTTAAATTACTGTAATATTTTCCAATAGTTAAAACATTGCTAGTAGCATCATCAACTTAAATGTACTGTGTTGCAGGTAATAGAATTAAGACATCAGAAATAGCTTCAGCACCATGACTAAACCACAGGCAATGGTGATGACAGTGGTTCAACAGATTATCAAAAGTTACTTCCAACTGTCGCTTTAGGCTGGGATATATTACCTGAGCTTTATACTTATGCTAGCTATGGCAAAGGCTTCGAAACACCAACCTTTACCGAGATGGCCTATCTTACAGTAGGGACTTCAGGCATTAACTTTAATTTAAAACCTGCGACCAGTGATACCGTAGAACTTGGCTTAAAATCGCAGAATACCTTAGGGTTATTTACTTTTGCTGTATTTCATACTGAAACTAAAAATGACATTGTGCCTGACGATGCCAATGGCGGGCGAAGCACATTTCGTAATGCAGAAAAAACCTTACGTGAAGGCTTAGAGTTATCGTGGCAAAAACAGCTCTGGCAAGCACTCAATATTCGAACCAGTTATAGTTATTTAGATGCGACTTTTGATGCTGATATTCCAGCGACCACAACCAAACCGCTGATACAAAAAGGAACATATATTCCAGGTATTGCCAAGAATCAAGCTTTTGTAGGCTTGGCATGGCAACCTGAGCAGGGATTTCAGGCAGGCTTAGAAGCACGTTATATGGACAAGATTTATGTCGATGATATCAACTCTGATACTGCACCAAGTTATACGGTCGTTGCGGCAAATGTTGGCTATTTGTGGGTCAATAAAGACTGGAAAGTAAATACTTATGCACGACTAGATAATTTATTAGATCGAAACTATGTGGGTTCCGTGATTGTCAATGATAGTAATAATCGTTTCTTTGAGCCCGCAGATAGACGAAATTTTAATGTTGGACTATCGATAAAAAAATATTCTAACATAGGCTTTGTTGCATAAATACATAACCAACTGATTTTGTTCATTAATTTTTAGGTTGAAATTCATACAAACCTATTTAAATCAGAAGCTTACAAAATCTTTATGCAACAAAGCCGTGGAACAGCCACAAATAAACTCAGTAATAAATTTTTAAACATATTAATCCCCCGTTAAGTAACGGATTATAACAGCCGTAACTATCTAATCACATGCAAAAAGTAGCCGTTTCGCCTTTTCCTGTCCTCACATGATGCAAGCGGACCATACATCTTAATCAGATAGAAATCGAGTCGAGGTAAATCAATCCATCACAAATGGAGCAGAAATTATGCTTGATCACACTCTTGGTTAATGCTGAAAAGTCTTTGAGTTTTAATTAATAAATAAGTGTATCCATGTCTACCCTCAACTTTACTTATTTTCAGATAGCAACCAATCGAGAGCACTCATTTTTACAATACCATTATAATTCGCTTCAGTCCCTATCGTGTCTAAGGTAAGCAAATACTTGGGATACGAATCAGAAATTTTCTGTAATGGACGTAACTCTCGGCTGAGTGTCTCCTCATTGAGCGTTTCTAATGCCACCTGATAATAAGTTAAATTCTGTAAAGTATCGACAGCAACAAAATCAATTTCATATTCATCAACCCGCCCTACATAGACCGTATAACCTCGTCTGACAAGCTCAAGATAAATCACATTTTCTAAGATATGACCTTGATCAGCATTAGCATCAGGCAACATAATCCGGCGCAATCCGACATCAACTAAATAGTATTTTTCAGAGGATTGTAATAACTCACGCCCGCGTACTTTAAATTGTGCGGCACTATAAAATAACAAACTGTCCTGTAAGCCCTGAATATAGCGTTTTACTGTTTCAAATGAAATTTTAACCCCACTTGAAACAAAGGTATTTTTAATTTTATTGATGGAAATAGGTGAGCCTGTCACGCTTGCCAAATATCTTGCGACACGCTCGAGAGAGTTAATATCGGCAGTATTCAAACGGGGAATAACATCTTTAAACATTACACTGGCATAGACTGCTTGCAAGTAATCATAAGTTTCCTGCTGGCTAGTCATGGCAAGCGTATAAGGGAAACTACTGCGCGTATACATGGCATACAAATCACGATTTGATAATTGTTGGATGATCGGATTATTTTCAATATGCCACTGTTTAAATTCTTGGAATGACAGAGGTAGAACATGTTGCTCGATATAGCGTCCTGTAAGTAAAGTCGCAAGTTCTCCACTTAGAAAGAATGCATTTGAGCCTGTAATATATAAATCGATATAATCCCGAACATATAAAGAGTCGACTACTTTCTCAAAATTTGTAACATGTTGTATTTCATCTAAGAAAACATAGTTTTTTTTACTTTTATCAACTTTGGACAATACATAATCATGTAGTTTACGGTAATCGGTGAGTTCTTCAAATTCCATAAATTCGAAGTTGATGGCAATGATGTTTTCGGCTTGTACACCCTGTGCTTTTAGGATTTGTTGAAACATTGCCAATAAGGTGGATTTTCCAGAGCGACGCACACCTGAAAGTACTTTAATGACATCACGGTCTTGCCATGTATTCAGAAATTTTAAGTAGCCATCACGTCGAATATTAGCGCTTCTCATTATTTACACTTGGAATCTAAAGTTTTAATAAATTATATCAAATTTTAGAACGTATATGTAAATATATTTAATTTTAAAAAAAGTTTAAGGTTAAGTGAAACATTCAAAGCTGCTGTTGAAGTATACGGATAGTAAATGTAATAAAAATCCAGATTCTATCTTTTTTGACTCTGTACACGACAAAAAACCTAAATATGCCTAATATCGTATCTGGGTCTACTCCTTAGATGAGCAATGGTGATGCCTTGTTTTCGGATTTGTTGAGACTGTAAATAAAACTATGTAAACGCTTAAACTCCCCCAACGTTGTTGGGGTCAAACAAAAGGTGTTTACCATGAAAGATGAAGCAATGTTGGCACTCGCTAAAGAGTTAGCCAAGAACCTAAAAACCGAACTCGATCTCAATAATTTTAGTCGGGCTTTAAAGAAATTGACTGTTGAAACTGCCCTTAATGCGGAACTCACCGACCATTTAGGTTACGAAAAGAATAGTCCACGAACAGGTAAAAATGCTCGCAATGGTTACACAACGAAGCGTCTACTGACTGATGATGGTGAGTTTGAACTAGATACCCCTAGAGATCGTGAGGGTAAATTTGAGCCACAGCTTATCAAGAAAAATCAGACCCGTATCACAAAGCCAATTTCTGCTTTTGAGTGAGGTAAAGCAATTTGAACCGTTAACATATTAGTAGAAATAGGATCTAATGGTGCAGAGCAGGATAAGGCAATAAATGCAGGTTTATTCGGTGGTGGTGAGCGATCATTCTTTGGTTTACCATCAAATAAGCGAATCCATTTGGATACAAGATTTGCATTCAATCCATGTTGCAAAGCGACCGAAGCAATTGAAACGTCAGGTGCTTTACAAGCCTGAACGATCTGCTGTTTAAATTCAGCACTGTATGTTCTTCGTTTTTTCGCTAGAGATGCGATGGATGTCTGATTATTTGTCGTCATAAATTTAAGTCCCCACTTGTTTTTAAGTGGGGACTAAATTAAGGCTTATAGGATGAATTCATAAGGTGTGTTCAGCGGACGCTTACGAAAAAACAGCCAAGTGCTCATATGGTACAGTTATATCAAGAACAATGGTCAGATTGGCTATCAACGACACATGTGGCAAGTGAAGGTGTCCTGCAGAATGAAAGTTAAGTGTCTATTGAGGGGTACAATCTAATGGGAGAAATTGAAAAATAAAATACCATTGAATATTTGGTCATTATTTGTTAATTTCTGCGCAAAATTTAACATGCAATAAATTTATGTTCAAAAAAAATATAGTATTAAAAAGTATTTTGCTTACTTTGGGTGGTTTTGTTGTTACTCCTTTTGCATTTGCAGAAACATTTGATCCAGCGATAGATGGTTTGATTCGAAACCAGCAGCGCCAAGCAGAACTAGAAAAAATTATACAACCAGAACGTGATGTTAATTTAGATGTCATCCAAAAAAAAGAAGCTGTACAACTTACCGACCTTGAAGATCAGAATTGTTTTGAAATCAAGACAGTTGAACTTGATGGCGAAATGAGTAAGCATTTTGATCAATATGTGCAACAAGCGTTAAAAGATTTAAGTTTTACTCCAGGTTTATGCATGGGTGAGCAGCGAATTAATCTGTTGATGACGCAAACGCAGAACATCATCATTGGCCGAGGCTTTACTACGACACGAATATTGGCTGCACCTCAAAACTTAAGTACAGGCGTATTAAAACTCACCGTCATTCCGGGATTAGTTCGAGAAATCAAACTCGATTTAAGTGATGAGGAAAATACCCGAGCAGGCCGAATTCAATATGCCAAAAATATCTTTCCAATGAAGAGTGGCGATATTCTCAATTTACGTGACTTAGAGCAAGGCTTAGAAAACTTAAAAAGACTGCCTACAGCGGAAGCTGATATTCAAATTATTCCTGCAGATGCGCCCAATCAAAGTGATGTTATCGTCAAATGGAAACAGCGAAAAATTCCAATTCGCGTGACCTTAAGTGCTGATGATGCCGGTAGTCGTCAAACCGGTAAATACCAAGGTAACATCACCGTTTCAGTCGATAACCCTTTATTTAGAAGTGACTTATTTTACGTCACCATGGGCCGTAACTTAGCAGATCAGCAAGAGATTACGGATCAAAATGGAACCACTGTGAAGAGCGGAACCCATAACTATGCCCTTCATTATTCAGTCCCTTATAAAAACTGGCTGATCAGCGCCAATGCGAGTCGATACAATTATGACCAAGCTGTTGCAGGCACCAATAATGTCTATAACTATAATGGAGAAAGTCAGACTCAAGACTTAGGCTTGACCCGATTGCTTTATCGGGATGCCAAGCGTAAAACCTCAGCGACCTTGAAAGGCTGGCATCGAGAATCTAAAAGCTATATTGATGATGCCGAACTGACCATACAGCGCAGAGATGTTGCGGGTTGGCAGTTAAACCTTGATCATCGTGAATATATTCAATTTGCAGTGCTGGATTTGAGTCTAGGGTATAAGCGAGGCACAGGTGCATTCGATTCATTACCAGCAGTTGAGGAAGCGCTGAACGAAGGTACATCACGGATGAAGATCTGGACGCTAGATGCCAATCTGAATGTTCCGTTCCAATTTGAGAACCAGCAATATAGCTACTCAAGTGCCTTTAGAGCGCAATACAATGACACCCCGCTGACCATCCAAGACCGGCTTTCCATTGGTGGAAGGTATACAGTACGCGGTTTTGATGGTGACCTAACCCTAGCAGCAGACCGTGGCTTCTACTGGCGCAATGATTTAGCCATGTCTATTTTTCCCGCACATCAATTCTATATGGCCTTGGATGCTGGGCATGTTGATGGTCAATCTGCCCAATGGCTTTTAGGTAAAACCCTTGTGGGTGGTGCGATGGGGCTACGTGGTCAATTTAAGGTGGGTGGCACTTTTTACTACGATATATTTATCGGTAAACCAATCAAGAAGCCTGAATATTTCCAAAATTATGATTTGAATTATGGTTTTAGTGCCAGTTATTCATTCTGATCTAAAGAAAAGTACAAACTAAAAAATGAGCTCGTAGTATTAAAGCGAAAAAATCTCCCAAATAAAGACACATTGGTAATTGAAAAATGAATAAGAACTGCTATAAAACGATTTTTAGTCAAACCCGTGGTGAAATGATTGCTGTTGCAGAAAATGTCGCAGCTGCAGGACAAGCCTCAACACAGAATAATAAAGCGGTTGATCTTGAAACACCAGTCGTTGCTTCTGAAAAAAGTTTAGCTTTAAAAGTTCTTTCATTTTCATTGATGCTGATTACAGGCACTGCCCTGATCAATGCATCTATTGGTGTATCGCACAGCAATGTTGTTGCAGACTCGAATGCGGCAGGCAATCAGCGTCCAACGATATTGAACAGTGCCAATGGCACAACGCAGGTGAATATTCAAACCCCAAGCAAAGCTGGGGTATCGGTGAATCACTACCAGCAATTTGATGTGAATCAGAACGGTGTCATTTTAAATAACAGCCGCCAAAATACTCAAACGCAGCTTGGGGGTTATATCCAAGCCAATCCGTGGCTTGCAGGCGGTGAAGCCAAAGTCATTGTTAATCAGGTGAACGGCAGCAATCCAAGTCACTTAAATGGCTATGTAGAGGTCGGTGGACGTAAAGCAGATGTGATCATTGCCAACCAAGCTGGGATTAATGTCGATGGTGGCGGTTTTATCAATGCAGGTGGGGTGACTTTAAGTACCGCCAATCCGAATATTCAAAATGGACAAGTGACAGGTTATCAAGTCCGTGACGGGGTGATTAACATCACAGGTCAGGGCTTGGATGCCAGTAAAGCCGACTATACCCAGTTACTCAGCCGTGCTGCACAGATCAATGCGGGGATTTGGGCTAAAGAATTGACGGTGGTTGCTGGACAAAATGATATTGAAGTTAATCCGCAGGCTGGTGCGATACAGGCGGCTTCGGGGTTGGCAGGCACTGTGCCACAGTTTGCCATTGATACCAGTCACTTAGGCGGAATGTATGCGGGCAAAATCAGTTTAATCAGTACCGAACAAGGGGTTGGGATTAACAATGCAGGGCAAGTGTTTGCTTCAGCCGGGCATATTAAAATCAGTGCCAATGGCGAGCTGCAAAATAGCGGTGCAGTAGTTGCAGAAAATAAAGTCGATAGCACCCCAGCGAGTTTAAATCTTCAAGCAAAAGATTTAAACAATAATGGCAAGATATTAAGTCTAGGCGATCAACGCATTCAGGCTGAAAACGTCAACAATACCGGCCTCATTAATAGCCAAGGTTTAACTCGTATTGATGCCAGTCAAGGCATCCAAAACGTGGGTACAGGTCAAATCTATGGTGACCATATTGCCCTGCAAGCCGCGCATCTTCTCAATGCAGAACAGCAAACCAATGGCGATGTCAAAGCAGGCACGATTGCGGCACGTCAACGCTTAGATATTGCAGGCGGAAAAATTGAAAACCGAGAACAAGCCTTAATTGCCAGCGAAGGTGCGCTGACTGTTGGTGGACAACTCAATGCAAACCATATGGCAGAAGGCTCTGCCGCATTATTAGACAATGCCAGTGCACGTATTCAATCCGTGGGTGATATGTACTTAGGCGTGGATATTTTGACCAACCGAAATTTGCATTTCAGTTCAAGTGTCAAAGAAATACCAGAAACCCGCAAAGATGTGACCGCTTATCAAGGTGCTGGAAGCGCTGAAATTCTTGATTCATCGCATATTACAGGTCGTGGCAGTTATGACAGCATTTATCTGGATGGTCAAAAATATGAAGACTATACCCGATATATCTACAACCAGTACGAAACCCAACACTATGTGGATTCCAGTGCACCAGCGGAGATTATTTCAGGTGGCACACTGACGCTAAAAGGCCAAAGCCTGACCAATGACAAGAGCCAAATTCTAGCGACGAAAGGCATTAATATTGAACAAAATGAAGTGAATAATATTGATGCTGAGGGTGAGCATCGTGTGATTAAAACGGGGACATCACAGTATCACTATGTAGGTTGGAATACATTAGGTACAAGTAAACGAAGTAAGTGGAACAGTGTTAAACCCTATAATCCAGCTGATATCGTAACGCCAATAAAACTTGATGTGGTGAAATATGATGGTGCTCACCAAGGCACATTAAATGGTGATACCTCAGAACTCAGCTTACCGCTGCAATCCTTATACAGCGTTAATAAAGAAAATAATAACCGCCCTTTGATTGAAAGCAGCGATGCCTTTACCAATTATAAAAATTGGTTAGGCAGTGATTACATGCTGCAAATGTTCGCGACCAACCCACAAAATATGCAAAAACGTTTAGGGGATGGTTATTACGAGCAAAAACTGGTCAATGACCAAATTGCACAACTGACGGGTCAAGTTTATTTAGATGGTTATACGAACTTCGAGGATCAATTCAAAGCCTTGATGGATTCTGGGGTAAGTGCTGCCAAAGATCTTAATTTAAGTGTTGGAGTGAAGCTCTCAGAAGCACAGATTGCTCGATTGACCAGTGATATGGTGTGGCTGGTGACAGAAACCATTACCGTTGATGGCGAAAAAATCCAAGTCTTGGTACCGAAAGTGTATGTTGCGGTACAGTCGGGGGACTTAAACAACAAAGGTGCCTTGATTGCAGGCGAGACGGTCAATTTAAAACTGAGTGGGGATTTAAACAACCAAGGCAGTATTGCTGGACGCCAATTGGTGAGTCTTGAAGCCAATAACATTAATAACGTGGGTGGCTTAATACAAGGTCGAGATGTCTTTGCGACAGCACACACCGATATCAATAATATTGGTGGGACAATGACCGCCAATCAAATCCTTGCCCTTGATGCGGGCCGAGACATTAACAACATCACCACGACGATTAAAACTGAAAATAAGCACGGTTTAAGTGAATTTAGCGCTGAAAACATTGGCCGTGTTGCTGGGCTGTATGTACAAGATGCGGATGGTCAGCTGGTTGCCAATGCCAAGAATAATATCAATCTGACTGCATCAGATCTACAAAGCCAAGGTAGCATTGCGATCCAAGCGGGACAAGACCTGAATCTTTCTACGGTGAATGTCAGTCGCAGTGATTTAAGCTCAGCAGGTGACAAGGATCAGATTCTGAATGCTTCGAGTCGAGATGTAGGGACGCAGATTCAGGCGAAAGGAAATATTTCCCTGCAAAGTGGTGCCAATACTCAGATTAAAGCCAGCACCTTGAACAGTACGTCGGGCAATGTAGTGATTGATGCTGGACAAAATGTCTTGATCGAAAATGGACGAGATGAACGCAGTTCTCAGCTTGCAGCCCAAGAAAAAGGTGGCTTCTCTACAACAGATAAAAAAATCCAATCTTCGACCAGTCAATCGATTGCAACCGACATCCAATCGGGTGGCAATATCCTGATCAATAGCCAAACAGGAGATATTCAAGCCACGCACCTGCAAGCTGGTGCGAAAGACAGCATTCAAATTACGGCAAACCAAGGCAATGTAAAACTTTTGTCAGATATTGATACTGATATAAAGAGCACGGAAACAGCCAAGAAAAATACAATTCAATTTAAAAACCGTCAATCAGGATATATCGACGAAGATGTTGCACAAACACAGCTCAAAGCTGGCAAAAATGTTGATATCAATGCCGGTAAAAATATCGAGCTGCAAGCCAATGATATACAAGCTCAAGACAATATTTATATTGGCAATAAACAATTCGAACGCCAAGCGGATGGCAGTTTAAAATCCAAAGATGGTAATGCCCTGCCCGAAAATGTCAGTCTGACGACATTAGAAACCAATGATCAGCAATGGGATGAAACCCAAAAAGGTTATCGTGGCATTGCCAAAGACTTAATGAAAGTGACTGCTGTTGGCTTAGCGGGTATTGAGGCTTTAGCTCCGGGATTAAAAGCACCGAAGATCACGATCGGAGAATCATCGAGCACACGGACTGAGCAAAGAACACAAACAGGGACCGATCTTGGTGCCAATAATGTCTATGTGGGTTCAGCAGGTCAAACGACACTGACCAGTAGCAACATTGATGCACAGAACACGGTCTTAGCGGGCAAAAAAGTCACGCTCGATGCAGCAGAAGAACAACACAAAACTGTTACGTCAAACAGCAAAGAAACGGTACAAGGTCTTGGGGTTAAGCTGAATAAAGACAGCATTCGAGTGGGCGGCTTTGTACTTGAAGACGCAGAGAATACCGTTAAAACTACAGCCACAACGCATAAGTCAGGCAATATCAATACTGAAAATTTAACAATTCAAGGTGCAGAAGGTGTAGATATCCTCGGCCAAAATATCACAGCGACAGGTGATACGATCATTGATCATGGTCGAGGAAATCTTAACATAGGCGGTTATGAAAATAAAACCACCACAGAAGAAAAGACTCATACTGAAACCATCAGTACAGAAGTCGGCATTCGCAATGCCTATTTAGATGCAATCTTAGCGGTAGAAGCTGTTGCAGATGCAACTAAAGCCTTATCTAAAGCTAAAGATGATTATAGCCAAGCACAACGTGACTATGCAGCGGGTCGAATTACCAAAGGAGCCTTAGATGACAGCAAAGCCAATGTCGCAATGGCAACGGCCAATGTGGCAAGTGCACAGATTGCTGTAGGGGCAGCAGCCGCATCTGCGGCTGCAAGCAGTGCAACCTATGGCTTTACTATTGGTGCCAATGGTGAAAGGATTGAAACTACGACGACCACGAATACAGAACAAAGCCAATGGCAAGGTAGCAACTTAGATTTAAATAACCTTCAGCTTAAATCAGAAGGCCAAGACATCAATATCCAAGGCAGCCGAGTGAATGCAACAGGCACCACGACCTTTGATGGCAGCAAAGACCTCAATGTGACTGCAGGCGTCGAGCATAGTAAACAGGACAGCAATAGTAAAACCAATAGCCAAAGTGTGAGCTATACCTATGGCGGTGGCGGCAGTGCTTCAATAGGCAAGCAAACCAGCCAATCACAAAACGAAAGCCTCACCCACGTAAATAGTGAAGTTGTGCTGAATCGTACTGAAGGTGCAATAGACAAACTGAATATTCAGGGCGGTGAGGTTTCTATCGCTGACCGAGGTAATCTACAAGTAAATCAGATCCATGTAGAAAGCTTGCAGGATACAGAGACTAGCAGTAATAGCAGCAAAGGCGGAAATATTGGCTTAGGTTTTGGTTCTAACGGTAAAGCCAGCAATATCAGCGCTGGCTATAACCAAAGTAAGGGCAGCATTGACAGTGCATGGGTAAATGACACTAGTAAGCTGCTGATTGGCAATGCGCAGAACGATGCTGATCTAGATGCGATGGGTGTTAAAAATATTACCAGTATTGGTGGTGTGATTGCCAATGCGACGAAGAATGAAGACGGCACATTAACGGATCACGGTAAGCTGAACTATTCAGGCGAACTTGCGCTGAAAGACATAGAAGATCATAACTACAACAGTAGCAGTGGTTTTAATGTATCAACGACGATAGGCAAAACCACGAACAACAAAGATGGAGAAAAATCCAAATATCCAAACGGTTCAACCACCATTGGCCTTAACAGCAGTGGACAAGAAACAGAACAATTGACTAAGGCAACGATGGGTCAAGGGACTGTTGCAAATGCCTCAGACAGCACCAATCGGGACATTAATAATACGCAAGAAATTACTCGTGACCAAGTGACGGGCATGCTGGATGGTTCTGTGACGGTTGATCAGCGTTTACTGAGTAAGAGTGGACGGGCGGAGATTATTCAAGAGCAGAAGGAATTACCTGAAAATTTCCGTCAAAGTGCTGAAAATATTGTGAAGCAAATGCCTGAGGGAGAATATAAAGAGAAGGCTTTACAAAGTTTAAATAATATACAAGCAAAACTTTATAGTTTACCAGCAGATTTTGAGGGTTTAGAGGAATATGGGCAGCAAGTTGCAGGGGAGCTATTGAAAAATGGTCTTGAAATTAAAGAGGTCGAAAAGATTATAGATACAGATAATTATTGGTATGCAATTCAAAAATTATCTGCTGTCCAAGAACAATTAGATATTTTGAGTCAGAATGGTAGTGGCATTGAACAGATTCTTAATTCTGAGCTCTCTAAAGAGCAACCAATAGTCAACTCAAACTCCTTAATTAGTATATTAGCTGAAAATACAGATAGTTCTCTTGCTGTAAAAGAAACGGATTTACTAGGTTTTAAATTTTTACATGCGGCAGCAGAAATTAGTAAAAATATAGAAAAAATTTCTGTAGATAGTGGTGTTGACATTGAAAAAATACAACTTGCTGCTAGCGTGTTGTTAGGAGGGCCTGTAAAAGCAACAGCAGGATATATAGTTAATCAATTTAGTGGAGAATATATTGATTATGCTACAAATGCGGTATCAGATCATTTAGTAAAATCACTCTACGGACTTTCAGATGGTCTATATGATGATTGGAGTCGGTCTGAAAAAATTAGTGAGTTGAAACAGCTTGGACTAAGCGATGATGATTTTCAACGAAGTCTTAATTATGCGGAATCACTGCAAAATGCAAAGCTAGGTGCTACTTTTATTGTTGGTATAGCTGCTGAGACACTAATTTCAGGGAAAGGAAAAGCTAAAAATAGTGATGAAATATCAGTAAAACCTACTGTTCCTGATTATGTTACTCGTAATGATCATGATTTTTCTGCTACAGAAAATTATAAAGGTAAACCAAAAGCTTACATAAATGACAAAGGTGATTTGGTTGCTGCAAACCCTGAAGGAACAGGATCTGTTCAATCTCATATTAGAGGTGGTAATTCTGAGAATACACCATACATTTCAACAAGTGATCCAGCAATAGCTATTGATTCTAAAAATTATGGTGGTGAGCAAATTAAGATTGATACGAAGCGATTGCAGGAAGATATTGATGCAGGTAAGATTTCTGGTAGTCAGATTGTGACACATACCGAAGTTAGAAAGGAATTACAATCTAAAGTCGATGCAGCTCAGGCGAAATATGATCGTAATCCTAGTAAAAAAAATCGAGATAAATTAAGAGATGCAAATAAAGATTTGAATCATGCTATTAGAGATGGGGAATGCTTAATCAAAGGTTGTGTTCCATCAGAATACATAAAGAAATAGTTTGTAAGGAGTATAGAGTTGGAACAGAAGATTATAGACTTATTAAATGAGATTCCTGATAGTGTCAATTATACAGATATAGCAGAGGACTTAGATGCTGAAGATATTTCAGTTAGCCGTATAGAACAGTTAAGAGAATTATTAACAAATTCGGATGACTATATTGTATTCCAAGCTGCTAAATTGTTGACATTTTGGGGAGATGATTATGGTTTTAATGCTTTAACTGCATTATTTGAAAACAATAAATTAAATGGTTTTATTGATCATAGGCTAAATGGTTATGATGATACATTGCAACATGTTCTTAGAGCATTTATTCGTTATTGGGCTGATAAATCTGACCATGGTCTAGGTACCTTAACAAGAAAAAAATTGTTTCCATATATTGTCAAAATAATAGAGCTTGCTAATACTCAACCTTTTGGAATAGATTCTTTATTTGGTTTAATAATCGATGAGGACTTCAAAGAATATATTCCATTTTTAAAAGAACATTTAATTTCAATCATTGATCATCCAGAAATACATGGTTGGAAAATTCATGATGTTATTGAGTTATTTTTAAAAATTGAACCTGATTTTGTATATAAATTATTGGATGAAAAAGGAAAGACGTTAAAGGATTTTAATTTTTGAAATTAATGTATCGACCAGTATTGGTATTCCACAAAAGGGAACTAAAGAAGCTTCTACAGCTCCAAAAGGTTCAACGACCATTGGTATCAATAGCAGCGGGCAAGAAACAGAACAACTGACCAAGGCAACCTTAGGTCAAGGTACTGTGACGAATGTGAAAGATACGGTAATCCCCCCTAAAAATAATAGGATCTAAAAGTAGAATTTTCTCTTAAGATACGAGCAGGAGATTCTGCATGAAAACATCTAAATTTACTGATAGTCAGATCATGTCCATCTTGAAACAGGCAGAATCTGGCACACCTGTAGCGACCCTTTGCCGTGTACACGGCATGAGTAATGCTACCTTTTATAAATGGCGTGCCAAATATGGTGGTATGGATACATCATTAATGGCTCGACTGAAAGAGCTAGAAGCCGAAAATACCAGACTTAAAAAGATGTATGCGGAAGAGCGATTAAAGGCCGAAATCATCCAGGAAGCGATGGCAAAAAAGTGGTAAAGCCATCTTGCCAGCGTAAGATGGCACAACAGGCAGTTGCCCAGCATGCCATTAGTATTCGTTTGGCTTGTAAAGCATTTGGCATTAGTGAAACCTGCTACCGCTATCAAGCCAAACTCAGCGATGACAATGCACTCATTGCTGAACAGCTCATTGAACTCACTGAGGAAAATTCCGATTGGGGCTTTGGTTTGTGCTTCTCGTATTTACGGCATGTTGAGAGTTGCTGCTGGAATCACAAGCGGGTTTACCGCATTTACTGTGAGTTGGCACTGAATCTGCGTATTAAACCGAGAAGAAGACTAAAACGGCATGCGCCTGAACCATTGAAAGAACCAATCCGAGAAAATCAGGTTTGGTCATTAGATTTTATGCATGATCAGCTTTCCGATGGTCGCAAGTTTCGATTATTGAATGTGATTGATGATTACCGCCGCGAAGGCCTAGCCATTGAAGCAGGGTTCTCATTGCCCACAATCAGGGTTATTCGTACGTTGAATCAATTGCTGGAGTGGAGAGAAAAACCGTTAGTGATCCGATGCGATAATGGTCCCGAATTTATCAGTCACGAATTTGTGCGCTGGGCTACTGAGCATGGTATTCGTATTGAATATATTCAACCGGGTAAGCCACAGCAGAATGCGTATATTGAACGCTATAATCGGACCATACGTTATAGTTGGCTGAGCAAGCATTTATTTGATACTTTGGATGAAGTACAAGATTATGCAACAAACTGGTTGTGGCATTACAACCATGAAAGACCACATCAAGCTAACAAAGGAAAGCCACCTCTAATGGCTGCTTAACCTCTGCTTTTAACTTCGGTTATTTATGGGAGGATTACCATACCACCAACCGTGATATCAACAATACCCAAGAAATTACTCGTGATCAGACCACAGGTATGCTGGATGGTTCAGTAACGATTGATCATCGATTACTGACAGAAGCTGGACGACAGGAGATTATTCAAGAACAGAAGGATTTGCCAGAGAATTTCCGTCAAAGTGCAGAAAATTTAGCACAAGCCTTACCAGCGGGTGAGTATAAAGATAAGGCTTTACAAACACTAAATAATATTCAGGCAAGGCTTTACAATTTACCAAGTGAATATAAAGAAACGGGTGTAGTTGGTGACAAAGTTGCAAGTGAATTGCTCAAACGAGGGATAGAGCCAAAAGAAGTTGAAGCTTTATTTTCTAAATTAGATTTTTTCTATGCAGCAAAAGAGTTTAGTGAAATTCAGAGTCAACTAGATACATTAGCTCAATCTGGTGTTGATTTAGAAACGATTTTTAAACAACCTAAAATAGGCGTAAATGAACAAGAAGTAATTTATGCGAAAGGAACTGACATTGAGACAAAAGTTACGACCCAAACCACAGTTGGTATGACGATATTAAGCAATATTGCTGATTTAGGAAATAATATAAAGCAGATTAGTGAAGATACTGGAGTTGATTTAGGTACTGTTCAACTTGCGGTAGGACTAATGATTTCAGGCCCAGTCCGTTTAGCAATTGAGACAGGAAAATCTTTAGCTTTAGATAGTGCGGTAGGAGCTGAAATAGCTCAAGGATTTGATGCGCTGGCGACATCATTAACTGCCGCCGCTCATGTTACCAATTCAAATACGATTAATAATTGGACTAATTCAGAGAAAGTTAAAGAAATTGAAGCCTCAACATCTGAAAATAAATTAGATGAATTGAAATTTGCAAATGAAATTGAAAAAAATAAACAAGGTGCAGAATATTTAATTAATGCTGTGGCTGGAGTTGTAGGTGCTGGAGTAGGTAAAGGTGTCACTAAGGGGAAAGATGCTGATATTGAAATAAATCAAAAGCAATCTCTTGATGTGGGATGGGTTGATAATTATGGAAATCAAAAGAAAGTCACTGGAGATGGAACCGTGGCTAGAGATCATCAGCCGTCTAAAGCTGCATTATTAAAGAGAGCTGAAGACTTAAAGGAAGCGCCCTTAACTCAAGCAGAGAAAAATCGTATTATTAATGAAGGAATGAGTGTAACTGTACCAAATGAGGTGCATGCCGCAGGTCCAACCTATGCAGGAAAAAATAATAAAGGACTCATTGAAAATGATGCAAATGATTTACAAGCAGCACAAATTAGGGATTCTGAGGCAATGATAGATAATGCAAAAAAATTAACGCCTGAGTACGTTACAAAGTTGCAAGAAGCATGTACTACATTGAGCTGTAAAAATAATGCTGATTATGATAAATTTTTGAAAAATATTATGGATGAGGAGGCGAGAAAGAATGACAAATAAGTTTATTGATCATTTAATATCACTGTTGGGTAAGTCAAATATTGATGAAAAATTAGTTGATTTTTTTGTTAAAAATCAATTTGTGAAAAGTCAAGAGGAAATTAAATTACCAATTTATGATGAAGATGGTGATTTATTGGATGAGTATAATTTTTATATTAGTAAATATGATGAGGGATTGGGTTTTATATTTACTGATGAGTCTTTTTATTTAAATCAGGAGGACAAACCCATAACTGGTGAAAAAATATACTTAACGACTATATTTTTTTATAATGATGGTGTGGAAGGCTTTTCTCAATATAAACAAGAACTGCCATTTAATTTAAAATTTTCAATGAATAAAGCTGAAATTGAAAATATGTTAGGAGTGCCATTATTTATTAAGAATGATGATGGCGTGGTTAGAAGCCAAAAATGGAAAATTGAAGATATTCCATTTACAATATATATTTCATATAACAATATAGGTGAGATTAGATATATTTCATTAAGTATTCCTTACTGATTTAGTTAAAGTCGTTCCTACCCTATTTTGAATAAAAAAGCGGTTCTTTATTTAAAATGGAGCTACATTAATAGTTTTTAAGGTAATCCTTCAATAAATAACCGAAGTTAAAAGTAGAGGTTAAGCAGCCATTAGAGGTGGCTTTCCTTTGTTAGCTTGATGTGGTCTTTCATGGTTGTAATGCCACAACCAGTTTGTTGCATAATCTTGTACTTCATCCAAAGTATCAAATAAATGCTTGCTCAGCCAACTATAACGTATGGTCCGATTATAGTGTTCAATATACGCATTCTGCTGTGGCTTACCCGGTTGAATATATTCAATACGAATACCGTGCTCAGTAGCCCAGCGCACAAATTCGTGACTGATAAATTCGGGACCTGAGATACCGTCTTGGTAGTCAATCAGGTTTTGAGATTATTCGACCACTAAATAATCTCTTCGATAGGCAGTCTGATGTTTTAAAACGCCATAACACAGATGTATAAGCTTGCGCATTGCAGCACCTAAAGCACACATTTTATTTTTACCCTGGCTTAATAATCGTTGATATAAAGCTTCAATGTGTGGATTATATTTAATCGCTGTTAATGCCGACATATACAATACTGAGCGTATTTTACTGTCACCTGCTTTTGATAAGTGACTTTGCTTGTTGACTGAACTGCCAGACAACTGATGTACTGGAACCAAACCTACATATGCAGCAGCTTGACTTGCTTTTTCAAACTTGTGCGAATGAAATAACCCCAACAGTAATAAGCCTGATCGTTCACCGATTGAAGGAATAGTTTGCAGTAATTTCAAATCCTGTTTCAATGTTGGATCTTGATCTATGTGATTATTTATTAACTTATCAATATGTTCAAGTTGCCGATTTAAATAGGCTTTGTTGCATAAACATTTTGCAAGGCACTGATTTTTAAAGGTTTGTGAAAATTTCAACCTAAGAATAAATTTAATAAAATCATATTCTTAGGTATTTGTGCAACAAAGCCGATCCGAATCGGAAGCCAAAAAGCTTTTGGGGCAGATTATTAGGACGGAAGTGAATTCATAGTAACTGTCCAAATGAAAGAAGAATCAGTGTCCTTTACGATAAGAATATGCAATTTATCTAAGAATTATATTGCTGAATAAGCTTTTAAGAATATAGGTTTGGGCAATAAAGCCTTTAAATTCTATTACTGAATAAACCCTAAGTGGCCGATTTGGAATAGGAATGAGTGGTAGGGTGCGAATAGGAATAGGTGGTAGGTTTATGCTGGAATATGCATTGAGTCCAATCCTTGATCGTGGAGACTATTGTATTAGAAACAATAGCAGACCTAAAAGGCTTTACTGGTATCCATTGATTATTCAATAACATTAAATAGAGCCGTGAGACGTTGAAAGGCTCACAGAGTGGGAGGTAAAGTATATCCTCATCTCTCGTAAAACAGCTGACGAAGTCCGAGATAGAATCATTGCGTCAAAAAAAACGTGATATTTGAGAACTAAAAAAGAAGTGGTACTCCTACTGGTTACTAAAATTAAAGTATATTGAATAATAAATTTATAAAACAATACTTTACAAATCTATATGATGCGTAGTGTACGCATCATACATAAAGCGTTCTATTTTGATATAATTGATCCAATCAACCCATTGTTAGGTTTCATTTAAATTCCATGAGTCTTACTGAAATTAAAGTTCGCCAAGCTCATTGTAAGGAAAAAACCAGTTTTTTATCCGATGAAGATGGGCTTAGCCTGAAGATTGAGCCGAGTGGAAGAAAATCTTGGTGCTATCGCTATACAGATCCACAAACTAAAAAACGTCGACGCATTCAGTTAGGTCGTTATCCTGATTTATCGCTGAAAAAGGCACGACAAGTCAGAGATGACTTTAAAGACAATGATTTCTGTTTTGAACAAGATACTGCCTCTAATGTCATCACCTTTGGTAAGGTCGGGGAGGAGTGGTTACAGTTCAAACTGAAAAATGCCTTCAACGATCTACCCCGCTGTGGTGTACTACAGTTAGCAGAAAGATGCTTACAGCAAGATATTTATCCAGACCTTCAGGATCTACCTTTTCAAAACATCAAGCGTTATGACCTGGTTTCAGTAATCAAAAAAATAGAGGGACGCCAAGTAAAAGAACCTGTCAAGAAAGCTTGTAGTTATTTGAACCAAATTTATGACTACGCTGTAGCGATGGGTTATTGTGAATTCAACATCGCGCATGGTTTAAATAAAATCGCCATTAACAGTAAAATCAAGAAAAATTATCCGTATTTGAAAGCGGAGGATATATCTGATTTTAAGTATAAATTACAAAAATTGGATGCCCATCCGATTATTAAAAAAGCACTGCTGTTCAAATTACATACTGGCGTGCGAGGGGCTGAATTGTTATTGGCTGAGCCTCATCATTTTGATTTAAATGAAAAAGTCTGGAAAATACCTGCCTTGCATATTAAACAGTTTCGACGAAAAGTCATATTAGGCCATGAGATTCCCGACTTCTTAGTTCCACTTTCAGATCAGGCTTTAGATATTTTAAAAGACGTCATGCAATGGTCATACGGTGAAAAGTACATTTTTGCTAGCCCACGGAAACATAATCAACCGATTCATTTTAATACATTAAATATGGCTATACGTAAGATGGGCTATGGAAAACATCAATTATCCTCTCATGGACTACGTTCCACTTTTAGTACCATTTTGAATGACTCAGGTTTGTTCCAGGATAACTGGATTGAGGCACAACTTTCACATATTGATAAGAACCGTACCCGTGCCAGCTATAATCACGCTGACTATTTAGCCCAGCGGACTGAAATGATGCAGTGGTGGGGTGATTATTTAAGTACTGCTAAGTGAAAATCGTACTTTTATACATAGACTTAAAACATTATGGGGTTTCAAATGGATAGTAAACAATATACTTGCCGTGTTACATGGTCAGCAGAATATAATGAGTATGTTGGGTTGTTCGAACCACAAGCACTAGCCATTTGTTGTAATTCAGCTTTAAGCGCCCTTAATTCTTTCATGCGTTTATTCACTAGTGCAAGTTGCTGATCAATTAATGCATTAACGCTAGAGCAGCTTTCTTCTGGCTTATTTTTTAATTCGATAAGACGTTTAATATCATTGAGTGATATATCTAGGCTGCGACAATGCTTTACGAATTCCAATTGTTTAAGTGCTTTGCTATCATACAGCCTGAAATTACCTTCTGAACGATTTGGATTTAACAGAAATCCTTCTCTTTCATAATATCTAATCGTTTGTATTGAACAGCCCGATTTTTTTGACAATTCGCCTATTTTCATCAATTTCCCCCAGACATTTGACTCTATAGTTACTATAGAGTCTATAGTATAAGTATGCAACGAAAAGGATATATAAAAAATGACTGAGAAATATTTAAACAATACGAATATCGTTAATTTTGAACACAAAGATATCCAATCCTTGATCGATCAACGTAGGTGGAAAAACTTGGATAACTTCAACAAAATTGGTGCCGCTTATCAGTTTGTAAAAGATGAGATTTTCTTTGGTTATAATGAAAGCGATGATATTGCAGCAAGCGATGTGCTAGCAGATGGTTATGGACAATGTAATACTAAGGGTAATCTGTTAATGGCACTATTGCGTGGACTAGGCATTCAATGCCGATTTCATGGGTTTACCATAGACCAGCAACTACAAAAAGGTGCTATCCCAAGCTATGTATTTTGGTTAGCACCTAAATACATCATTCATAGTTGGGTAGAAGTTTACTTTGAAGGGCGTTGGATAAACTTAGAGGGCTTTATATTGGATGAGCAATACTTAAGCTCTCTACAGGAGAAATTTGACCAAGTAAAAGATGATTTTTGTGGTTATGGTGTTGCAACAAAGTGCTTTTCATCACCAGATACAGATTGGCGTGGAGAAAATACCTATATTCAAAAAGAAGGTATTCATGATGACTTTGGGCTTTATGATTCCCCTGATGAGTTCTATCTCGAAAAAGGGACTAACTTGTCGGGGTTCAAACGCTGGATATATCAACGCTTGATACGTCACTTGATTAATATGAATGTATCAAAACTAAGAAATAGAAAAGTACTAGAGGTACAAAATGCACAACCATAATCATAGTCATCAACATGGTAAAGATGACCGTATTGGTTGGGCATTTTTCCTTAATGTGACATTCACTATTATCGAATTTATAGGTGGTTGGCTCACTAACAGTACGGCGATAATGGCAGATGCAGTTCACGATCTTGGTGATAGTCTTTCAATAGGTTTTGCGTGGATTTTAAGTCGTTTTTCAGATAAAGAAGCATCAGATAAGTTTAGTTATGGTTATCGTAGACTTACTCTCTTTGGCGCATTGATAAACAGTATTGTTTTAATCATTGGCTCAATTTGGATTTTATTTGAAGCAATTCCAAAGCTGTCCAATCCTGAAATGCCTGTAGTCGAGGGGATGTTAGGGCTAGCGATACTCGGCGTTGCCGTTAACGGATATGCTGTATTAAAATTAAAAGCGGGTGAAACATTAAATGAGAAAGTGCTGACATGGCACCTTCTTGAAGATGTACTTGGATGGGTTGCCGTTCTTATAGTCTCTATCGTACTGTTGTTCGCTGAACTGCCGATATTAGATCCCCTTTTATCAATAGGGTTCACGCTGTTCATCTTGTTTAATGTTTTCAAAAACCTGAAATCAACACTCGTTTTATTTCTTCAAGCTGCACCCGATAAAGAGACTCAAAAGCGTATTAAACTATCACTAATGGAATTTCCTGAAGTTAATGGTATCCACCACATGCACTTTTGGTCACTAGATGGTGAAAGTCACGTTTTAACAGCGCACCTTGAGCTGAGTGACAACTTTGACGTTAAAGAATTAATTAGGCTTAAACAAGAAGTTGCAGCTAAATTATCTTCCTATCATTTATCGCATACAACGATAGAGTTTGAGTTTTTAAATGAAAATTGTCGGGATGAAGCGCAGTAAGCTTTATCAATAAAATGTTGGGCATACAATATTAAAAGCAGCTTAATTAGGCATAACCTAGTAATTAAGCTGCTTTTTTTGATTTTAAATTTCGTCGGATTGCTGTTTGCTACTCTCAGAGCCATGCGCCCATTGATATAAAATAGGCAATACAAACAAAGTTAAAATTGTAGAAGATACAATACCGCCGATAACAACTGTTGCTAGTGGTCGTTGTACTTCTGCACCAATTCCAGTGTTTAACGCCATTGGAATAAAACCTAAACTTGCGACCAGTGCCGTCATTAAAATAGGTCTTAAACGAATGATGTGCTGAGTTTCCATCATTGTCTTGGCTTGATGCGGATCAGTCTAAAGCATTCTCAGGAATAGAGGAGCTCGTTGCTGATGTTGTCGCTGATATGATTAGCAATAATGAAAAAGTTCCTACACCACTCTCCGGGAAAATATAGTAGGCAGTTTGTTGTCCTTGTTCTCAGTGGTTCAACAAAAACTAGCCCTCGAAGCCGCAGAACGTGGCGTGGACATAAATTGTTTAGTATCAGTAAAAAGAGCGATGTAATTTTAGTACGAGTGAGTGATAGAGCAGGAACCTATGCTTCATATATTCAGTAAATGGTATGTTTTTGAATTAATAGGTATTTTTAAATAAAGCTTTCTTTGATTTAGTGCTTTTTATTTAATAAATTAATTTTAAAAACAACTTAGGCTAATTGATAAACACTATCTGGAAAGATTAAAAGAAAATATTTTTTAATTTCTGCTAATTCATTTAAGGCAGGTTCCCTTTCAAGCAGTTGAAATGTCCAAATAAGTACAGCCTGATGATTATCATAGCAAGTATTTACTCCAAGAAAATTAGCCATTCCATAACTTCTATTGATGTTCATTTCTTTAATTAATTGATTTCCTAAGTCACGAGCTTGCTGGCTGATCAATAACTCATTTGGTAACACGGCGGTCATCTCCACAAAATAATCTAATGCAGGTTCAATCCTTATATTTAAAAAGTTATAATTTAGTTGAAATGGATAAAATATACTTTCTATAAGTTGTAATAACCTGCTGTAGGTTAATTTTAGCAAAGTATTACTCAGTCAACAACTTCAAATAACCCACAGCAAGTTATTTTTTGTAAATTAATTTAAATATGATTACTTGTAAGTTATCTAGCCTCATGGGCGATAGAAAAATTTTAAAATTAAGTGAAGTGGTGCATGCAACAGGTATCAATCGCAACACGCTCACAAGTATGTATTATGACCGTGCTGTACGTATTGAATTACCAGTCGCCGATAAGTTGTGTAAGTACTTTAACTGTACGATGAATGATTTGTTTGAGTTTAAGGAAGAAGTTGAAGAAAAAGATTAACTTAATACTTCGTTTGATAAGTTTTTCGAAGAAAAAGACTAGCCAATACTTAGTTTGATAAGTTTTTCTCTGCAGATCTAATATTGAATTTTATAAAATATCATTACAAACAGAGGTGGTTCCACTTGTTTGAACAACTAAAAGCGTATTTATAAGTGATATTCCGCTCTAGTTAAGCCACCTTGTTTTGTTGGGGTAGCTGATCATAGTAAAACTCATTTGGTGTCATTTTGTCTAGACTCGAATGAGGTCGTTTCAGATTATAAAACTCAAAATATGCACTCAATTGCTTTTTCGCATCTGTGACACTGCTATAAGCTTTGAGATACACCTCTTCATATTTAACGCTCCGCCATAATCGTTCAACCATCACATTATCTACCCATCGACCTTTACCATCCATACTGATTTGAATGCCATTTGATTTCAATACATCAATAAATGCATCACTGGTGAACTGACTGCCTTGGTCTGTATTCAATATTTCAGGTGATCCATATTTTTCAATCGCTTCATTTAAAGCCGAAATACAAAAATCCACCTCCATACTAATCGATACCCTATGCGCAAGTACCTTGCGGCTATGCCAATCAATCACAGCACATAAATAAACAAAGCCTTTTGCCATAGGGATATACGTTATATCAGTAGACCACACTTGATTACTGCGCTGAATAGCCAATCCTTTGAGCAGATATGGATATTTACGGTGAGCTTGATTAGCCTGGCTTAAATTTGGTTTGCAATATAACGCCTGAATACCCATTTTCTTCATTAAAGTACGTGTATGACGTCGTCCTATATGATGCCCTTGACGATTCAACAAATCACGCATCATACGACTGCCTGCAAAAGGATATTGCATATGTAATTCATCAATACATCGCATCAGCTTCAGATCTGATGAGCTAACAGGTTTTGGGCGATAATAATAACAACCACGAGAGACTTTCAGTAACTTAGCTTGTTTAGATACTGAAATCTGAAGTGAGTGATCGATTAACTTTTGTGGTTGAAGCGGCCCAGTTTCTTCAACACACCTTCTAAAAAATCAATTTCTAATGCCTGCTCACCGATTTTTGCATGTAACTTTTTAAGATCAATGGGAGGTTCTGATGGAGCTTTTGATTGATCGAAAGCTTGTGAGGAAGCTGAGATCAATTGATTTTTCCAGTCAATAATTTGGTTTTGATGAACATCAAACTCAGAACTCAATTCAGCAAGTGTTTTTTCTGCTTTGATCGCAGCAAGTGCTACCTTAGCCTTAAAGTCGTTTGAATGATTTCTTCTTGGTCTACGTGCCATAAAATACTCCATATATTGATGTTTATAACATCATTTGAGGAGCAGAGTATCACTTATAGGAGTTGTTCAAATTTCCGGATCCATCTCTAAGTGAGGAGGAAATGACTCTTACTATTCAGATGTTGTTTCAAGCTTTTTTTGATTGATAGAGTTTTATGTATTAAACTCTATATTGAAAGTAAATATATTGTAAAAATAGTATGTTATTTACTAATTGATTAAATTATTTACACTTATTCTGTATAATGCTCTATGAATTCATTACTTATTTTTTTAAATTAAAAATCATATGCAAAGCTTAAATGATGAAGAGTGTCGCCAAGTTGAAAGTGTAAAACAGCTTTTACAAAAAAATTTTAAAGATAAGCTTTATGCTATTTATTTATATGGTTCGTATGTTGATGGTGGTTTAAAACATAAAAGTGATCTTGATATTTTAGTTATTATTGAACGTGAAATTACCGATCAGGAAAGAAAACAATTAGCGCAGAATTTTCTAAATATATCTGTTCCGATTGGTCATGCTACAGCGCGTGCCTTAGAAATTACGATATTAGAAAAAGGGAGTATTACCAATAAAAATCATCCATATACATATCAGCTACAATATGGCGAGTGGTTGAGAGAAGAATTACTCAAAGGTGAATTACTTTATAGTCAATCTGATCCAGATATTAGTATTTTACTTAAAACTGCCCAATTACATAACATTACTATCTTTGGACCTGATATTTGCGATTGGTTAAATCCAATTAGCTATGAACAATTAATATTTGCCATGCAAAAAACTTATCCACAAATTATTGCTCATTGGAAAGACGATCAGGATGAATGTAATCAAATTTTAGCGCTATGCCGTATAGCTTATACATTAGATCATAAAACAATAGTTGCCAAGGATGTTGCTGCGACATGGTTTTTAGAATTCTTAAGTCAGATAGATCAAGACATTTTGCAACTCATAATAGATGAATATATTGGGCAAGGTCATGAGCAATGTTGGTTAGTTTTACATGATCAGCTTGCTAAAATTGTTAAAGAATTACAGCATAAAATTGAACCACTACTTTTTAACTGATGTGGAAGTAATGGATATGCTTCTTAGATTATTACCTCACTATATCTCTAAATACCGAAGAGACTTGATATTGCAAAGGGGGGCGTGGTTGGAGTTGCATGAAGATTTTAAATAAAAGCGGAGGAACTAGGGTAAAAGTTGCCAAAAAGTTTCTTCTGAAATGACTTTTATATTATGACGTTTAAGCAAAGCGGAGGTAACTCCATTGCCATAGATCTTATTCCCATTAAATTGACCATCGTAAATCATTGAACTACCACATGAAGGGCTATTTTCTTTAAGCACTACCAGAGTAGCTTTTAATAATTGAACTTTTTTTAAAGTTCTATATGCCCCTTCAATATAGATTGAAGTCACATCCTTTCCTGATTTTTCAATTACACAGGCTTTTCCATCTAAGACATCATCGCCATTACCTCCCGAAATCTCGGCAGGTTCGCGTGGTGTTGATAAACCGCCAAGAATCTCTGGACATACCATAGTAGCTTTTCCATCTTTGACTAATTTTTCGATTTTTTCGTTTAAGCTATGCGTCCCGTTATAACGTACCTTTAAGCCAGCCAGACAAGAACTTACTAAAATCATATTTCCTCTATGAAAAAGATATGTATCGATTTGCTATTTAGCCAGTACCTATTATTTTTTAAAATTAATAGGTTAGTGCTATGGATAAAACAAGAATTTAAATATGATCAATGCAAAGTGAGTTATTTTTTTTCTAACCCACAAAGCTTATAGATTAGTTTGATCCTTTTTGTTTAGAAAATTTATCAACAGTGATGTGTGCTGAATTAGCAGGAGACTTTCACTTGGGAGATTCTAGGCAGCTAACCGATAAAAGTCTTCTGCCATTTGATTTGGTGTCTTAAAATCCAAGCCTTTTTGAATTCTTCGCTGATTATAAAATAACTCTATATATTTTGTAATATCCGCTTTGGCTTCTTCCCTTGTTTTGTAGTTGCGATGATGGACTAGTTCATTTTTGAGTATGCCCCAGAAACTCTCTATCGGTGCATTATCAAAGCAGTCGCCTTTTTTGCTCATTGAACCCTGAAAATCAAATTTCTCAAGTAAGTTTCGATATTCATTACTGCAATATTGGCTGCCTCTATCTGAATGTACAATGAGATCTTTAGCAGGTTTCTGATTGCGAATAGCCATATTCAATGCATCACAAACAAGCTTGGCTGTCATGCGCTCATTTAAGCTATAGCCAACAACCTGTTTCGTGTAAAGATCTTTGACAGCTGCCAAGTACAACCAGCCCTCAGCCGTCCAAATGTAGGTAATGTCACTCGACCACGCAAGATTAGGCTTCGTCATTGAAAACTGTTGCTTGAGTAAATTGTCATAAATAGAACGGTTGTGATCACTGTTCGTGGTTCTTTTGAAACGCTTATGGCGCTTACAATACAACTGATTTGATTTTTTTATTTGGCGCACAGCATACGTACTTATTTTGATACCTTGCGCTTGTAAATGCTTGGTTAATCGAACATAGCCATAGCTTTGTTTGGTTTCTTCATGGGCTATTTTGACCAAAATTGTCTGCTGATTTCGCTGAATTGATCTTTTACTCATGCCTCGCTTTAGCCAATCATAAAAGCGAGAAACGGATACACGAAGTAATCGAGCCATTAAAATAATCGGAAATAAGTGGCTTTGCGATTTCATATAGGCGTACCTCACTGACTTTCTTTGGCAAAGTACGCTGCTGCCTTTTTTAAAAATTCACGTTCCATTTCAGCTGTTTTGAGCTGTTGTTTAAGCTTCTTATTTTCTTCGAGTAAGGCGTTTAGATCGGGCGAATACTGTTTTGTGCCTGCTAAAGTTCCAGCCTTTGCTTTGTTATTCCAGTTCGAAAGGGTTTGCATTGAAATGCCAAGTTGTCTAGCGGATTCCGATACATTACCTTGGTTCTCTTCAATGGCTTTTATGGCTTCAGCTTTAAATTCTGCGGTGTAAGTCTTCTGTTTCTTGCTCATGGTAAACTCCTAATGAGTATGTATAGTTTACCAAGTTAAACCCTCCTGTTTTTTAAGCACACATCAATAGAGTGGGAGTGACGGGCACTGGCTGGCAATGTCTAGCAACGGCAGGCATTTCGGCTGAGGGTAAAAGAACTTTCCGCTAAGCGATAGACTGTATGTAAACACAGTATTGCAAGGACGCGGAACATGCCTCATGTGGCGGCCAGGACGGCCAGCCGGGATCGGGATACTGGTCGTTACCAGAGCCACCGACCCGAGCAAACCCTTCTCTATCAGATCGTTGACGAGTATTACCCGGCATTCGCTGCGCTTATGGCAGAGCAGGGAAAGGAATTGCCGGGCTATGTGCAACGGGAATTTGAAGAATTTCTCCAATGCGGGCGGCTGGAGCATGGCTTTCTACGGGTTCGCTGCGAGTCTTGCCACGCCGAGCACCTGGTCGCTTTCAGCTGTAAGCGTCGCGGTTTCTGCCCGAGCTGTGGGGCGCGGCGGATGGCCGAAAGTGCCGCCTTGCTGGTTGATGAAGTACTGCCTGAACGGCACTGTTGCAAATAGTCGGTGGTGATAAACTTATCATCCCCTTTTGCTGATGGAGCTGCACATGAACCCATTCAAAGGCCGGCATTTTCAGCGTGACATCATTCTGTGGGCCGTACGCTGGTACTGCAAATACGGCATCAGTTACCGTGAGCTGCAGGAGATGCTGGCTGAACGCGGAGTGAATGTCGATCACTCCACGATTTACCGCTGGGTTCAGCGTTATGCGCCTGAAATGGAAAAACGGCTGCGCTGGTACTGGCGTAACCCTTCCGATCTTCGCCCGTGGCACATGGATGAAACCTACGTGAAGGTCAATGGCCGCTGGGCGTATCTGTACCGGGCCGTCGACAGCCGGGGCCGCACTGTCGATTTTTATCTCTCCTCCCGTCGTAACAGCAAAGCTGCATACCGGTTTCTGGGTAAAATCCTCAACAACGTGAAGAAGTGGCAGATCCCGCGATTCATCAACACGGATAAAGCGCCCGCCTATGGTCGCGCGCTTGCTCTGCTCAAACGCGAAGGCCGGTGCCCGTCTGACGTTGAACACCGACAGATTAAGTACCGGAACAACGTGATTGAATGCGATCATGGCAAACTGAAACGGATAATCGGCGCCACGCTGGGATTTAAATCCATGAAGACGGCTTACGCCACCATCAAAGGTATTGAGGTGATGCGTGCACTACGCAAAGGCCAGGCCTCAGCATTTTATTATGGTGATCCCCTGGGCGAAATGCGCCTGGTAAGCAGAGTTTTTGAAATGTAAGGCCTTTGAATAAGACAAAAGGCTGCCTCATCGCTAACTTTGCAACAGTGCCATTTTAAGCGTTATGCTAAGCCCAGGAAGCCGCAGGATCTTTTGAACCACAACTGCATTAACGTCCGCTATTCTGATACGAGTGGATTGTACGCCTGGGAATTCGAGAAAGATGCTCAGAAATTCAGTCTGAAAGTCAAAGGGCAATATATTGCGAACAGCACGATTCATCAGCTCGATGCAGCATTAGACGGGCTGGGGATTGCCTATATTCCCGAGTATGTTGCAGATGGATATATCAAAAGCGGCAAGCTGATTGCTGTTCTGACCGAGTGGTGTCCATATTTTGACGGCTACCATATTTATTATCCTCACCGCCGACAGGATTCTCCTGCGTTTATGGCTTTTCTGCAAGTTTTGCGTGACAGGTACAATAATGGAATAAGATAAATTTATGAGTAAAGGATTATGTCCACGATAAGCACCTGGGTCGATTCCTGGGAGGCGGCCATGAGGGTAGGGAAGCGCCGTCCCGTCAAGTCAGCGTAATGCTCTGCCAGTGTTACAACCAATTAACCAATTCTGATTAGAAAAACTCATCGAGCATCAAATGAAACTGCAATTTATTCATATCAGGATTATCAATACCATATTTTTGAAAAAGCCGTTTCTGTAATGAAGGAGAAAACTCACCGAGGCAGTTCCATAGGATGGCAAGATCCTGGTATCGGTCTGCGATTCCGACTCGTCCAACATCAATACAACCTATTAATTTCCCCTCGTCAAAAATAAGGTTATCAAGTGAGAAATCACCATGAGTGACGACTGAATCCGGTGAGAATGGCAAAAGCTTATGCATTTCTTTCCAGACTTGTTCAACAGGCCAGCCATTACGCTCGTCATCAAAATCACTCGCATCAACCAAACCGTTATTCATTCGTGATTGCGCCTGAGCGAGACGAAATGCGCGATCGCTGTTAAAAGGACAATTACAAACAGGAATCGAATGCAACCGGCGCAGGAACGCTGCCAGCGCATCAACAATATTTTCACCTGAATCAGGATATTCTTCTAATACCTGGAATGCTGTTTTCCCGGGGATCGCAGTGGTGAGTAACCATGCATCATCAGGAGTACGGATAAAATGCTTGATGGTCGGAAGAGGCATAAATGCCGTCAGCCAGTTTAGTCTGACCATCTCATCTGTAACATCATTGGCAACGCTACCTTTGCCATGTTTCAGAAACAACTCTGGCGCATCGGGCTTCCCATACAATCGATAGATTGTCGCACCTGATTGCCCGACATTATCGCGAGCCCATCTATACCCATATAAATCAGCATCCAGGTTGGAATTTAATCGCGGCCTCGAGCAAGACGTTTCCCGTTGAATATGGCTCATAACACCCCTTGTATTACTGTTTATGTAAGCAGACAGTTTTATTGTTCATGATGATATATTTTTATCGGCACTGTTGCAAATAGTCGGTGGTGATAAACTTATCATCCCCTTTTGCTGATGGAGCTGCACATGAACCCATTCAAAGGCCGGCATTTTCAGCGTGACATCATTCTGTGGGCCGTACGCTGGTACTGCAAATACGGCATCAGTTACCGTGAGCTGCAGGAGATGCTGGCTGAACGCGGAGTGAATGTCGATCACTCCACGATTTACCGCTGGGTTCAGCGTTATGCGCCTGAAATGGAAAAACGGCTGCGCTGGTACTGGCGTAACCCTTCCGATCTTTGCCCGTGGCACATGGATGAAACCTACGTGAAGGTCAATGGCCGCTGGGCGTATCTGTACCGGGCCGTCGACAGCCGGGGCCGCACTGTCGATTTTTATCTCTCCTCCCGTCGTAACAGCAAAGCTGCATACCGGTTTCTGGGTAAAATCCTCAACAACGTGAAGAAGTGGCAGATCCCGCGATTCATCAACACGGATAAAGCGCCCGCCTATGGTCGCGCGCTTGCTCTGCTCAAACGCGAAGGCCGGTGCCCGTCTGACGTTGAACACCGACAGATTAAGTACCGGAACAACGTGATTGAATGCGATCATGGCAAACTGAAACGGATAATCGGCGCCACGCTGGGATTTAAATCCATGAAGACGGCTTACGCCACCATCAAAGGTATTGAGGTGATGCGTGCACTACGCAAAGGCCAGGCCTCAGCATTTTATTATGGTGATCCCCTGGGCGAAATGCGCCTGGTAAGCAGAGTTTTTGAAATGTAAGGCCTTTGAATAAGACAAAAGGCTGCCTCATCGCTAACTTTGCAACAGTGCCAGTTTTATTACGAACGTGTTTTGGGTGGACAACGGAAAACATATTTCATCGAAAGACCAAAAAAAGAAAAAACACTTCCTGTTGTGATGAGTGAAGAAGAAACCATTCGGGTACTACGCGCTATTGAAAACGTGAAACACAAGGCTATTCTGATGACTATTTATTCGGCAGGTTTGCGCATTTCTGAATGTATAAACCTGAAAATAAAAGACATTGACTCCAAGCGCATGCAAATTCGTATAGAACAGTCAAAAGGAAAAAGAGATCGTTATACCATTTTATCTGAGAAAACATTAATTATTTTAAGAACATACTTTATGGAATATAAACCAAAAGATTATTTATTTGAAGGTCAAAAAGGTGGCGCATACTCAAGCCGAAGTATTCAAAACATTTTTAAAGCAGCTGTTTTAAAAGCAAAGATTCAAAAGGAAGTTACTGTACATACCTTACGACATAGCTTTGCAACGCATTTGCTTGAGAATGGTACGAGTTTACGTTATATTCAATCGTTGTTAGGTCATTCAAGCAGTAAAACAACTGAGGTTTATACACATATTACCACCAAGGGAATGGAACAATTAAAAAGTCCGATGGATTTGTTAGATATATAGAAAGGATTTGTATATTTGAGCAAAACTTAACAAAAAGCACTATGAATATAAATCCTTTTGAGAGAGTAGAAACGAACGGTAAACGGTTGAAAACGGATTTGTCACTGATAATGAAAGGTTTAGCAAAATAAGATATAGTGGATATATACGCCATTTGGCGTATAGCCACTTGTTATGTGCCATTTTTGAATGACAATGCGAATAGATACGGACAAACAAATGAATTTACTTAGTGATAAGAACGTTGCAATAATTGGTGGTGGACCCGTTGGACTGACTATGGCAAAATTATTACAGCAAAACGGCATAGACGTTTCAGTTTACGAAAGAGACAACGACCGAGAGGCAAGAATTTTTGGTGGAACCCTTGACCTACACAAAGGTTCAGGTCAGGAAGCAATGAAAAAAGCGGGATTGTTACAAACTTATTATGACTTAGCCTTACCAATGGGTGTAAATATTGCTGATGAAAAAGGCAATATTTTATCCACAAAAAATGTAAAGCCCGAAAATCGATTTGACAATCCTGAAATAAACAGAAATGACTTAAGGGCTATCTTGTTGAATAGTTTAGAAAACGACACGGTTATTTGGGATAGAAAACTTGTTATGCTTGAACCTGGTAAGAAGAAGTGGACACTAACTTTTGAGAATAAACCGAGTGAAACAGCAGATTTGGTTATTCTTGCCAATGGTGGAATGTCGAAAATAAGGAGCTTTGTTACCGACACGCAAGTTGAAGAAACCGGTACTTTCAACATCCAAGCTGATATTCTTCAACCGGAAATAAACTGTCCCGGATTTTTTCAGCTATGCAACGGCAACCGATTAATGGCGGGACATCAGGGCATTTTATTGTTTGCCAATCCCAATAATAATGGTGCATTGTATTTAGGAATTAGTTTTAAAACGCCCGATGAATGGAAAAATAAAATTCCCTTAGATTTTCAGGACAGAAACAGCGTTGCCGATTTTTTATTGAAAAGATTTTCCAAATGGAGTGAAGTTTACAAACAATTAATACGTTCGGTATCAACATTTCAATGCTTGCCCACAAGGAAATTTCCTTTGAACAATGATTGGAAAAGTAACCGTCCATTACCCATAACAATGATTGGCGATGCTGCTCATTTGATGTCGCCTTTTGCAGGACAGGGTGTAAATACGGGATTATTGGATGCTTTGATATTGTCTGAAAACCTTACAAACGGAGAATTTACAAGTATTGAAAATGCCATCGAAAACTACGAACAACAAATGTTTGTTTATGCAAAAGATACGCAGGACGAATCGACAGAAAACGAAACCGAAATGTTTAGTCCCAATTTTTCGTTTCAAAAATTATTGAATCTATAAACAGTAAGAAAAAACGGCTACTAACAAGCAGTTTTGCAATAGTGGGGCAGAAGTGCAAAATTGAACTTGTGTGCTTCTATCAACTTTTGTACATTAGCTGCCAGTTTAAGATGGGTGCATTTGAGTATGCCCAAAGGAGCCCGCAAGTATGCGCAGGACGAAGCCAGTAGCCGCGCCGATGGTGGCGCGGGTCTATCTGCGCGTCAGCACCGACGCGCAGGACTTGGAACGCCAAGAGGCGATCACTACGGCCGCGAAGGCCGCCGGCTACTACGTCGCCGGCATCTACCGTGAGAAGGCATCCGGCGCACGCGCCGACCGGCCTGAGCTGCTGCGCATGATCGGCGACCTACAGCCCGGCGAGGTGGTCATTGCCGAGAAGATCGACCGCATCAGCCGCCTACCTTTGCCCGAGGCCGAGCGCCTGGTGGCCTCGATACAGGCCAAAGGCGCACGCCTGGCCGTCCCTGGCGTGGTCGATCTATCCGACCTGGCGGCCGAGGCCCAGGGCGTCGCCAAGATCGTGCTGGAAGCCGTGCAGATCATGCTTTTTCGCCTGGCCTTGCAGATGGCCCGCGACGACTACGAGGACAGGCGCGAACGCCAGCGCCAAGGCATTGAGTTGGCCCGCCAGGCCGGGCGGTACAAGGGCCGCCGTGCTGATCCGAAGCGCCGCGCCCAAGTTGTCGCGCTGCGCAAGTCCGGCTACAGCATCAACAAGACCGCCGAGCTGGCCGGGTACAGTGCGGCCCAGGTGAAACGGATATGGGCCGAGGTCAGCCAGGCCGAAGCGAAGCAGCACGGCGCGTTCGTGGAGGACGCATTGACGGAAGCCGATGCCCTGGCCGCTGTCGGCCAGGATGAGCGCCAGGAGGAAAGGGCATGAAGAAGCCGAACCAAGACGACGAGCCGTTTTTCATCACCGAGGAGATTGCGGCCGAAATGATCGCCGGCGGCTATGAGTTCGAGCTGCCGCCCATTCCTTGCACCATCCGCCTACGCGACGTGCTGGAGCGCATGACCGATGCTGAGCTAGCATTGCAGCCGGGCGAGATCGCCGACCAGGAGCGTGAACGCTGCCGGCGCAAGCCGTGTTCAACCTCATGATCTGGTCATGGTATTTTTCATGGCACTGAGCCTGATAGTTCTTGCAAATTGTTGTCACTAAAGGGTTTTGTGTGCTTGTTTACAATCGAGTGGGAGTGACGGGCACTGGCTGGCAATGTCTAGCAACGGCAGGCATTTCGGCTGAGGGTAAAAGAACTTTCCGCTAAGCGATAGACTGTATGTAAACACAGTATTGCAAGGACGCGGAACATGCCTCATGTGGCGGCCAGGACGGCCAGCCGGGATCGGGATACTGGTCGTTACCAGAGCCACCGACCCGAGCAAACCCTTCTCTATCAGATCGTTGACGAGTATTACCCGGCATTCGCTGCGCTTATGGCAGAGCAGGGAAAGGAATTGCCGGGCTATGTGCAACGGGAATTTGAAGAATTTCTCCAATGCGGGCGGCTGGAGCATGGCTTTCTACGGGTTCGCTGCGAGTCTTGCCACGCCGAGCACCTGGTCGCTTTCAGCTGTAAGCGTCGCGGTTTCTGCCCGAGCTGTGGGGCGCGGCGGATGGCCGAAAGTGCCGCCTTGCTGGTTGATGAAGTACTGCCTGAACAACCCATGCGTCAGTGGGTGTTGAGCTTCCCGTTTCAGCTGCGTTTCCTGTTTGCCAGCCGGCCCGAGATCATGGGGTGGGTGCTGGGCATCGTTTACCGCGTCATTGCCACGCACCTGGTCAAGAAAGCGGGCCATACCCACCAAGTGGCCA